>NZ_JBFAHX010000034.1:0-88308 GCF_040654435.1 Streptomyces sp. NPDC050703
AGGAGGGGCTCGTCGGCCGCGACCTCCTCGCCGACCTCCTTCAGCCAGCGGGTGACGGTGCCCTCGGTGACGGACTCACCGAGCGCCGGCAGGGTGATGACTGCGTCGGCCATGCTCACGCCTCCACCCCGTAGCGTGCGGCGGCCTGCCGCACCGTCTCCTGCTTGACCTCGCCGCGCCGGGCGAGCGTGGCGAGCACGGCGACCACGAGGGACGGGGCGTCCACGCCGAAGTGACGGCGCACGTTGTCCCGGCTGTCGGAGAGCCCGTAACCGTCGGTTCCGATGGACAGCCATTCCTGTTCCACCCAGGGACTGATCTGATCGGGCACCGCGCGCATCCAGTCGCTCACGGCGATCACCGGCCCCGGAGCACCGGCGAGCGCACGCGTGATGTACGGGACCCGGTCCCCCCTGCCCTCGCCCGTGGTGGCCGCGCGCAGGTTCTCCGCCTCCACGTCGAGAGCCTCGCGCCGCAGCTCGGTCCAGGACGGGGCGGACCACACATCGGCCGCCACGCCCCAGTCCTCGCGCAGGAGGCGTTGGGCCTCAAGGACCCAGTGGATCGCGGTACCGGAGGCGAGGAGCTGTAGGCGCGGCGCGTCGGAGGCCGCGTCCGCGGCCTCCTGGTAGCGGTAGAGGCCGCGCAGGATGCCCTCCTCGACACCTTCGCCGGACGGCATGGGCGGCTGGAGCTTCGTCTCGTTGTAGACGGTGAGGTAGTAGAAGACGTCCTCGGCGTCGGGGCCGTACATGCGGCGCAGCCCTTCGCGGACGATGACGGCGACCTCGTACGCGAAGGCGGGGTCATAGCTGACCGCGGCCGGATTGGTGGAGGCGATCAGATGCGAGTGGCCGTCGGCGTGCTGGAGTCCCTCGCCCGTCATGGTGGTGCGGCCCGCGGTCGCTCCGATGACGAAGCCCCTGCCCAACTGGTCGCCCAGGGCCCAGAACTGATCGGCCGTCCGCTGCCAGCCGAACATCGAGTAGAAGATGTAGAAGGGGATCATCGGCTCGGCGTGGGTCGCGTACGAGGTCGCCGCCGCCGTCAGGGAGGCCAGCGATCCGGCCTCCGTGATCCCCTCGTTGAGGATCTGCCCGTCCTTGGACTCCTTGTAGTAGAGCAGCTGGTCGCGGTCGACGGGGTCGTAGGTCTGTCCCACGGGGGAGTAGATGCCGGCCGAGGGGAACAGCGACTCCATGCCGAAGGTGCGGGCCTCGTCGGGGACGATCGGCACCCACCGGCTGCCGGTCTCCTTGTCCCGCATCAGGTCCTTGACCAGGCGGACGAACGCCATCGTCGTGGCGATCTCCTGACTGCCCGAGCCCTTCTTCAGCGCGTCGAAGGGCTTCGCGGAGGGCAGCGGCAGCGGCTTGGGGACGATCCTGCGGGCCGGTGCCGGGCCGCCGAGCGCGGCGCGGCGCTCCTGGAGGTACCTGACCTCGGGGGAGTCGGCTCCGGGGTGCCAGTAGGGCACGAGCGTGTCGTCCAGGGCCTTGTCGGGGATGGGGAGTTCGAGCAGGTCCCGCATGGCGCGGAACTCCTTGCCCGAGAGCTTCTTCATCTGGTGGTTGGCGTTGCGCGACTCGAAGCCGGGGCCGAGGGTCCAGCCCTTGACCGTCTGGACCAGGACGACCGTCGGGGCGCCCTGGTGTTCCAGGGCGGCCCGGTAGGCGGCGTAGACCTTGCGCGGCTCGTGGCCGGCCCGCGAGGTGCCGACGATCTCTTCGAGGCGGGCGTCGCTCAGCCGGCCGGAGAGCGCGGCGAGAGCGGGGTCGGCGCCGAGGAACCGCTCGCGGATGTAGGCGCCGTCGCGTGCCGCGAAGGTCTGGAACTGGCCGTCGGGAACGCTCCCGAGCCGGCGGACCAGCGCGCCGTCGGTGTCCTCGGCGAGCAGGTCGTCCCAGTCCGCCCCCCACAGGGACTTGACCACGTTCCAGCCGGCCGCGCGGAACTGCCGCTCCAGCTCCTGCACGATCTTGAAGTTGCCGCGTACGGGGCCGTCGAGGCGCTGGAGATTGCAGTTGACGACGAAGGTGAGGTTGTCCAGACCCTCACGTGCGGCCAGTGCGAGGGCCGCCGTCGACTCCGGCTCGTCCATCTCGCCGTCACCGAGGAACGCCCACACGTGCGAGTGCGAGGTGTCCTTGATGCCGCGGTTGGTGAGGTAGCGGTTGAAGCGCGCCTGGTAGATGGCGGAGAGGGGGCCGAGGCCCATCGACACCGTCGGGAACTCCCACAGCCACGGGAGGCGGCGGGGGTGGGGATAGGAGGGGAGACCGTCGCCTCCCGCCTCCTGGCGGAAGCGGTCCAACTGGCCCTCGCTGAGGCGGCCGTCGAGGAAGGCGCGGGCGTAGACACCGGGGGAGGCGTGGCCCTGGACGTACAGCTGGTCACCGGAGCCGTCCGCCTGCTTGCCGCGGAAGAAGTGCTGGAAGCCCACCTCGTAGAGCCAGGCGGCGGAGGCGAAGGTGGCCATGTGCCCGCCGAGGCCGCCGCGCTGGTTGCCGCGCGTCACCATCGCGGCGGCGTTCCAGCGGTTCCACGCGGTGATCTTCCGCTCCATCTCCTCGTCGCCGGGGTACGCCGGTTCGGCGGCGGTGGGGATGGTGTTGACGTAGGGCGTCTCCAGGAACGGCGGAAGGTCGATTCCGGTGCTCCGCGCGTGTTCGTTGACGCGCTGCAGCAGTTGGACGGCCCGCTGCGGGCCGCCGAAGGCGACGGCCGCGTCGAGGGACTGGCACCACTCCGCGACCTCGGACGGGTCCTTGTCGGGCAGTTGGTCGAGCTGGGACACGGGTGATCCCCTTTCGCGTTCCTGGGTAAGGAGTCGGGGCCGCCGGGTTCGGTGCGGCGGCCCGGTGAGCGGGGCCGGACGTACGGGTGGTCCGGCGGGTGGATGGGGGTGGCGACGCGCACCCCGCTGACGCAGCTTCCACGCCCATGAGATTTCGGAAAGCGGAAGCATGTTTCCGGGATGCAAAACGTAGGAGCCGCCGATAGATGCAGTCAACACTTACTGGCGAGTAATGCGCGATGATCGATCATTTCTCAGGATGCGAGACCCCGACGGTTCCATGGCGACCCCCGGGGGGGGCGGCTGAAGGGTCGGCCGGGCGAGCGGTCGAGGATCAACCGGCTGCCCTGCGGAGCAACTCCGCATAGACCGTGGGATCGTTCCCGGTCACCTCCGGGAACCCGGTCCCGTACTTGCCGTGCCAACGAGCCGTCACGCCGGGGTTGGCGCAGTCGGAGCCGTCGGGCAGATACAGGTGCGGACTGCACTGGACCCGGTGCTCCCGGGCGCACGCGAAGTCCCGCGTGACCGCGTGGCGCGCCCGCCCGTCGTCCAGGCCCTCGGCGATCGGGGCCGCGTCGACCCCCGACGTCTCCTCGGCCACGTCCAGGACCACGGAGCGCGCGCCGATGGAACGGCTCTGGGCCCAGAACGCCCGGCGCAGCGCCAGGTCGAGCCGTTCGGAGGCATCCAGGCCCTGCTCCTTGGCGAGTTGCACGGCTTCCAGCGCCGGCAGCGAGGAGGAGGGGAACTTCCAGTCCGGTGCCCGCCACAACTGCCAGCCGGCGTCGGGCTCGATGTGCGCCACCCCGCCGACCTCGGAGTCCGTGCCGGGACGGGGGCTCGGCCCGTTGTTGAACAGCTCCAGCGGGAAGGCCCGGTGGTCGAAGCGGACACGCTCCTGCAGCCCGAGTCGGGCCCGCGTCGTGTGCAGCCGGTGCAGCGCCACATGGGCGAACGAGCACCAGATGTCGGAGAACACGGTGACGGTGCCCGGCGCGACCTGGTCGCGCGGGTGCGGGGTGGTGGTCATGGCATTCCTATCGGCTTGTGTGCGTACTCAAGGACATGCAGTTCGAGCATGCGTCCCACGTACGGGTCCTGGCGTCGGAAGGCGTCCACGATGGCGACGTGGTCCTCGGCGTTCTCGTGCAGTTCCGTGCGCAGCCACTGCAGGGAGAGGCGGGTCCACAGCTCGATGGCCAGGGACTCCCAGTTGCGCAGCAGCACCTCGTTGCCCGCGGACCGGACGATCTCCCGGTGGAACTCGACCGCGCAGTGGATCTGCAGGTCGGTGTCACCGTCGCGCGCCGCCTGGTGCAGCAGGTCAAGATGCGGCTCCAGCTCCGACACGTCTCCTCCCAGCCGGCCCACCGCCAACTGGCCGGCGAGGCGCTCCAGGGCGGCGCGCACCGGGTAGACCGCGGCGAGATAGTCCGGGGTCAGCTCCCGCACCCGGGCGCCCTTGTTGGGAATGACGTCCACGAGCTGCATGGCCTGGAGGTCGCGCAGCGCTTCCCGTACGGGACCGTGGCTGACGTCGAGCTCCTGGGCGATGTGCCGCTCGATGATGCGGTCGCCCGGGCGCCAGCGGCCGTTGAGCAGGCCGTCGAGGAGGGTACGCCGTACCTGTTCGCTCAGGGGGACACGCTTCAACGAGACGGCGGACACAGGGGCGGCGGGAACACTCTCACCTGGCATGGGGGACTCCGGTCGGAACTGGCGTGGGTCTGCGGTGGGTTGAGCGATGATCGATCATCGTCTAACGTACGCCATGGTGGTTACGCCGCACCAGGTTCACGACCCTTCGAGGCACTCCCTGTTGCGGCCCAGCCGGGTGCGGGCCCGGCTGCTCCCCGCGGATGACGCGCGTTTCCGAGCAGATCTCGACCACCCTTCCCGATACCGACGCCTTCGAACGGCCCCGGCCGCCGTGCCGTGCGGGCACGCTCCGGAACCGTCCGCGTCGCCCTCTTCCCTCAAGGAACCCTGTGACCGAGCAGCCTCTCGACCTCACCCAGCACGAGATCCAGGCACTGAAGACCCGGTTCAACCTCGCCGACGCCCACACGCACCAGCAGCAGTCCCCGGGACAGCGCGACATCGTCCAGGCCCTGCCCGCCCTCTGGTACGAAGCCGAGGAAAGCCGCCAGGCGGACCTGGAGGAACGCTTCAAGGAGGTCTTCTTCCGGCTGCACGGCCAGCACAGCGTGCGTGCGGAGAGCACGATGCTCTCCTACGCGGCCTCCATCTCCACCCTGGTCGCGGGCATGTACCTGCGGCGCAACGACATCAGCGTCAGCCTCGTCGAGCCCTGCTTCGACAATCTGCCCGACGTCCTGCGCAACGTCGGCGTCCAGCCGGTGCCGATCCCGGAGGACGTCCTGCACGACGCCGACCGCATCTACGACCGCCTCGCCGAGGCCGTCACCACCGACGCGCTCTTCCTCGTGGACCCCAACAACCCCACCGGCTTCTCACTGCTGAGCCACGGCCGCAAGGGCTTCGAGGAGGTCGTCCGCTACTGCGTGGACCACGACAAGCTCTTCGTCGTCGACCTCTGCTTCGCGGCCTTCGCCCTCGCCGACCCGCGTTTCGGCCGCTTCGACCTCTACGAACTCCTCGACACCTCCGGCGTGCGCTACATGGCGCTGGAGGACACCGGCAAGACGTGGCCCCTGCAGGACGCCAAGTGCGCCCTGCTCACCTGCAGCACGGACCTGCACGAGGACGTCTACAACATCCACACCAGCGTCCTGCTCGACGTCTCGCCGTTCATCCTGAACTTCCTCGCCCGCTACGTCGAGGACTCCATCGAGGACGGCATGACCTCGGTGCGCGACGTCATCACCCGGAACCGGGAGACCGCCCTGAAGACCCTGGAGGGCAGCCTTCTCGAACACCTGGAGCCCACGGTCAACGTCAGCGTGGCGTGGTTCCGCATCACGGACGACACGATCAGGGCGACCGAACTCCAGGCCCACCTGACCGCGTACGAGGTCTACGTGCTGCCCGGCACCTACTTCTACTGGAACGAGCCGGAGCGCGGCGAGCGCTACGTCCGCATCGCGCTCGCCCGTGACCCGCAGGAGTTCGCGCAGTCCCTCACCCGCCTGCGCGAGGCGGTGGACAGCTATGGCGCGTGACGTCTACGTCGACGCGGCGCTGTTCATGGGGATGCACAGCACCGATCCGGCGGTGCGCGCCTCCTGCGCCGCCTTCTTCGCCGAACACCTGCACCGGCCGGTCGTGATGACCTACGAGGAGGTCGGCCGCTGCGACGACCTGGTGTGGAGCTACCCGCGCCAGGAGCAGGACGTCTACTACCCCTTCATGGACGTGCTGCACTCCCTCATGCCGATCCGGCGGCGCGCCTACACCCCCGCCGACTGGCAGGCGCTGGCCCACCTGCCGGCCCGCGCCGATGGCCTGGAGCTGCGTGAACGGATGCTGCTGGCGTCCGTACTGGCCGCCGAGGGCGAGCTGGTCACCGTCAATCCCCGCCTCACCGCCCTCGCCGCCGAGGGGATGCCGGTGCGCACCCCCGGCCGGGCGAGCGGCGCGGTGCGCTTCGAGGACGGCGACGACGTACTCGACGCCCTGTACCGCACGTCCCTGACCCTGGAGGTCGACCATGCCGCCGTCTGAAAACCCCGGGGACCGGTTCGACGCCGTGGAGCGGCTGAAGCGGCTGAGCGGCGTCGTGGTCCCACTCGTCACGCCCGTCGACGAGCAGCGCAAGGTGTGCGGGCCGAGCGTGGCCCGGCTGATGGCGGGCCTGCGCGGCAGGGTCGCGGGGTACATGCCGGCGCTCAGTACCGGTGAGGGCTGGAAGCTCTCCCTCAAGCAGTGGATCGACATCGTGCACCTCACCGTCGAACACGCCGACGGCGCCCCGGTGCTCGCCGGGGTCGAGATCGGACGGCCCGCCGGCATCCTGGCGCGGGCCGCGCTCGCCGAGGCCCTCGGCGCCGACGCGATCGTGGTGCCGCCGCCCTTCCCGGCCGCCGACACCCCGCGCCCCACCCTGGTCGAGCACTTCCGCGAGATCATCGCCAAGAGCCCGCTGCCCGTCTTCGTCTACCACGAGAACGCGGTCTCCAAGATGGACCTCGACGTGGCCGCGCTGCGCGAGGTGTGCGCGCTGCCGGGTGTCATCGGCGTCAAGGAGTCCAGCGGCCACGCGCAGTTCACCGAGGAGCTGCTCGCGGGCGGGGTGCCGGTGCCGGTGTTCCAGGGCTGGGAGCACCAGATCGCCGACGTGCCGGGCGTCCAGGGCTTCGTCGGCCCGTTGGCCAACCTCGAACCCGACGTCTGCGCGGAGGCGGTGACGTCCTTCTCCCGCGTCTGCCAGGAACGGATCGACGAGCTGTCCGAGCGGTACGACCTGCTGGCCGACGACTGGTACCTGCACGTCAAGACCGAACTGGTCCGGCGCGGCGTCATCGGCACCGCACTGGCCGTCGGCTGAGAGCGCGGAACCGCTCATTCCGCCCACCCGCCACCTCCCCTTGCGAAGGAGCGCCCCAGTGACAGTGAACGTCACCGCCGAACGCACCGCAGGCAGCCGTCTGTTCGTGCTCAACCGCACCATCCCCAGCCCCGACGAGCTGCGTGAACTCCACGCACTCGAAGAGCGGCTGATCGTCTCCCGCGTCCGCGAGATCGAGGCCGCCGCACCGGACCTGCCGGACCGCGCGGCGCTCGGCCGGCAGATGAAGGAACTGCTCAAGGCCGAAGAAGCCGACCCGCCGGAGTACGAGCGCGTCATGGCCGAGGACCTCGGCCATGAACAGTTCAAGGAGGTCGTCGCGCAGTTCGCGGTGGACGGCCTCACCGAGTCCGAGTCCTTCCTGCCGATCGTCTGGCGGCTCCCCAAGAAGGCCAAGATGGCCGTCTTCCGGGTGCTCATCGACGAGTTCGGCTGCGGGAACCTCGACCAGGCGCACTTCAACATCTACCGCGACCTGATGACCGAACTGGGCATGTCCCTGGAGGTCGGCGACTATCTCGACCGTACGAACGAGGAGACGTACGCCTACGTCAACACGTTCTTCTGGGCGGCCGCCCGGGCACCACGCCCCGAGTACTTCCTCGGCGCGCTGTGCTACCTGGAGTCCAGCATCCTCTACGCCTTCAAGTGCTTCGCCGCGGCGGCGCAAAGGCTCGGCCTCCGGGGCGCCCGCTACTACACCGAGCACCTGCACATCGACCACTTCCACGCCAGGGAACTCCAGGTGGCGATCCGTGAGTTCGAGGCCGAGGCCGATCTGATGCCGGTCAAGGTCTGGGCCGGGTTCAAGATGGCCGGCGAAGTCATCGGCGGCGCCACCGAGGCGGCGGTCGCCTCCGCGCTCAAGGCGGCCTGAGTGGACGACGCCACCATCGAACAGGTGGGTGAGGACAAGCTCCGGGTACGGGTCGGCGGCCGGGAGTTCGAGGTGGAAGCGGCATGTCCGCACCGCAAGGGCTTCCTCGCCCACGGCTATGTGAACACCGCGCGGCTGCGGATCACCTGCCCCCTGCACCACTCCAGCTTCTCCCTGGAGACGGGCGAGGCGGTCACCGGACCCACGGACCGCCGTCTGTGCACGCGGGAGGTGACCCCGCCCACCGGCTGACGTCCACGGCCGCCGCGGGGCCGCGTGCCCGGACGACCCCGGGCACGCGGGCGGCCGAGCCGGTCTCACACCCCCGGGTCGGCCTTGACGGGGCCGGGCCGCAGGGCGCGGGCCGCTTCCAGCTGCGCCGCGAAGGCCAGCCCCAGGAACAGCGCGAGCGAGGTGAGGTAGGCCCACAGCAACAAGGACATGAAGGCGCTCAGCGGACCGTAGACCGTGTCGAAGGAGCCGCTGACCGAGAGGTAGAGGCTGAAGAGGCCGGTCAGACCCGTCCACAGCAGGAGGTACACGGCCGCGCCGAACGCCAGCCAGGTATAGCCGGGCTGACGCCGCCGTGGCGAGCGCCGGAAGACGACGCTCGCCGAGACGAGTGCCAGGACGAAGCCCAACGGCCAGCGCAGCACGTCGAACACGGTGCTCACCTGCTGCCCGACACCGAAGACCGTCACCGCCGCGGCGGCCAGATCGGCGCCTGCCACCATCACCACGAAGCCGAGGCCCAGGGGCAGGCCCGCGACGACGGCCATGGCCAGGCCGCGCAGGTACTTCCGGTGGAAGGGCCGGTCCCGCTCGTTCCCGTAGATCCGGTTGGCTCCGCGCTCGATCTGGCACATCGCCGTCGTGACGTTGGCCAGGGAGAACACGAGCCCGAACCAGAGAGCGACCTGCGTGCCACCGTCCGCGGTGCGGCGGCTACGGGCCAGCGCCTCGTCGACGACGTCGGCGCTCGGCCCTCGTGCCATCCGGTGGATGACCACCTCGGCGAACCTGCCGATGTCCTGGGTGTGCAGCACGCTCGACAGGCCGACGAACACGATCGCCAGAGGCACGACCGCGAGGACCGTCTGCAGCGCCAAGGCCCGGGAGTGGCTGAAGCCGTCGGCGTAGCGGAACCGGACGAACGCGTCGCGCAGCAGCCGCCAGCCGCCGTAGTGGCGCAGCGCCACGAAGGCCTCGTCGCCCGAGAGCTCCTCGCCCTCCATGTCCCGCGTCTCGGGAACCGCCGTCGCCGTGCCCATGCCTCGCCCCGATTCGTCGCGTCGCGCACCTGGTCGTACACCGGCCGAAACCACGGGTGTACGTGTGCCCGGTGCCCCGGCACCGCCGACGCAATCGCAGTCCGCCTGCACGTGTCGCAGGACGCTGCCCGGACGCCGCCCCCTGCCGTCGGCGTGCACGTCCGACACGCTGATGCGGAGAGCGGCGGCTACCGGAGGACGATGTCGCGGCCCGGACCGCCGTCGAGGGTGTCCTTTCCGGGTCCGCCGTCGACCAGGTCGTCACCGCCCTCACCCTTCAGGGTGTCGTCACCGGTGCCGCCGAGGAGGACGTCACGGCCGTCACCACCCATGACGTGGTCGTCGCCCGGACCGGCGGACACGAGGTCCGCGCCGCCGTACGCCTCGATCATGTCCTCGCCACGGCCGCCCCACAGCCGCTGGTCGCCGTCGTCACCCATCAGGTGGTCCCTTCCGTCACCACCGTCCAGGACCGAGAGCCCCATGACCATGTCGTCGCCCGCGTCGCCCCGGACCGTGCGCGCGGTGTGGGCGTGCAGTTCGTCGTCACCGGAGCCGCCCCGCACCGTGTTGACTCCGGGGTCGCTGGTGACGATCGTGTCGTCGCGGTCGCCGAGGAAGACATCGATCCGGTCGGTGGCGGTGCGGCCGACGGGCAGCTCGCAGACGACGAAGGTGTCGTCCCCGGGTTCGAGGTACGCGCAGTGGTCGCCGGGGGTGAGCGGGACCGCGTCCCGGAAGCCGATCCGCCGGACGTCCGAGCCGGTCTCCATGGGGATCACATGGAGGTCGTTGGCCTGGCCTGCCGCGGCGGTGAAGACGATGGACTGGGTCGCCCAGTCGGCGCCGACGCGGGCCTTCGCGCCGGTGGCGGCCGGGGCGGCGGACACCGGGACGACGGCGAGGCCGGTGGCGAGCAGGGTCACGGCGGCCGCGCGGGTGGCGGCTGCGTGTCGATTCATGGGACCTCATCTCGATAGGGCGACCGGTGGGCCGGCCGGAGGCGGGGGAGCCGCCGCGTGCTACGGGTCTCTCGTGCGGCCGTGACGGCCGTGTCGGTGTGACCGCTCCGTCCTCATGCCTGCCGGACGGCGGAAGTCGGGGCGGCACCGCGGTGTTCGGCGCGTTACGGTGCCGTGGCGTCCTCAGGGCGGCGGTCCGGGCCCCATTCGTCGGCGGCCACGACGAGGCAGGCCGCGACCAGGATGACGTTCTTGATGACGTACTGGCCCGCCAGGGTGGGGACCGGCATGCCTCCCTGCCACATCTCCCCGGGGAGCAGCACGAGCGCGGAGAAGACGCCCGCCATGTGGGCGAAGAACCCCACCAGGGCCAGGCGGAGCAGCACCCCCGTGACAAGGCCGAGGCCGATGGCCGTCTCACCCGCCGCCAGCATGGGCAGGGTCATGTCCGGCGGCAGCAGACCGAGGGTGAGCTTCGTCGTGGCCCGGACGGCGACCCCCTCGGCGGGGCTGGCCGCGGGGAAGAACTTCAGGACGCCGAAGCACAGGAACACCATGCCCACGCAGACCCTGAGGAGCGCCGGGCCGCGCCGCTGGACGCGGCGGGTCAGGGAGCGGGCGGCCCGGCCGGCCTGCCCTTCATGCTCCGCTCCTGTGCGGGCCGGCCCCCGAGGGGGGTGAACGCTTCGCTCGCCGACTCTCTCCATCGCCGTACCCACCCTTTCGCACACGGCCGTCCGCAGGCTCCCGGCCGCCGGACGGCTCGGAGGAGGTACTCGGTGTCCGGAGCGGAGGGCGTGCCCTCCGCTCCGGACACCGGGACACCGGCCGGCCGCGTGGGCCGGCGCGTCCCGGCAGGGCCGGGTGGTGGTGTTCCGTCAGCTCACGTTCACGTCGACGCAGGCGTAGAAGGCGTTGCTGGTGTCGGCGATGTTCCACACGGCCAGCACCTTCTGCTTGCCGGTCAGGCTGCCGAAGTTGACCTGGTGGGTGACGGTCTCACCCGGCCGGGCACCTCCGTCGTTGAACTCCGCGATCTTGCGGCCGCCCACGTAGTACTGCCAGGTGGAGGTGGCGTGCCGGGCCGTCAGGCGCCAGTTGAAGCTGGTGGTCCGGCTGACCGGGGTCACCTTCCAGCCCTTGCTGTCGTTGTCCAGCTCGGCGAAGGCGGCGTTGCCTCCGCTGCAGCTCTTCAGGCCCTTCGGGCCCTCGACGCTCTGCGGCTCGTACTTGATGGAACCGCAGGAGACCACCCCTGCGGCACACTGCGCCTGTCGGCTGGGCGGCGAGGAAATGTAGCCGTGTGCGCTCGCGCTGCCGGCCGGGAGGCTCACGGCCAGCAGCGGGGCGATGCCCGCGCCGACGACCGCGGCCAGCATCTTCTTGCTCTTCATGACAACTCCTCTGTGGGGGTTCGTGTCCGCCCGTCCGAAGCGAGACGAACATGAGCATGTCAAGCGAACGCGCCATGACTGTGGGGTCGGCCATGACGACGAGGTGAACTGTACCCCTCTTGGTCTAGACCAAACTAGTACCCGATTCCGGCCGTTGGGCGCCTCGGCCCGTACGGGCAGTGGCGGGATCGTCCGCTCCGGCGTTTTTTTCGGCGAATTGGTCTCGACCATTGCTCTTCGGTCCGGCTGTAGGGAAAGCTGCACAGCGAAGACCCGATCTCCCCTCACCGGAATGCTCGCCACCGGAAAACAGGAAGGCAGCAACACACCCATGCGCAAAGCGATGTCGACCCTGGGCCTGACCGGAGTGCTGGCCGCGGCCGCCCTGCTGCTCGCCCCGTCCGCCCAGGCCGCCGGGTACGTCTACGTCGGCATGTACCCGAGCGCCGCCGCCTGCGACGCGGCCGGCAGGGCCTACGTGGCAGGCGGTCAGGCGATCAGCTACTTCTGTGACGCCACGCCCACCACCGCCCGCCTGTCCCTCTGGACCTGACAGGGCCTCACCACCGGGCGCCGACGCGCGGCCCGCTCGCGTCGGCGGCGGGACCATCCGGTGAGGCGCTCCAAGGCTGGACGGCTCGTGGGCGGTTCACCGCACCGCTGCCGGCGAGCTTCCGCCGCGTACGCGCAGGGCGGGGCTGCCCGAGCCGTCCGCCCGGGTCGTCCAGATGTCCTGTTTGCGGCCGTCCGCGCCCGGCAGGGCGTACCCGAGGGTGTCGTCGTCCAGCCAGGCCGCCTGGTCGTCGACGCTGCGCCGCTCGGCGAGCGGGTGTTCGCGCATCGTGCGCAGGTCGAGGACGTACAGCCGCCACGGGTCCCGCGTCCCCTTCCGCACCCGCTTCTTGAAGGCGATGCGCGTGTTGTCGGGGGAGAGCGACGGGCACTCGACGTTCGCACGCAGGGCGGTCGCCGACCACTTCGCCATGTCGCCGCGTACCAGGTACGTCTTGCCCTTCGTGGACACCGTCGCGTAGAAGCGGTTGTCGTCCTTCGCGAAGGTCACGCCCCAGTAGTTGACGTCGGGGGAGTGGTAGCGGCGGCCGTCGAGGGTCAGGGGGATCTCCTCCATGTTCTTGATGAGGTAACCCGTCCGGGTGTCCAGGATGGAGGTGCGGGTGGAGAACGACGAGCCCGCGTACGAGTCGCCCGTGGCGAACATCGTCCAGGACAGCATCCGCCCCGACGCCGAGACGCGCGCCCGGTTGGGGATGCCGGTCAGGGCGATCCGGCGCTTCTCGCGGAGCCGGTCGTCCAGGACGACCGCGTACGACTTGGGTGGGATGCCCGACCTGCGCTGCAGGCAGAGCCCCGTGCCCGCGGCGGCGTAGAAGCGCTCACACGTGGGGCCGCCGGTGGTGCGCGCCCCGCCGCCCCCGCCGGAGGCCGGGACGCGTGCGATCCGGCCCGCCGACTCCGTCGTGCTGCGGAAGTAGAGCTTGTCCCGGTCGAGCCCGAACTTCGAGGTCGCGTCGGCCGACTCGGCGCGCTCCGCCGCCTGCAGCGTGTAGGTGACGGCGACGCCCGCGAGGACCGCAGTCGCCGCGGCCACCGCGACGACGCGGGAGCGGAGGGAGGCGAGGGGGGACGGCGCTGAGGACTGTTGCTTCACGAGGGGCCTCCGGAAGATGTGTCCGATTGCGGGAGCAGCGCCGCCGCCCCGGCGACCGCCACCGTCAGCGCGACGACGGCGCAGGTCAGCGCGGTCTCGACGCCCCACAGGGTCCACACCGCACCGAACCCGGCCGCGGCGACGAGCCGCGCGAGCGCCTGTCCGGTCTGCAGGACGGCCATGCCGCTCGCCCGCCGCTCCCGCGCCACCACGGGGGCGACCAGCGCCATCAGCACGCCGTCGGTGGCCGCGTAGAAGACACCGAGCAGCAGCAGTACGCCGATGAGGAGCGGCCAGCCGTCGGTGGGTGCGAGCAGGAGGACGTAACCGCCGAGCAGCGCGATGTGTCCGGTGAGGAACGGCAGGCGGCGCCCGACGCGGTCGGCGAGCCGCCCGGCCGGGACGGCGAGCAGCAGGTAGACCGCGGCGGCGCCCAGTGGCAGCAGCGGGAACCACGAGATGGCGAAGTCCAGCCGCCGCTGGAGCAGGAGGTAGAGGAACGCGTCGCCGATGGTGGCGGCGCCGAGCAGCGCCGCGGCGAGGAGGACGCGCCGGAAGGCGGGGACGCGGAGCAGGCCGAGGACGCGAGGACGTGGGGCGGCGGGCGCGCGTCGTTCGGCGGTGGGGCGCGATGGCCCCGATGCCGCCGCGGACGAGTGCCCGGGCACGAACGCGACCAGCATCAGCACCCCGAGCAGCCCGAAGCAGAAGCTGACGACGAACACGGCGTCGTACGCGTCCGCCGTCGCCCACAGCAGCGCGAACGCGGCGAGCGGCCCGAGCAGCGCGCCCGTCGTGTCCATCGCCCGGTGCACACCGAAGGCGCGGCCCAGTGTGTCGGGCGGGCTGCTCAGCGAGATGAGGGCGTCGCGCGGCGCGGTGCGCACGCCCTTGCCGACGCGGTCGGCGGCGAGCGCCGCGCCGATCCCGGCGGTGGCGCCGCCCGCGAGGAGCAGCCCGAGGCGGGAGAGCGCGGAGAGGGCGTAGCCGCCGCCCGCGACGAGTTTGTGCCGGCCGCCGCGGTCGGCGGCGTACCCGCCGGCCAGCCGCACCAGGGCCGTGACTCCGTTGTAGAGCCCGTCGAGGAAGCCGAACTGGAGGGGGGAGAGACCGAGTTGGAGGACGAAGTAGAGCGGCAGGACGGCGGTGACCATCTCGGAGGAGATGTCCGTGACCAGGCTGACCGCGCCGAGCGCGAGGACGGGTCCCGCGACGCGGCCGCGCCGGGCCTCGGACTGTTCCTGCTCCGAGGCCTTGGCGACCGCGTCGGTGGTGGCCAGATACATGGCGTTCGTGTTCGTCCGGCTCAGCGGCAGCTGTAGGACGGGCTGGTGTCCTTCGTGGAGCCGTCCGTGCCGACGAGGTTCCAGGAGAAGCCGGTGTCGGTGAAGTTCAGCTTCACGACACCGAAGGTGTCGGTGAGCCGCTTCTGGCTGTTGGGCTGGACTTCCTCGATGTCGTACGGGTTGGCGCCGCCCATGCCGCCGACCACCTCGACGATGCCGTTGGCGTCGGCCCTGCCGTCCGCGTTCTGCGGGGCGAACCGCTCGTAGTGGTGGTCGTGTCCGTTGAGGACCAGCTCGGCCTTGTTGGCCTGGAGAAGCTTCCAGACCGGGCGGCCGACCGGGTTGTTGCCGTGCTCGCCGGAGGAGAAGAGCGGGTGGTGCCAGTACGCGGCCACGCACTTCTTCGAGTTGGCGGCGAGGTCGTCCTTGAGCCAGTCGATCTGCTCGTCGTCGTCGAACTTGTTGGAGTCGAGGGCGATGAAGTGCCAGTTGCCCTGGTCGTAGCTGTAGTAGCTCTCACCGTCGGGGTAGGCGACGGACCCGAAGTAGGACTTGTAGCCCTTGAACGCGCCCGCCGGGTCGTAGCTCTCGTGGTTGCCGGGAATGGGCCTGGTCTTGCTCTTGAAGGCGCCCCAGGTCTTGTCGTAGTACTTCTGGAAGTCCTTCAGGCGCGCGTCGTCGTACTGGTTGTCGCCCATGGTCAGCACGAACGACGGGTTGATCTGCTTGACCAGGGCGGCGGTCTTGGGGTGCTTGCAGCTGCTGCTGCTCGCCGTGCACTGCTCGGCGATGTCACCCGCGGCGACCGCGGTGAACCCGGCGCGGGACGCGGCGGGGGCCGTGGCCGGGGAGGCGTCGGCCTCCCCGGCGGGGGACCACAGCAGGACGCCGCCGACGAGGGCGAGCGAGGCGCCGGCGGCGACGGGGACGCCGACGCGGGCCTTGCGGCTGCGGGAGTTCTTGCCGGAATTCGTGGCGCGAGGGATGAGCGGCATGTCCGTCTCCTCTGGAGGCGTGGGGGGTGCCGAACCGTCAATCCGGAATCCTGGCGACGCCGCATGTCCGCGTCAATAACTTGGGATGAATCATTGTTAGGAAAGTTTCCTGTCAGCGTTCATGCGGGGCGTGTGAGACGTGTCGGACGCGTGGGACGCATGGGACGCAGGCAGTTCGAGAACGGCCCGTGCGCCGCGGGGGTCGCTGTTCATGAGCGTCAGGCGGGCGCCGAGGACCTCGGCCTGGGCCTGGGCGATGGTCAGCCCGAGACCGTGGCCGCGGCCCCGCTCCGGTGTCGCGGTGCGGAAGCGCTGCGGTCCATGGGCGAGCAGGTCCGGCGGGAAACCGGGGCCGTGATCGCGTACGGCGAGGGTGGTGCCGCGGACCTCGACCTCGACGGGGGGCTCGCCGTGCCGCTGTGCGTTGAGGAGCAGATTGGTCAGGATGCGGTCCAGGCGGCGGGGGTCGGTCCGCACCACGGGTCGGCCGGCCACCGTGAGCCGTACGTCGCCGCCGGTGCGGGCCACGCAGTCCCGCACGAGGTCGGCCAGCGGCAGCGGCTGGATGTCCGCGCGCTCCGTGCCGGCGTCGAGGCGGGAGACCTCCAACAGGTCGTCCACCAGGCCGTGCAGGACACGGACACGGTCCCGTACGAGATCGGTGGCCTCGCTCTCGGGCAGCAGGGAGGCGGCCGTGACGAGACCCGCGACGGGGGTGCGCAGTTCGTGGGCGACGTCGGCGGTGAAACGCTGCTCGCTGTGCAGGCGTTCCTGGAGGACGTCGGCCATGTGGTCCACGGCGGAGGAGATCTGGCCGATCTCGTCGCGGCGGCGGGTACGGGTGCGCGCGTCGAGGTCCCCCTCGCGGATGCGGTGGGCGGTGCCGGCGACCCGGCGCAGCCGCCGGAGCACCAGCTCGGCCGCGAGGGCGGAGAGCGGGACGACGACGGCGAGCGTGGCCAGTGCCGCGTAGCGCATGTGCCGGTCAAGGGCCCGGCGGTTCAACAGGTCGATGATCATGTCGTGGCGGACGGCGACCACGGTGCCGTCGATCCTGGTGCCCGCCCACATGGCGGCCTGATCGGCGATGCCCCTGACCTCGTACCAGGTCACCGGCCCCTCGGTGGAGCCGAGCCGTCGGCGGATCTCGGCGGGCACCTCGTCGCCCACCATGAGGCTCGACCCGCTGTCGTCACCCTCCGGCCCCGCCCCGCGCTCCGCCCACGCGGCCTCCTCCTCGTCGAGCTGATGGAGGGCATCGGCGCGGGCGAGCGCGAGGGAGCGGTTCTCGGTGGTGCGGTGGACCAGGACACCGATGCCCAGGGCCATCAGGAAGGTCGCGACGGTGACACCGGCGGCGACCTGCCAGCGCAGGGAGCGCGGATCGGTCAGGCGCCGCAGACGAGTGGGGAAATGAGGCACGGTCATGGGTGGCGGTGTCCGTCTCGGGCCGGCGGGTGAGGTGAACGTGAACGCGGGGGCGAGAGCGGTTCAGCGCCGGAAGCGGTAGCCGAAGCCCCGCACGGTGTCGATGTGCTCGGCCCCGATCTTCCTGCGCAGCCGCTGCACGGCCAGATCCACGACCCGGGTGTCACCCTCCCAGCCGTAGTCCCACACGGTGCGCAGCAGGCTCTGGCGCTGCAACACGACGCCGGGCGCCGCGACGAACTCCAGCAGCAGGCGCAGCTCCGTGGGGGTGAGCGCGACGGGTTCGCCGCCCTTGCGGACCTCCAGCCCGCGAAGGTCGACACTCAGGTCGCGGAAGACGAGCCTGCCCTGCTCGTCGGGGGCCTTGCTGGCCGCGGTGGCCGGGTAGCTGGCGCGGCGCAGCAGCGTACGGATGCGGGCCAGCAGCTCGACGGTGTCGACGGGTTTGACGACGTAGTCGTCGGCCCCCGCCTCAAGACCCGCGACCACGTCGGTCGCCTCCCCGCGGGCGGAGAGGATCAGAAGGGGGACCTGGCTGCTCTCGCGGACCCTGCGGCACAGTCCGATGCCGTCGAGGTGCGGCAGCATCACATCCACCATCAGCAGGTCGTGCGTGCCGGCCCGGAACATCTCCAGACCGGTCAGCCCGTCGCCCGCGGCCGAGGCCCGGTACCCGTACCGCTCCAGGACCAGGGTGAGGGACCGGCGGATCGTCGCGTCGTCCTCGACGAGGAGGATGTGCACGCTCAAGGTTCTCCTGTTCGCTCTTCCGCGCCCACGGCACTCCTCACAGGCGCAAGGAGGCCGCGGCGGGCAGGTGGTCGCTCATGGTACGAGGCAGTGTCCACGACGAGACCGGGGTGACACCCCTGACCAGTATCTGATCGATGCGCACCAGCGGGAACTCCGCCGGCCAGGTCAGGCCGAGGCCCGCGCCCGCCTCCTCCTGCGCCGAGTGCAGCTGCTCCGTCAGCGGACGCAGCGCGGTGTCCTGGGCGGAGCCGTTCAGATCACCGGCCACCACCACCCGGGAGGCCCGCTCGGAGCGCACGGCCGCGGCGAGCCGGTCGATGGCCTCGTTGCGGCGCGCGGTGGCGAACCCGCCGGGAGCGACGCGCACGGAGGCGAGGTGGGCGACATAGACGGCCACCGGGCCCTTGGAGGTGTCGACCGTGGCGCGCAGGGCACGCGGCCACGGCATGACCGGCAGGGTCCGGCCGCCGTGCAGGGGCAGGGTGCTCCACAGTCCGACGCCGCCGCGCACCACGTGGTGGGGGTGGGTCTTCGCCAGGGCCCGCTGGTAGCGGGGGATCGCCTCGGGGGACATCTCCTGAAGGGCGATCAGCTCGGCGCCGGAGGAGACCAGCTGTCGGGCGGTCCGCTGGGGGGACCGGTTGGATTCGCTGACGTTGTGGCTGAGCACGCTGAGGTCGCCGCCGGTTCCGCGCTTGTCGGTCATCGACGCGCCGAACAGCGAGGCCCACGCCACGGCGGGGACGAGCACCGCCGCCGCGGCGAGCCGGGAGCGCCGCACGGCGGCCATCAGCAGCAGGAGGGGCACGGCCAGCCCGAGCCACGGCAGGAAGGTCTGCAGGAGGCTGCCCGCGTTCCGGGGGCCGGTGGGCAACTGCGGAACGACGAGGAGCGAGCAGCCGGTGAGGACCGCGGCTCCCGCGATCAGCACACCGCGGCGCCGTGCCGGGGAGCGGGTCGGCGCCGGGGCGGACGCGGTGTCTTGAGCGGATGTGATGTCTTCCGCGGGCGCGGTGTCGTGAGCGGCCACGGTGTCTGCGGTGGAGGTGGCGCCGTGAGCGGCCACGGTGTCTTCGGTGCGGGTGGCGTCGTGGGTGACCGTGTGGGTGACATGAGGCAGCGTCATGACCGGACCCGCCCCCCACCGGCCAGAGCTGCGGGCAGCCGCTCCCGCAAGGCGCTGAGCAGGGCCTCGCTGCGGGAGAACGCCGCGTCGAGCCCCTGGGCGGGCGACGTGCCGGCGCGCTGGCCGAGGACGACGCCGATGGCGAGGGGCGAGGTCTTGTCGGGGCCGACGTGAGCGGCCCACATCAGATTGCCGCCCGCCGGCGTGCTCGACCCGGTCTTGAGCCCCACCACACCGGGCCGCTCCAGCAGTCGGTTGGTGTTGCGCACCGTGCCCGGTACGCCGGGCACCCGGGTGTGCCGGGTGGCGACCACCGCCCGCAGCACCGGGTGGCGCATCGCATGCCTGGCCAGCCTCATCTGGTCGTCGGCGGTGCTGATCGTGGTGGCTTCGAAACCGCTGGCCCCGGTGTAGGTGGTGTGCGTCATGCCGAGCGTCTTCGCCACGCGGTTCATCTTGCGTACGAACGCCTCCTGGCTTCCGGCGTCCCAGCGAGCCAGCAGGCGCGCCACGTTGTTCGCCGACGGCAGCAGCATCAGTTCCAGCATCCGCCGCAGGGGCAGCCGCCGGCCCTCCCGCACCGGCGCGGTGGATTCGTCCGACGAGCCGGCCTCGATCTCCGCCCGCCGGTCCACCGTGACGCCCGGCCCGGCCTCCCCGGCCCTGATCGGGTGGCTCCGCAGGAGGACGGTGGCGGTCATCACCTTGGTCAGGCTGGCGATCGGGACGGGCCGCTGCCCGCCCGTGCTGCCCACGTGGCCCGCGCCCTCCACGACGAGACTGCTCTGCCCCTCGGACGGCCAGGGCAGTCGCTGACCGGGTCGCTGCGACCCCGGCCCCAGGTCCGCGAGTGCGGTGGCGCCGGCCGGGCGGTCGTCGCCCGACGGTGCTTCGAGGCACCCCCTGGTGGTGAGCAGCAGTGGCAGCAGCAGTGCGGCAGCGGCAACCGTCACCCTGTGGACGCGTCGCGCACGGGGTTGTTCTCCACCGCGGCGGCAGGGGTCGGGTCCGGTTGTGGACGGGTCTCGCACCAGCACGACAACGCCTCTCCCATCGGGGCACGTGCGGGGTTCGCCGTGCGCTGGGAAGAAGAGTCGGCCGCCGGGACGTCAGCGCTGTTGTGATCACCCGGCCAGGAGCGCTCAGAAATGTATCGTCCGTGTATCGGAGTGCCGGCGCGGCTGCTGCCCGGCCAGCGCCGCCCACCTCTCGGCACACGCACTCGCCGTCACCGCACAAACGTCTGAATGTCGGAGGTAGCAAGAAGGAGGTGCGGGTACCCGGCGGCTCGACGGCGTGTACAGGACACGCCCCGAGAAAGAAGGCCACCACCATGAGCACACGTACGAGTGCCACCCGCAGGGCCCGTACCCCGGTGCAGCAGGCGGCGCTGGCGGTCGCGCTGGTATTCCTGCTGGTGGGTGTACTGGGCTTCGTCCCCGGCGCCACCACCGACTACGACACCATGAAGTTCGCCTCCCACGACTCGGGCGCCGAACTGCTCGGGATCTTCCAGATCTCGGTCCTGCACAACCTGGTCCACCTGGCCTTCGGCGTCGTGGGCCTGGCCATGGCCCGCAGCGCCGCCACCGCTCGGACGTTCCTGCTGGCGGGCGGCGCCGTCTACCTGGTGCTGTGGCTGTACGGGCTGCTCGTCGGACACCACAGCAGCGCCAACTTCGTCCCGCTGAACGCCGCCGACGACTGGCTCCACTTCGCCCTGGGCATCGGCATGATCGCCCTGGGCACCCTCCTCACCCGCCGCGCCACCGCCGGCTCGGGCAGGTAACGGCGATGACCTCGGCGAAGCCGCTGTGGACGACCGCCGCCGGACTCGCCGCCGGAGCCACCGTCGCCGCATGACGGCTGAAGGCACGCCCGCAGGAACCGGCCTCCGAGAACCGCCGGCCGGCGCCGCCCACCATCCCGCGCCGGCCGGCACACCGCCGCGTCGTCCCGCCGGAGTCACGGGGTGGCTTCTCGCAGGTGTCTCACTCAGCAGATGCGGCCGGGCAGCCCCTCCGGGCTGACCGGCCGCATCTGCGGTGTCCGGACGTGTCCGTGTGTCCGGACGCGACTCAGGCGTTGAACTTCCAGAAGGCTTCCTTGGTCTTGGGACCGAATTTGCCGTCCACCGCGAGCCGGTAGTCGCCCCAGTAGTTCAGGTGCTTCTGCAGCCCCTTGATGGTCTTGGGCCCGACGATCCCGTCGACGTCGGAGCCCCGGAGCCCGAACTCCCTCTGCGCGGCCTTCCAACTGGCCGTGCCCAGCTTCCCGTCGATCGTCCCGGGGTTCTGACCCAGGTCCTTCAGCCAGCGCTGCCAGTTCTTGGCCCGCGCCGTGCTCAGCCCGAGGTTGTCGTACTGGGCCGAGACGTCCTGGGTGAACGCGGCGGACATGACGTCCGACGTGGGCGCCGCGGGCGCCGCGGCACTGACGCTCGCTCCCGCGAGTCCCCCGGCGGCGAGCCCGACGACGGCGGTCGCGCTGACGAGTGCTCGTGTGAAAGCAGGTCGCATGGTTCTCTCTCTTCTGTCGAGTGTGCCGGCATCGTGCGGCCGGAGCGCTGTCGGGCCGCCGACGGGTTCGCCCCGGTGTGATGAGGAACTTAGGGCGCTCCTTGCTCAGTAGCGTCAACCCGGCGATGGAGTGTGGTGCCAACCCTCGCGGTACATCCGAAAGCCGCTGCATCCCTCGCGGTACCGCACCAGTTGCACGTCAGCGCCCCACGGCCCGGCCGCACGTCGTATCCGCACTGACGCGGGTCCTGCCGGGTCCCGGGCAGGCCGCCACGAGCACCGCCCCTGCGAGACGCTCGGCCGGGGAGGACCCGGCCGCCGAGCGTCGACGGCTCGCCCCCGACCTGCCCTTCGTGAAATTCCCTCGCCGAATTGCCGCGCCAGCCCTTGTCAGGAACATGTAAAGCTCTTAGAGTCCCCGACCGAACCACCAGTGGGAGCGCTCCCATCATGGGGGAGACGGGGCGCACCCACAAGGTCGCCCCCCGCACCCCAACGAGAGGCCCCCGCATGCGACCCTCAACGCAGCACGCCCGCGCCCCGCGCGGCCTGTTGGGAACGCTCCTCACCGCTCTCGCCGTCGTGGCCGCGCTCGTCATGGCGACGCCACCGGCGCAGGCCGACACCACGATCTGCGATCAGTTCGGCTCGACCACGGTCCAGGGGCGCTACGTCGCCCAGAACAACCGCTGGGGCACCAGCGAAACGCAGTGCGTCTCCGTCTCGGACACGGGCTTCAGGATCACCCGGGCCGACGGTTCCGTACCGACCAGCGGCGCCCCCAAGTCGTACCCGTCGATCTTCAACGGCTGCCACTACACCAACTGCTCGCCCGGGACCAGCCTCCCGGCACGGCTCAGCTCCATCTCCAGCGCGCCCACCAGCATCTCCTACGGCTATGTCGGCGACGCGGTCTACAACGCCTCGTACGACATCTGGCTCGATCCGACGCCCCGGAAGGACGGTGTGAACCGGACCGAGATCATGGTGTGGTTCCACCGGGCGGGCGCGGTTCAGCCCGTGGGTTCCCCGGTGGGCACGGCCACGGTGGCCGGGCGCACCTGGCAGGTCTGGTCGGGCAACAACGGCGGCAACGACGTGCTGAGCTTCGTCGCCCCCTCGACGATCACGAGCTGGAACTTCGACGTCATGGACTTCGTCCGCCAGGCGGTCGACCGGGGCATGGCCCGGAAAGACTGGTACCTGACGAGCGTTCAGGCCGGTTTCGAGCCCTGGCGGAACGGCACCGGACTGTCGGTGAACTCCTTCTCGTCGAACGTCCACCTCGGCGCCGCCCGCCCTGGCGCGCGCTCCGGCTCCGACGCCCTCCGAGGCCCTGAGGAGACACGATGACCGACCAGAAGAGACAAGCCGCCTCGCCCAAGGGGCGTGCGCGCCGGGGCCGTCCGGTGGCCCTGGTCACCGCACTGGCCGTCCTGACGCTCGGCGCGGCGGGCCGAGTCGCGGCAGAGCCCGCGGTCGCCGCGGCAGCACACGTCGACAACCCGTTCGCCGGTGCGACCTTCTACGTCAACCCCGACTACGCGGCCCACGTCAAGGGTTCCATCGCCAGGACCTCCGACACCGCGCTCAAGGCGAAGATGGAGAAGGTCAAGAGGTACCCCACCGCCGTCTGGCTGGACCGGATCGCGGCGATCCACGGGGGTGACGCCAACGCCGGCCGCAAGAGCCTGACCGACCACCTCGACCTGGCGCTGGCCCAGAAGAAGCCCGGGAAGCCGATCACGGCCACGTTCGTCGTGTACGACCTGCCGGGGCGGGACTGCGCGTCCCTCGCCTCCAACGGCGAACTGCCGCTGACCGAAGCGGGCCTCGACCGCTACAAGAACGACTACATCGACGTCATCGCGAGTGTCTTCAAGAAACCCGAGTACCGGAAGATCCGCATCACCACGGTCGTCGAACCGGACGGCCTGCCGAACCTGGTCACCAACACCGCCGACCCGGAGTGCGCCCGGGCCAAGAGCAGCGGCATCTACACGAAGGCCGTCCAGTACGCGCTCGACAAGCTGCACGCCGTCCCCAACGTGTACACGTACCTGGACGCCGCCCACTCCGGCTGGCTCGGCTGGGACACCAACCGCGCGCAGGCCGTGCAGTTGTACACCGAGGTGGCCAAGGGCACGGCGGCCGGGCTGAGCAGTGTCGACGGTCTGGTCACCAACGTCTCCAACTACACGCCGACCGAGGAGCCGTTCCTGACCGATCCCGACAGGACGGTCGGCGGCGGCATGGTCAAGTCCAGCGGGTTCTACGAGTGGAACCCCGGCTTCGACGAGGCGGACTTCACCAGGGACCTGCACCGGGGCCTGGTCGCGGCGGGCTGGCCCGCCTCCACCGGCATGGTCGTCGACACCTCGCGCAATGGCTGGGGCGGCCCCGCCCGGCCGACCGCCGAGAGCACGAGCACCGAACTCGAAACCTACGTCACCGAGTCCAAGGCGGACCGGCGCGCGCACCGCGGCCTGTGGTGCAACGTCGACGGCGCGGGGCTCGGGCAGCCGCCGCGGAGTGCGCCCTCCGGGTTCCCGGACTCGCACCTGGACGCCTTCCTGTGGGTGAAACCGCCGGGTGAGTCCGACGGGACCGGCGAGGACATCCCGAACGACGAGGGCAAGCGCAAGGACCCGATGTGCGACCCCGACCACACCGCGCCCGGCGCGGGCGGCAACAAGACCGGTGCCCTGCCCGGCGCGCCCCTGGCCGGTCACTGGTTCCACGACCAGTTCTCGATGCTGGTGAGGAACGCCCACCCGGCCGTGCCCGCCGGCCCGAAGGCCACGGCGAAGGAGACCTCATGACCCCGAGCACCCTGCGGCCTCGCAGCACCCGAAGCAGGAAGCGGCCGCTGTCCCTGCTGGTGGCGGTGCTCGCCACCCTGCTCAGCGGCCTCGGCCTGACCCTGATCGGCCAGACCAGCGCCCAGGCGCACGGGGTGACGATGACCCCCGGATCACGGACCTACCTCTGCTACCTGGACGCCAGAACCAGCACCGGCGCGCTCGACCCGACGAACCCGGCGTGCAAGGCGGCGCTCGCGGAGAGCGGTGCGAACGCGCTGTACAACTGGTTCGCCGTGCTCGACTCCCAGGCCGGCGGACGCGGTCCTGGCTACGTCCCGGACGGCAAGCTGTGCAGTGCCGGTGACCGTTCCCCGTACAACTTCACCGGCTACAACGCCGCCCGCGCCGACTGGCCCCGTACGCACCTCACCTCCGGGTCGACCATCAAGATCAAGCACAGCAACTGGGCGGCGCACCCCGGTGACTTCCGGGTGTACGTCTCCAAGCCCGGCTACTCACCCGCGCGGCCGCTGGGCTGGGACGACCTGGAACTCGTCCAGACCGTCACCGACCCGCCGCAGTCAGGCTCGGTGGGCAGCGAGTCCGGTCACTACTACTGGGACCTCAAGCTGCCATCGGGCCGCTCGGGTGACGCGATGATGTTCATCCAGTGGGTGCGGTCGGACAGCCAGGAGAACTTCTTCTCCTGCTCCGACATCGTCTTCGACGGCGGCAACGGCGAGGTGACGGGAGTCCGGGACCCGGGAAACACCCCCACCCCGACACCCACCCCCACACCCACGCCGACCCCGGACGACCCGCACACCGGGTGCATGGCCCTCTACAAGGTGACCAACCAGTGGGACGGCGGCTTCCAGGGCTCCGTGGAGGTGATGAACCACAACACCACCGCACGTGACGGATGGGCCGTCCGCTGGCAGCCGGGCTCGGGCACGAAGATCAACCAGGTCTGGAACGGCACCCTCAGCACCGGCTCCGACGGGGCGGTCACGGTCAAGAACGCGGGCCACAACCGCACCATCCCACCGGACGGCACCGTGACGTTCGGCTTCACCGCCACCTCGACCGGGAGCAACCTGCCGGTCGGCTCGATCACCTGCGTCAAGCCCTGAGAAACCATCCGAAGAAGCTGAAAGAAGGAGATCATGGACTGTCATTCACGAGCCGGCCGCGGCGGCAGCGGACAGCGCCGGCTGACGCTCGTCCTGAGCACCTTCGTCGCCGTGCTGCTCGGCCTGGTCCCCTGGAGCGGCACCGCCGTGGCCCACGGGTCGGTCGTCGATCCGGCGTCGCGCAACTACGGCTGCTGGCAGCGCTGGGGCAGCGACTTCCAGAATCCGGCCATGGCCACCCAGGACCCCATGTGCTGGCAGGCGTGGCGGGCCGACCCCAACGCCATGTGGAACTGGAACGGTCTGTACCGCAACGGTTCGGGCGGGAACTTCCCGGCCGCCGTCCCCGACGGCCAGTTGTGCAGCGGAGGCCGCACCGAGGGCGGCCGGTACAACGCGCTGGACACGGCGGGCCCGTGGAAGACCACGGACATCGGCGCCGACTTCGACGTCAAGCTGTACGACCAGGCCAGCCACGGCGCGGACTACTTCCTGGTCTACGTCACCCGGCAGGGCTTCGACCCCACCACCCGGCCACTGCGCTGGAGCGACCTGGAGCTGGTGGCCCGTACCGGTAAGTACGCGCCCAGCCAGAACTACACGATCCCCGTCCGCACGTCCGGCTACAGCGGTCGTCATGTCGTCTACACGGTCTGGCAGGCCTCGCACATGGATCAGACCTACTTCCTGTGCAGCGACGTGAACTTCCGCTGACCGCACCGGCACCCTGACACACCGCGCACCGCTCCATGGCCGGGCCGCCGCCCTCTCCCGGCGGCCCGGCCCCGCACTACCGCTGACTGTCCTTGTTGTCCTCGAACAGTTCTCGCGTACGGCGCAGAAGTGCCTCCCTCACGGGGTCCGGCGACAGGACCCGTAGCCTGGTGCCCAGGCCGAGGAGGTACGTGACGAGTTGATCGGCGTCGTTGCCGCCGATCTCGACGACGGTGGTACCGGGGCCGTCGGGGCGGTGGGTGCCGATCGTGGGTGGGACCAGCCGTAGTGCCTGCTCCATGGGGTGGGCCAGCTGGACCCTGACATAGACCGGGTACACGACGCCCGCGATGGATCGGGAGACGAGCAGCGCCGGGTCGGGCGGGTCGACGAGTTCGACCGTGTGTCCGGTCGGCGCTACCTGGAGCACCCGATCGGCCCGGAACGTACGCCACTGGTCCCGCGCGATGTCCCGGGCGACGAAGTACCAGCGGCGGCCTGTGTACACCAGGCGATAGGGGGCGACGTCCCGGACGGTGTCATTCCCCGCGTGGTCCCGGTACGACATACGGGTGCGCTCGCCACGACGGCACACGGCGGCCAGTTCCAGCAGCATGCCGGGGGAGACGTGACGACCCTCGGGCCTGGGAGTGTGCACGAAGGTCGCGTCCATCTCCCCCAGCCGGTCCGCGATCCGGGGCGGCAGGACCTGACGCAGTTTCAACAGTGCCGACAGCGCGGCCTGGTCGCTGCCGAGGACGCCGCTGAGCGCGGCCTCCCGCAGCGCGACGGCCACGGCGAACGCTTCCTCGTCGTCGAGGACGAGCGGCGGCACCCGGGTACCGCCGCCGAGGCGGTAGCCGCCCCAGGGCCCGGGGTCGGATTCGATGCCGTAGCCGAGTTCCCGCAGGCGGGCGATGTCGCGCCGGACCGTGCGGTCAGTGACCGCCATGCGCTCGGCCAGTTCGTGGCAGGTCCACACCGGTCGGGTGGACAGCAGCGAGACGAGTCGTAGGAGGCGGGTGGAGGTGCTGATCACCTCCCGAAGTGTTCCCCATGACCAGGACCGGAACTGTCCGGGTCCCGTCATAGCGTCCTCCCCATGAGTACCGAAATCGCATCCGTGCCCGTGATCCGCTTGCTGTCCATCGACTTCGACTGCCCGGACCCCATGGAGCTGGCCCGCTTCTACGCCGACGCGCTCGGTCTGCCCGTCGTCTTCTCCAGCGACGACTTCGTCCTGCTCGGCCGGGAGGGTTCACCCGGACTGGGTTTCATCCGGGTGGCCGACTACCGGCGTCCGACCTGGCCGAACCCGTCGCAGGGCAAGCAGGCCCACATGGAGCTGGGGGTCGACGACCTGGACGCCGCCCACGCGCGGATGCTGGCACTGGGCGCCGTGGAACCCTCTGTCCAACCGCACCCCGAGCAGCGGAGGGTCCTGCTGGACCCCGCGGGCCATCCCTTCTGCATCTCCACGCAGGATTGAGTGCGCCGTCGCGGCGGGCGTACCGGTCCCACGGCGTCGTCAGGGCCATTCGGGCGTCTGAGACCGGGAGTTGGGGGCATTCGGGCGGTAGGAGGCCGGCCACGTGAGACCGGATCCTGGTGAGACCGATCCGAAGGAGCGAGAGATGACCACGCAGTACGGCAACCAGCCGGTCGGGCAGCCCCACGTCCCGGCCAAGAGCGGTGCCAGCGAGAACGTTCTCAGCATCATCGCGATCGTGCTGGGCGCGATCGGCTTGCTCTTCCTGCCGATCGTGTTCGGCCTCGGCGGACTGATCCTGGCCCTCGTCGCCAAGTTCGCCCGGCACGAACGGCTCTCCACCATCGCCCTGATCGTCGGTGCTGTCGGACTGATCGGCGGCATGGTCCTCGGCGCCCTCGTCGCCGGCTAGCAGGGTCCGGACCGGACCCTTCCCCGAGACGAAACGAGAAGATCCGTCTTGATCGGCTCGGCGGGATGCCCTATGTTCGATACGAACCGAGACGGTTCGTATCGTTCTGTAGAGGGTGATGTGCTGTGACGGATACAAGAGTGTGGCTCATCACCGGCGCGTCCCGAGGTCTGGGGAGAGCGTTCACCGAGGCCGCGCTGGCAAGCGGTGACCGCGTGGTGGCTGCCGCCCGCAACGTCGGGCCCCTGGAGGAACTGGCCGACAGGTACCCGGACCACTTGTTCCCGCTCCCGTTGGACGTCGCCGAACGACAGGGCGTGTTCGACGGGGTGAAGCGGGCGGCAGCCGCGTTCGGAAGGCTGGACGTCGTCGTCAACAACGCCGGCGGGATGCTCTACGGCATGGTGGAGGAAGCCACGGAGGAGCAGATCCGGGCCCATATGGATGTGAACTTCTTCGGCGCGGTGTGGGTGGCTCAGGCGGTCGTTCCCCACCTGCGAGCGCAGGGCGGCGGACGAATCCTCCAGGTCACCTCCATGGGCAGTGGCGGCGGCATGGCAACCGTCGGCTACTACGGTGCGGGCAAGGCCGCGCTGGACTCGGTGAGCGAGGCGCTTGCCATGGAGGTCGAGGGGTTCGGCATCAAGGTCACCATCGTGCAGATGGGTGGCTACAACACGGAGCTGTTCACCGCCGGCACCACGAACACCGAACCCTTGGCGCAGTACCAGCCCCTGCGCGCCGAGATGGAGGCGATGTGGGGTGATGCCGTCGCCCCGGAACCGGACACCGCCGCCCCGGTCATCATGGAGCTGGCGGCGCTGCCGAACCCGCCTCGACGTCTGATCGTCGGCAGCCAGTCCTTCGACCACGTCTTGGAGATGGACCGGGCCCAAGCGGATCTGTACCGCTCCTGGGAGCACCTCAGCCGTATCGCACCAGGCTGATCGGAGCCGCGTCTCGGTTCGCGGGACAGGGGCGGTCAGTTCGGCTCGGGTGGTTCGGTGAGGTTCGCGAGCAGTCGGTCGGCCGCCCCGCGTACACGACGCGTTCGCCCCTGCTCGGCCAGCAGGCGCAATGCCCGAGGTGGCAGTGGGCTGTGCTCGGCCGTGGCCTTGCGCTGCCACCAGTCGGATGCGTCAAGGAGATCAGCCGCTGCCCAGGGCTCGTCGAGGACGACGTCTCTGAGCAGGCTCCACTCACGCATGCGACGCGTGAGGAACGCGGACCGGGCCACGGCCCGGCCGAAGGCATCGGCCCAGGACGGGTAGAGCGGGTCCCTCAGCAGGGCTGCCGCCCGGCGGTCCAGGTGGCGGCATACGGCGCTGTCCGCCATCGCCGCGTCCGGATCACCGAGAATGTGAGCCACCAGGTCGTTCTCCTCGGCCTCGGTGACGCTGTCCAGCAGACGCAGGTACCGGGTGAAGCGCAGATGCTCGGCGGGCTCTGGCCCGGCGCCGTGGGCCGTCACCGGGCGGACCCGCGCGGGGGAGGGGCGTACGGAGAAGAGTCGTTCATCACCGGAAGAGCATATGAGCGCCCTGCCGTACTGGTCACGGCGCATGGTCCGTCACCGCGGTCGTGTCAGCCCGCGCGGAGAGCCGACGTGGCCGACGGCGGCGGGACAGCAGGCAGCCGGCCAGCGCGGCGCAGAGACCGGCCAGACCGGCCGCCGCGAAGCCGCTCGGCGGCGCGGAGCCATCGATCACTGCTCCGACGAGGGGCGCTCCCAGGGCGAAGCCCGCACTCTGCGCCGAGGACTGGAGGCCGGTGACCTCTCCCCGCCGGTCGCCCGGCGCCAGTCGGCTCACCTCATGGGACACGGCGGTCAGAGTCGGAGCAGTGAGCACCCCCGCACCGGTCACGGCGACGCACAGCCACAGCCAGCCCTCGGCGAACCCCGCGGCCGTCGTCGCGAGTCCGAGCAGGCCGAGCATCAGCCACGTGGGCGACTCCCGGGGCAGGAGACCGTACAGGAGCCCGCCGACGGCGGAGGTCAGACCGAACACGGCTATGACCACAGCCCCTCGGGACACCTGCCCCACTTCTTCGAGCGTGGCGACGATGGCGAGGTCGACACCGCTGAGCAGCACCGTGGTACCCAAGGCCATGGTCAGCACGGCAATCACCTCGCGGTGCAGCCGCTCGCGACGCGGAGTGCCTCGGCCCGCGTCGGCAGGGGCTTCGTCGGTGTCGCGCAGCGGTGGGTCCAGCAGGGCGATCCCCGCCCCACCGGCGACGACGACGGCACCCGTCCCCCACACGGCCACGTTCGGGTGCACCGTCGCAGCACACAGCATCACGACCGCGGGCCCGATCATGTACGACAGTTCGCCCTGCACCGACTCCAGCGCGAAGGCCGCGCGGCGCTGGGCGGGTGTGGTCATGGCAGTGATCGCCTGCCTGGTCACCGCCTGGGCGGGCACCATCGTCACGCCCGCCGCGAGAGCGGCTCCCACCAGCACGGGATAGGGCAGCCACGGGACGCTCGCCCAGAAGAGGGCTTGCGCGACAACCGTCACGTGCAGCACCGCGCGCGGACCGCGACGATCCATCCGGCGGCCGAGCAAGGGCCCACCCAGTGCCAGTCCGGTGGTCAGAGCAGCGGCGACACCACCGGCGGCCACATAACTCAGGTTCGCCCCCAGCACGACGTACATCGTCAGCGCCATCACCGCAGCCGTGACGGCGGTACGGGCCAGGAAGGAGACGGCCAGCAACGGCGCCATCCCCGGGCGCGCGAGAACTTGTCGGTATCCAGTCACCTCAGCGACGCTAGATCCATCAAAGACCCCTAGGTAGACGGACGTTCGCTGGGGCGGCCATAATAAACGGTTATGCCCAGGGACTTGGAGATCCACCTGCTGCGATCCTTTGTCACCGTGGTGCGGGCGGGCAGCATCAGCCGAGCCGCGAGCACGATGGGTCTCACCCAGCCCGCGCTGAGCCAGCAGGTGCGCAAGCTCGAACGAGCCGTCGGCCGACCGCTCCTGCACCGGTCCGCGTCCGGCATCTCGCCGACCAGGGCAGGCGAGGAGCTGCTGCCCTACGCCGAACGCATCCTCTTGCTGGCCTCACAGGCGCTTGCTGAGACCGGACGCGTGCTGACCGGCCGCTGCGGGATCGGGCTGCTCGAAGACCTGGCCGCGGCCCGGCTCCCGCAAGCACTCGCCGAACTCGCACAGATGCACCCCGGTGCGGCACTGGAGGTGCTCAGCCTGCCCGACGACGCCATTCGGGAGGCCTACGACGCAGGCCACGTGCAACTCGTGCTCAACGAGGTCGCCGCGCTTCCCGATCCGCCGAAGTGGAGACTGAGCCGCCCGCTGCACTGGGCCATCGGCCGCGGCGTGGACGTGACGGCCGACCCACTGCCGGTCGTGCTGTTCTCCGGCAAGTGCTCCTGGCGGACGTCGGCGCTCACAGCGCTCGACCGCGCCGACCGGCCCTGGCGAGTCACGTTCGAGAGCAACAGCCTGACCGGTGTGCTCGCCGCGCTACGTGCCGGCCTCGGTGTCGCCGCACTGCTGCCGATGAACATCGACGCTGCCATGACCTGCCACGACGCGGGCGCGCTTCCCCCGTTGCCCGAGGTGGAGTTGGGCCTCGCACGGCACCCGCGCTCCGCGGACGATCAGCTGATCGACGCCGTGGAGTCCGTGCTGCGGCACATGGTGTGAGCCGGCGCGCGATCCCTATGCGGGCGGATTGGCCCACGATCCGTAGCCCGGCGCCTTCGCACCGGACGGGTGGGCGCCGATCGCCCGCCACAGCAGTCCCTCGGTGTAGGCGTCGGGGGAGACGACGAACGGGAGTGTGCGTCCGTCCCCGCCGTGCGCGTGGCCTTCCCCGGCCTGGCGCTGTCCGGACGCGGCCCGCACGGACCGGCCTTCCTCGGGCCGGCTGTCATCCGGGACGGCGGGCTTCGCCCCGCTCCGTCCGGGCGCCGTCCAGGCAGCCACGTCCACGCGCCCCGCCAGTTCCGGGCCGTACCAGACGCCGACGTACCAGAGCTTGATGATGCTCTTCACGACTGGATCGGCGGACACGGCGGAGGGATCGGAAGAGATCGCTTCCCGGATCGCGTCCGGCCCTTCTTGATCCACGGCCGTTTCGTAGTACGCCTCCGCCTGACCGGTTCCCCATAGGTCGAACTCGCTGAACCCGGTCACGGTGGCAGAGAACTTCACGAATTCGCGCAGTTTCTCTTCTGTGGTCGTTCCTTGCGTCACGATGCCGCCTCCTTCGACGGTCTAGAGCTCGAATGTCGGGCCGGCGTTCGCCCCTGGATGCCCTGTGAGCGGGTTGCGGATGAGCCGGTTCATGCTGTCGCGGATGCGGAACATCTCCCAGACCGCCTTGAGCAGCAAGGCGGGCTGCCCGTTGTAGGCGAGATTGATACTGGTCAGGAAAGTGGCGTAGGACTGGTTGAACTCCTTGGCCGCCGCCAGGATCTCCGGGTCCCGGGCGAGGTCCGCCAGCTTGACGTCCGGCTTCACCGGATGGACGGCACTCCAGTCGACGTTCAGATCCGGGCCGGATGGCTCGCCCGGCTCATCGCCCTTCTGGTAATACCGCCCCTTCTCCAGTTGCTGGAACCTGTAGTAATGGGCGATCTCGTCCTGGCTGTCGAAGATGCCGCCGTGCAGTCCTTCGCCCTGCTCCGCGACGAGGGTGAGCGCCGCGACCGCGGTGTCGCGCCCAGTCACCTTGATGACATCGCCGCCACCCGAGTAGAAGTACTCGGGGGTCACCTGGCGTGCGGGATCGCCGGTGAAGATCGTCGTCCCCGCCTCGCGGGCCTGGTCCTCCAGATGGTTGATTCCGCGGATGATCTCCTCGTAGAACTCACCGATGCTCAGGAAGCGCTGGGTGGGTTCTCCGGGTACGAGGCCGAGGACGGTGCCGGACTCCTCCAGTTCCGCCAGTCTCTCCGGCGGCGGTGCCGCGCCGTCGGGCGTCAGACCGACGGCCGCCCAGTCCATCGGTACGAACCTGTCTTCCTCGCGGGCTGCCTGCGCGGGCTTCTCGATCTTGAGGAACGTGTCGAGAGCCTCGCGTGAGAACGGCCGGAGGTGCACCTTGAAGTAGTCGGGACCGCACGGCAGGTGCGTCGGGTAGTTCGGCACGAAGTTGGGCTTGGTGAGGTCCGGCGTCCCGCCCACGGCGTTCATGACGTTCGCGACCAGGGTGAGGTGCAGCATCTCCTCGACGGCCACGACCCTGATGACGTGCCAGGCATCCGAGTTCTTCCCCGGTTGCAGCGAGTAGAGGGCGGTCAGGTAGGGCGGGAGCGTCGCATGCTCCAACTGGAGTCCCTTGAAGAGGTAGTCGTGCAGCTCTTCGAGGGTCTGGATCTTGGAGTCCTGGGACGGCTCCGATGCTGAAACGGACATGTTCCCCCAATCGGTGGCGGTGGCGGTGGCGGTGGCGGTGGCGGTGGCGGTGGCGCGTTCGCCCCGCCGATCTGACGGCCGTCTAACCGCGGACGGTGACCGGCGCCTTCGCGGCACGCAGGTACCTGACGATGTGGGTCGAACTGCGGAAGGCGAGCGCCGCCATCGTCAGGCTGATGTTGGAGGTCCCGATCGAGGGCAGACTGCCGGGCCCGACGAGGTAGAGGTTGTCGTGGTCCCACGACTGCTGGGTGTGGTCGACCACCGAGTTCGCCGGGCCGGTCCCCATGATGTGGGTGCCCGCCAGGTGGTTGCCGCCCACGATGTTGTACCACTGGCCGTCGTGCTCGACGGCGCTGTAGCGGTCCTTGTCGTACGTGGTCCGGTCCTCTGCGCCCAGCCTCCCGAAGATGTCGGTGGCGAGCTTGCGGGCGAACGCCGCGCCCCGCATGGTGTAGGGCGGGATCTTGAGCGACACGACCGGCTTCAGGTTGTCGATGGCATCCCTGTACCGCTCGTCCACAGTGACCGTGTTGTTCCTGTCGGGCAGCAGGTCGATCATGAAGGCCAGCAGAAGCTGCCGGGAGATCTGGTTCCCGAGCGTGCTGCGCAGTTCCGCCCCGCGCAGGCCCCGCTCGTCGACGAGTTCGACCAGGTCCGTGTAGGGCGAGCCGGTCGCCCACCCCCAGCCGTCGTTGTGGATGTCCACGCCGAATCCGGCCTGGGTCCCGCGGAATCGCCCGCCGCGCAGGTCGGTGATTCCGCTCGTGCAGGACGTGCCACGCATCGTGCCGGCCGGCTCGGGCAGCAGTCCCCAGGACAGCAGGTACGCATGGTCCATCAGGTTGCGGCCGATCAGCTTGCTGCGGCTCATACGCTGCATGTCGGAGGCCAGCATGAGCCGGGCGTTCTCGATGGCGTGCGCGCAGAGGATGTAGACGGTGCCTTTCACCGTGTACGTCTCGTAACTGCTGGAGCCGGGTGACCGGTAGGTCTTGACGGTGATCCCGGTCACCCGTCGATCCTGCTCGTTGATCTCGACCTTGGACGCGACGGCCTGCGTCAGAATCTTGACGTTGCCCTTGCGGAGCGCCTTGGCCAGCGTCTTTCCCGCGTGGTATTTGGCCTGCACGGGGCAGATCGGGACGCAGTTGGTGTTGCCCTGACAGCGCTCGCCCTCTTCCACCTGACTCGTGCTCACCGCGCCGACCGGGACGAAGCCCTTGCCGCCGTCGTACGCAGCGTTGGGCACGCCGTTACGGGCCTGCGGAAAGCTCCGTACCTGGAGGGTGTAATCGTCGTCCGCCAGGTTGACCCGCATGCCGTCCACGCCGCGGGCGACCGTCTGGTCGAGGTAGGACGGCGGCATGCGGTGCATCGGGAAGACGTACCCCTTCGGGAAGTGCATTCCCAGGTATGCCTGGTCCTCGACTTCGGCGGCCACGCCCAGCTCGGCCTCGGCCTGCCGGTAATAGGGTTCCAGGTCGTCATAGCTGAGCGGCCAGTTCAACCCCTGCCCGTACTTGGTCCGCAGGTCGAAGTCCTCGGGCAGCATGCGCAGCGCCTTCCCCTCCCAATGCATGGAGGTGCCGCCGAGGACCCGCGTGAAGGTGGTGTCCGTGCAGTACGTGTCCTCTTGTACGAGGTAGAAGTCGTCCCGGGGCGTGTCCGGACGCACCGGCATCGTGTCGGTGCTCCTGGGCATCCGGGCATTCGGGTTGAACGGGTACGGTGACTGGTTGTCCTTGACGACCGCGCCGTAGAACCGCGACAGGTAGGACTCGTACTCGGCGAGGTCCAGGTCCTTGCCGGGGCCGGCTTCGAGGATCAGCACCTTGTGGCCCGCCCGGCTCAGCTGCTCGGCGACGATGGAACCCGCCATGCCGCCGCCGACGACAACGGCATCCCACTCGGCTCTCGCGGCCTCCGCGGCGCTGGTCTGCGTCGCGGCGCCGGCCGGGAAGATCGCCGGGTCTGCATCGTCGTAGGACGTCATTGATTCCCCTTGTCGCGTCTGGGTGACCATCGAAGGTCCGCTCCAGCGGAAGCCGCTCCGCCGCCGACTGCGGCGGCCGGACGCCGCACCATCGGCCGGTCGCCGCTCGTCGATTCCCTTGAGAATTGCGGGAAGAACCTCGACACGAGGCTTGCATATGTCGCTGTCATCCAGCTCCACCGCCGTGGAGATCCTGCCGGTAAACCCACCCTTCGGGCGTCATCCAGGCATCGATCCCCACCTCGCGTTGACGCGCGCGCATCCATGCTCGACCTCAACCGGAGTTGAGGGGCGAGTGTCGAGCGGCGGTCAGGACTGTTCGGTGAGGAAGGACACCACAGCGTCCAGGAATTCCGCCTGCCCTTCGACATTCGCCATGTGCACCGTGGGCAGGACGGTGAACCGCGCGCCGGGGACGGTCGCGGCGAGTTCCCTCCCGTGCGCGGCGGACGTGACGGTGTCGTGCTCGCCCGCGATGACCAGTGTCGGGTTGTGGATGAGCGTGGCAGTGCGGCGCAGGTCGTAGTCGCGCACCGCGGCCCAGCTCCCGGCCACGCCCTCGCGCCGCGTGGCGAGCAGGGTGCGGCGGAAGCCCTCGACGACCTCCTCGTCGCCTCGCAGCATGCGGGCCGGGAACCAGTTGTGCAGGAAGTCCTCCGCGGTGGCCCGCATGTCGGGGGCTTCCAGCAACTCGGCGATCGGGCGATCCCACCGGTTCGCCGGGCCGAGGTGCGCGGCGGTGTTGGAGAGCACCAGGCGGTCGACGCGCTCCGGAACGTGGATTCCCAGCCACTGCGCGACGATTCCGCCCAGCGACAGGCCCAGCACGTGCACCCGCCGCAGACCCAGGGCATCCAGCAACTCGACCACGTCACGTCCCAGCCGGTCGAGGGAGTACGGGCCGCTCGGGACGTCCGAGGCGCCGTGGCCGCGCGCGTCGTAGCGCAGCAGCCGGAAGTGTTCGGTCAGAGCCGGCACCTGGCCGTCCCACATGTGGAGGTCGGTACCGATGGAGTTCGAGAGCAGCAGTACCGGCTTGGTCTCGTCACCGTCGAAGCGGTAGGCGATGCGGACGCCATCGCCGGTGGTGATGGCGGTACGGGTCAGGGAAGTCATGTCAGCTCCAGTGCTCCAACGGCTATGCACGGAGCCTAGGAACACCGCCCGTAGAGTTCTATTACAAAGATCGGACGCACCCTGTAGGTTCTCTGGACAATGTCGAACTTCACGCTCCATGAGTTGCAGTGCTTCAACGCCGTTGTGCTCGCCGGCGGCTTCCAGGCCGCCGCCGAGCGGCTGCACCGCTCGCACCCTTCCGTGTTCGCGGCGGTGGCCAAGCTGGAGCGCCAGTTGGACCTGCGCCTGCTGGACCGCTCGGGCTATCGGGTTCAGCTCACCGAGGCGGGGCACGCCTTCCACCGCAAGGTGCGCTTCCTGCTGCACGAGGCCGAGGAACTGCGGACGTACGCGGCACAGTTGGCGATGGGTGAAGAGGCCGAACTGCGTGTGGTGCTCGGGGACCTGTGCCCACTTCCACCGGTGTTGGAAATGCTCAGCCGCTTCTTCGCGCGGTGCCCGCAGACACGACTGCATCTGCAGTTCGAGACGGTCACCGGCCCCTGGGAGCGGCTGCTGGAGGACGAAGCCGACCTCATCGTGCACCGCGTCCCCAAGAGCGACGTCCGGATGGAGTGGATCGATCTCGGCAGCGTCGCGCTGGTGCCGGTCGTGGCGCCCGGCTTCCTGCCCTTCCCTCCGGACACCGACATCACACCGCAACGGATGCGGGCCTTCACCCAGTGCATGATCCGGGATTCGGCGCGACAGCCCTCCGAACAGGGCCATTTCCTGGTCGAAGGCGCACCCCGAAGCTCCGTTCCCGACCATCTCATGAAGAAGGAGCTGGTCTTGCACGGCATGGCGTGGGGGCACGTGCCGCGGTTCCTGATCGAGAGCGAGTTGCGTGACGGAAGCCTGATGTCCATCGCCGGACGGCACTTTCCCGGTGTGATCGAGGAGCTGTCGGCAGCACGTCGCCGCGACCGGCCGCACGGGCCCGTCGCCGAGAAGCTGTGGGACTTCCTGGCCCGCCATGCTCCGCTCCTGCAGCCGACGCTGGGCCGTGTACCCACCGCGGAAGAGCGGACTTGACGTCCACTGAAGGTACGTCTGCGACGGTGGGCGTAGGCGTCGGCGGGTTACTCGCGGACCTGATCGTTCACTCCGCGATGCGCGTCACCGCTGTCCGCGCCCAGGCCCGACAGCAGGCGCAGGCCGTCCTCGGCGGTGCTGCCGGGGGCCGCGGACAGCACCAGCAGCTCCATGCCTGACTCATCCGGTAGTGCGAAGTTCTCCTGGTGCAGCTCCAGCAGTCCGACCAGCGGGTGCTGGAACGCCTTGCGTCCATGGGTGCGGGCGCGCACGTCCGCGCGCGCCCAGAGGCGACGGAAGCGCTCGCTGCCCATCGCCAGCTCGCCGATCAGCGAGGCCAGGTTGGGGTCCTCGGGGTACTTGCCGGCGGCCAGACGCAGGTGCCCGACCGCGTCGAGGGTGCAGTTCTCCCAGTCCGCGTACAGCCCGCGCTCGGCCTCGTCGAGGAAGATGTGCCGGGCAGTGTTCAGGCCCGGTATGGGCCGGCCGTAGAGGAGCCCGGCGAGGCGGTTCCCGGCGAGCACGTTCAGACGGTGGTCCATGATCAGCGCGGGTGCGTCGGTGACCAGGTCGAGGACGCGCAACAACTCCGGCCGGACCCGCCCGCCCGGCGCCTTCGCGCGGCGGCGGCGCTGCCGCGAGAGCCGGGAGAGGTGCCCGCGTTCGGTCCCGTCGAGACCGAGGACACGGGCGAGCGCGTCAAGGACCTGCTCGGAGGGCTGGGTCGCGCGGCCCTGCTCCAGGCGTACGTAGTAGTCGACGCTGACTCCGGACAGGTGCGCGACCTCTTCGCGACGCAACCCCTCGACCCGGCGACGACTGTCGGTGGGGATGCCGACGGCCGCCGGGTCGACCCGGGAGCGCCGGGTCCGCAGGAAGCTCGCAAGATCGTCCATGCCTCCCAGTATGGCCTCGCCGTGGCCCGCGGAGGTGGTACTGCCGATACCAGGAAGTCCAGTCCGACGGAAGAGGCGCCCCTGAACCCAGGGTGCCGCGACGCCCAGAATCGAAGGCATCCGATCAGAAGGCATCCGACGCGAAGGAGTTCTCGTGAAGACACTGATCGTCCATGCCCACCCCGAGCCGAAGTCGCTCAACAGCTCGCTGAAGGACCTCGCGGTGTCCACATTGGAGAATGCCGGGCACGCGGTGCAGGTCAGTGACCTGTACGCCATGAACTGGAAGGCGGTCGTGGACGCCGCCGACTACGGCCCCCATGCCTCGCATCCGCTGCGGGTCGCGCGGGACTCGGGCCGGGCCTACGACGCCGGGGCGCTCAGCCCGGACGTCCGCACCGAGCAGGAGAAGCTGCTGTGGGCCGACACGATCATCTTCCAGTTCCCGCTGTGGTGGTACACGATGCCCGCGATCCTCAAAGGCTGGGTGGACCGGGTGTTCACGTTCCACTTCGCGTACGGAGTCGGCGAGCACAGCGAAACCAAGTACGGGGAGCGCTTCGGCGAAGGGACCCTCGCGGGCCGCAGGGCCCTGCTGGCGGTGACCGTCGGCGGCGCGGAGTCGCATTACGCCGCCCGCGGGATCAACGGCCCCATCGACGATCTGCTCTTCCCGATCCAGCACGGCATCCTCTACTACCCGGGCATCGAAGTGCTGCCGCCGTTCGTGCTGTACGGCGCCGACCGGATGACCGACGATGACTACCCGGACATCGCCAAGGCATGGGAGCAGCGCCTGCTCACCCTGGAGTCGACCGATCCGATCGCCTTCCGGCGGCAGAACTTCGGGGACTACGAGATCCCCTCGCTGCACCTGAAGGAGGGGCTGGAGCCCGCCGGCCGCACGGGTTTCGGGCTGCACGTGCGGGGCTGACCGCGCGAGCACGGGCCGTGGACGCTTCGAGAGCCCCCCTCTGGCCAAGAACCCGAGCGCGGCTTTGACTTGTTCATCCATGGCAACGTTCGACCATGGCAACGGCGGTGAAGGGACACGGACGTGCGCGCACGGGGCATCAACTACGACACGGGGTTCCTCCCAGGGGAGGAACTCTCCCGCAAGGAGTTCACCCCAGAGACGGTCCGGCACGACATGGCGGTGATCCATGGGGATCTCCACTGTGACGCCGTTCGTGTCTCGGGGCGAGATCCTGAACGGCTGAGCATCGCTGCGCAGCACGCTGCGGACGCCGGCCTTGAGGTCTGGTTCGCCCCGTTTCCCGTGGACCTGCCCCGCGACCGGCTGCTCCCGTTCTTCGCCGACTGCGCCGCTCGGGCCGAAGCCGTACGGGCGGCCGGCGCCGATGTGGTGTTCGTCGCCGGCTGCGAGATCAGTGCGTTCTGCGGTGGGTTCATCCCTGGCGACACCTACGGCGACCGTATGCGGGCCATGGCCGCCGCCGACATGGAGTGGTGGTCCTCCCTCGGACCGGTGCAAGAGCGCCTCAACGACTTCCTCGGCCGGATCGCCGCGACCGTCCGTACCCACTTCGGCGGGCAGGTCACCTACGCGTCGGCTCCCTGGGAGTTCGTCGACTGGGGAGCGTTCGACCTGGTCGGCATCGACGCCTACCGGGCCGCCTACAACGCCGACAGCTTCCGTGACGAGCTGCGTGGACACCTCGCCCACGGCAAGCCCGTCGCGGTGACCGAATTCGGAACCTGCGCGTACCAGGGCGCGGGAGAACGTGGCGGAATGGCCTGGCAGGTGCCGCACAACGCCATCCCGGACGAAGACGAGCAGGCCCGCTACCTCACGGAACTGCTGGACGTCTTCGAAGAGGAAGGCGTGGACACGGCGCTCTGGTTCACCTTCGCCGGTTACAGCAGGCCCGGAGCACAAGACCTGGGCTCCTACGGCGTCGTCAGGATGCTCGACGAGGAGCGCTGGGAACCGAAGAAGGCCTTCCACACGATGGCAGCCAGATACCGACGCGGCTGACGCACCGGGGCCGCCCCTGCCCTTGACAGCACCCGCCAGGAGACGAGCCCCGAAAGCCCTAGTCGCCGAGGGGATCGGTGTGTACGGGAAGCAGGATGCGGAACGTGGCGCCCTCACCGGGGGCGGTGTCGACTTCTATCCGGCCGTGATGGGCGGCGACCAGGGAGTGGGCGATGGACAGGCCCAGGCCGGCGCCGCCGGTCCGCGTCCGGCCTCGGGCGGTGTCGGCGCGGTAGAAGCGATCGAAGATGCGGGCGGCCTGTTCGGCTGTCATCCCGGGCCCCTGGTCGCTCAGTTCGAGGATCGCCGAGGTGTGATGGGTGCCCACACCGATCCGGACGGGACTGCCGGCCGGTGTGTGAGCGATGGCGTTGCCGATCAGGTTGGACATGACCTGGCGCAGCCTCGCCTCGTCTCCCAGCACGGGGGCGGCTGCCGGCGGGCCGCCGCCCGGCCCGGTCAGGGTGATCGCCCGGTCGGCGGCGAGGGCTCTCAGGTCGTGCAGGGCGTCAGCCGCCAGGGTGCGCAGGTCCATCGGGGTCGGCTTCAGCGGCAGCCGGGTGCTCGCGGTGGTGTCCTCGTCCAGGCGCGCCAGCAGCAGGAGGTCCTCGACGATGTGCGTCAGGCGGGCCGATTCGCGCTCGATGCGGTGCATCGCGGTGTCGACGTCCGCCCGCTCGGGCATGCCTCCCATGCGGTACAGCTCCGTGAAGCCTTTGATCCCGAACAGGGGTGTACGCAGTTCATGGCTGGCGTCCGCGATGAAGGTGCGCATCCGGTCGTTGGTGGCCGCCCGCGCCGCGTCACCGGCTTCGATCCGGTCCAGCATCCCGTTGAGGGCGGTGGCCAGGCGCCCCAGTTCCGTACGGGCGGAGGCCAGGTCGGGGACCCGCCGGGACAGGTCACCGCCGGCGATGGCGGCCGCGGTCGTCTCGATGCGCCGCAGGGGGCGCAGCCCGGCGCGCACGGCGAACCAGCCGATGACGCCCAGCAGGACGAGGACCAGGGAATCGATCACCAGCATCCGCAGTCCCAGGCCCCGGACCGTGCCGTTCACACCTTCCAGTGAGCCGGCCACCACGATGCTTCCCGCGGAAGACGTGCCTCCGCCCCCGTCCCCATCTCCGTCCCCACCTCCCCCCTGGCCCCTGTCCCTGTCCTGTCGCGGCAAGGAGCGCACCGGTTGGGCGATCACCCGCCAGTCGCTGCCGCCGCCCGACGCCTGAAAGGGGGCACCGCCGCGGGCCGCGACCGCCGCTGTGTCCAGACGCGGCAGCTCGGGTGTGCCGCCCACCGCGGGACGCGGGCCCTGCGCGACACTGCCGTCGGCGTGCAGACGGACCACGTAGACGTCGCCGGTCAGCTGACGATCCATCGCATCGCGCACCTGAGGTGCGGTGACGTCGAGGTCCTTGCCGAGACCGGGCAACTGCGCTGCCGCTGCGGCGGCCGTGCCCAGCCGCTCGTCCAGCTGGTCCACCAACTGCCGCTGGAGGAGGGTGATCAGCAGGGCGTTGCTGGCGAGCAGGGCGGCCACGACCAGCAGCAGGCAGATGATCACCAGGCGGGTCCGCAGCGACAGACGCGCGGCACCGCGGCGTATCGACGCGATGGTCATGCCCTGGGCCTGCGCAGGACGTAACCGGTGCCGCGCACGGTGTGGATCAGCTTGGTCCCACCGGTGTCGATCTTCCGGCGAAGGTAGCTCACGTAGGAGGCCACGATGGAGTCATCGCCGCCGAAGTCGTAATGCCAGACCCGGTCCAGCAGTTGTTCCCGGGACAGGACCTGCCCGGCGTTCTCCATCAGCACGCGCAGCAGGTTGAACTCGGTCGGGGACAGGGGAACCGGCACGCCGTGCCGGGTGACCTGATGGCTGTCGACGTCCAGTTCCAGATCGCCCACCGTGACGCGGTTCTCAGCGTGATGGCCGCTGGTGCGGCGCAGCACGGCCTGGATGCGCAGGACCAGCTCCTCCAGGTTGAACGGCTTGGTGACGTAGTCGTCCCCGCCCGCCCGCAGCCCGCTGATCCGGTCCTCGGCGGCGTCCCGTGCGGTGAGGAAGAGGATCGGCGGATGTCCTGTGCGCGCGTCCGGGCGCGCGCGCAGGCGGCGGGCGACCTCGAAGCCGTCGATGTCCGGCAGCATCACGTCCAGCACGATGAGGTCCGCCTGATGCCTGCGTACCGCTTCCAGCGCCTGCGTGCCGCTCTCGGCCGAGTCCACGTGGAAGCCGGCCAGCCGCAGGCTCGCTGACAGCAGCTCGCGCAGGGTGGGCTCGTCCTCCACGAGGAGGAGGCGTTGTTTCGTTGTCATGGCATCTGTCCCCGACCGGTGGTCCACTGCCCGCCCAGTGTCCCTGCCGTATCAGGCATCGCGCTCGCGGAACACGACGAACGCCACCGCGAGGAGCGCGGCCACGCACCCCGCCATGACGCCGAGCCCGGCCCAGGGGGCCAGGGCTTCGGGGTCCCGGACAGCGGTGATGATCTGCCCACCGGCGATGGGCGGCCAGAACTTCGCGACCCGGTCGCCGAGCGCGCCGGGCAGCGCGGGCGCGAACGCCTGGACGATGAGCAGCACGCCGAACAGCGTCGTCACCGTAGCGGTCGTAGAGCGGATCACCGCGCCCAGAGCCAATCCGAAGAGGGCGGCCAACGCCAGATACAGGCCACCGCCGAAGACGCCGCGCAGTGCCGCACCATCCGACAGCGCCAGGGTCGGAGCGCCCGCCCCGGACAGCGAAGCCTGCCCGACGAGAAACCCGCCGAGCGACACCACGATCCCGACCGGCAGGGCCACTCCCACCAGCACCAGGGCCTTCGATCCCAGGACCCGAGCCCGGTGCGGCACGGAGGTGAGGGTGGGCACGATCGTGCGCGCCCCGTATTCGGAGGTCATCACCAGGCCGCCCAGCAGGCCGAACGCGATCTGCGCCACCAGGTAGCCCATCAGACTGGTCGCCAGCGGATCGAACGCGGCCTGGTCGGCGGGCGAAAGGTCCGCGTACTCGCCGCCTGCCGACGAACCGTTCAGCGCGGCCAGGCCCACAGTGAAGGCCAGCGCGCCCAGGAGCACCAGCAGCGTCGACCGCATCGTCCGGATCTTGACCCACTCGGCGTGCAGGCTGTGCCAGAAGGTCGCCCGGCCCGAGTTCGCACGGCTCGGCGCGGGCTCCCCGCTGTCCGTACGAGAGGGCGGCCGCACCGGAACCGGCGCCGGCTCGGGATGCGTGGAAGGGCGGCTCATCAGTGCGTCTCCTTCTCGGCCTGGTACTCCACCGCGTCGCGGGTCAGGTCCATGAACGCCTTCTCCAGCGACACCTGACGCGGCGACAGCTCGTGCAGCTCCACTCCGCCCGCCGCGGCCAGCGCTCCTATCCTGGCGGCTTCCAGGCCGGTGACCACGAGCGTGTCGCTGTCCTCGGTCCGCACGCCGGCGGCGCCGGCCAGCAGCGGCCGGAGCGTCCCGGCCCGCGGGGTGCGCACCAGGACCTCGCGCTCGGAGTGCGCTTCGATGAAGTCCCTCATCGTGGTGTCCGCGATCAGCTTGCCGCGCCCGACGACGATGAGATGGTCCGCGGTCAGCTCCATCTCACTCATCAGATGGCTGGACATCAGCACGACACGTCCCTCGGCGGCCATCCTGCGCATGAGCGAGCGGATCCACACGATGCCCTCCGGGTCGAGGCCATTGAGGGGCTCGTCGAAGACCAGGACCGGCGGATCGCCCAGCAGCGCGGCGGCGATCCCCAGGCGCTGGCGCATGCCGAGGGAGAAGGTCCCGGCCCTGCGCCGCGCGACTTTCTCCAGTCCCACCTCGGCCAGTACCTGGCCCACGCGGTCGCGCGAGATCCCGTTGCCGGCCGCGAGGGCGAGCAGGTGATGGAAGGCAGTGCGGCTGGGCAGCACCGCGCCGGGGTCCAACAGTGCCCCGACCGCCTTGAGCGGCGCGGGCTGGGCGCTGTACGGCCGGCCCTGCACGGTCGCGGTGCCCGAGTCGGCGGCGTCCAGGCCCAGAATCATCCGGAGGGTCGTCGACTTGCCCGCGCCATTGGGCCCCAGGAAACCGGTGACCTCTCCCGCGCGGACGCCGAAGGTCAGCTCGTCCACGGCGAGGACCTCACCGTAGCGCTTGGTCAGTCCACATACGTCGATCATCGAGTCTCCACAGGCCAACAGTGGCAAAGGCGCCCGCGATGACCACGAGCACCGCATCAGCGTCACCCGCGGACATGGGAGCACATAGGAGAACATGAACGCCGCCTGGCACCTCTGCTCCCGTGACCTGCACCGATCGGACCGTCGACTGTCTTCGGGGCAAGGTCCTCACATGAAACTCACACGAAGCCGGGCCGCGACGCAGGCCAGTCCCGGAGAAACCCTGCGGCTGCCCCACGAGGCGGACTCCGACCTCCGCACGGGATTGCGTCAGGACCTGCTGCTCCTACTGGGCTTCCCGCACATTCCCGGCCTCGACCTGGCAGTCGTCGGGAGTCATGGGCGTGAGTGCACGTAACGTGCGACCTCTTGCCCGCAGAACCGTCTCAGAACTCGCTTCGAGGGTTCCGAGACGGTTCCGGAAGGTAGGGCCGGTTTCACCGCACGACGACGTTGTCCGCGGTCGAAGTCGAAGGGCCGGTGGTGGTGTTGCCGTAGTACGCCCAGCGCCACGCGCCCGTCTTGGACGCCTTCACGGTCGTCCTGAGGGCACCCGATCCATTGGCGTGCACCTTCTTCACCGTGGTGTAGGAGGTGGCTCCGCTGGGCTTGAACTGGAGACTCACCAGGCGGCCTCCGTAGGAGGCGTACTTCTTCGTCTCCCAGTTGGCCCGCGTCACCTTGCCGGTCACGGTGATGGTCTTGCCCTCGGCCACCGGCTCGGGCGAGGCGTTCACACTCAGGCGGGAGTTGCGCTTGACGTAGGCGGTCAGGCCCTTGTCGTCGACGTCACCGCCGTCGCCCTCGAAGGACACCTCGGCCGCGACCTTCCAGGCCCCGGCCTCGCTGTTGCGCATGTCCCACTCGCTGGGGTCGAAGTACATCGTCTCGTTGAAGTCGCAGACTCCCCGGCTCACTTCGTGGCAGTCGCTCGTTTCGATGGCGTGCCACAGTCGGTCCTGCGTATTGCCGCGGTACAGGAACACCGCCGGCCACTCCCACTTGTGGTTGGTGGCCATCCGGAAGGAGGCGGGCACCGCGACCTCCTCGGACACCCCGATCACGATCGGCTTGCCGCCGTTCACCTGGACGCGAGTGAAGGAGACCCCACCCTCGGCCGCCCCGGCCGGCACTGCGGCCACGCCGGTGAACACCGCCGCCGCGCCGACGGCCACAACAGCTCTGCATGCCTTCTTGCCCACCTGATCTCCGATCTCTGGGTCTCTGTTTCTCTGTATCTCTGTACCGAAAGACGCCGGAGAGCCCTCCTCCGGCGTCTTCCAGACTGCCGGGGTCCCTGAGGGGTTGCGCACCTGCGGATCACGATCGGGCATCGGAGGGTCTTCGCCTTGAGCGTCTGATGTCGAGGTGCGTCCAGCCGTCGTATGCGGTGGGTCTCAGAGCGCCCGAGTCGCGGGCGCGCCGTCCTCGTCAGGGCGGGCGAGGCGAGCGGCGGTCTCCGTGGCCGCCGGGTTTCGAAGGGCGGTGACCGGCATGCGCCAGGCGCCGTCCCAGCCGCAGCCGTGGTCCGAGTGGGGATGCCGGCTGTTCGGCGAAGTGCATGATGCCGTCATCGCCCGCGCTGCCGTCCGGCGTGCTGGTGCTCCGGTCGCAGTCGTGTCGTGCTGGGCGTGCGCAGCCCGGCTGCCGGATGCCCGGGGCGCGGTGGGCTTGCGGTGCAATCAGCCGCAGTTGGCGAGCCGGACTGGCGGCCGTGGTGGTAGGTGGCGCGTGGCCGGTGTGTCGAGGTGGACCGGAGGACGGCGATCGCTGCGGCTGGTGTGGCCCAAGTGAGCAAAGTGCCTGGAGTAGTCTGCCCGTGTGGACGCTACGGATGAGGTGCGGAGTCTTCCCGACTGGCGGGTGCTCGTCGTCGGTGGCGCGTCGGGGATGGGGAAGACCGGTGTCGGGCGGGCATTGGCACGAAGGTACGGCGTTCCCGTCGTGGAGGTCGACGACATCGTGGAGGCCCTCCTTGCGGTGACACGGCCCGAGCACCTGCCGGAGGTCCACTTCTGGCGCACTCACCCGGAGGCTGCCCGCCGGGCGCCCGAGTCGGTGGTCGAGCGGCAGATCGCGATCGCCGAGGCGCTGGCGCCGGCGATCGAGGCGGTGGTGGCCAACCATGTGGACACCGACACCCCGGTGATCCTTGAAGGGGACTACGTCCTGCCTGGACTGCCTGGACTGCCTGGACTGCCTGGACTGCCCGGACTGCCCGGACCGGCGACGGCCAAAGGTCCGGTCCGTGCCGTCTTCCTCCACGAGGACGACGAGGGGCAGGTGACGGCCAACTACCTGCGCCGGGAGCCGGAGGCCGGACCGCAGCGCCATCGCGCACGCGTCAGCGTGCTGTACGGACGGTGGCTCGCCGCACAGGCGCGGGCGGCCGGTGTGCCGGTCGTCGCTCCCCGCCCGTGGGAGGACCTGGTCAGCCGTGTCGCCGAGATGGTGGAGGACGCCCCTACTGAACCCCTGGCGTCAACCCGAACCACCACCACCTCCGCCCCTTGACCCCCTGCTGTCAACTATCGCCCAGGCTCCGCGGGGCTGAGAAGCAGGCACTCGTGCTGCGCTGCGAGACAGGAGAGCGGCCCGCAAGGCGCTCGCCGGCGCAGTCTTGCGCGAAGCGGAGGGCCGACTGCCGCGCGAAAAGATACAAGTGCACGTGCAGGTACCGGTAATGACCCAGTACCACTGAGTTCGATCACGGAGCCCTCAGACGCATCGTGCGACGTCGTGGCCGCGGGGGTAGCTCGCGAGGCAGCCCATGAGCGAGCGATGGCGTACCACGTCATGAGGGCCCCGGCACGAGCCGGGACCCTCAGCTCAGTTGCAGAGACCGCTGCACGGCGCCAGCCACAGGGGGCCGCAGCCGTAGTCCGTCCAGGTGCACCCGCTGTAGCACACCGAGGAGCAGCTGCCGGTCCCCGTCCCGCATCGGGAGTTGCAGTCCTGGGCCTGGACGCCTTGGCCGCGCCGAGGTGCCGTGCCGTGCGGGTCGGCGGGGCCGAGCGTCCTGAGCACCGCCCGGGCACCGCTCTCGCCGAATGCCGACACGACCGCCGTCTCCAGCTCGTCGGCGGCGGCTCCCTTCCCGTGTCGTGCAATGATCTGCGGTGCCAGCCGGGTCGCGTCGTCCAGGACGGCGAACTGCTTGGCCGACAGACCCGGGTGCGTCTTCCGGTAGTGCGCGAAGTGCGCCACCCACAGATCGCTTCGGGCCGAGGTGGACAGTGCTCCGTAGACGGCGCGCCGGTAGTCCGCGGGGTAGGAGACGAACTCGGCGTAGCTGGTGGGCAGTCGGTCGAGATGGGTCTGTACCCAGCGTGACGCCTTGCTCCCCTTGGCGCGGGACACCGCCTGCGCGGGTGACGTTGCCAGACCGCCGGTGACCAGGAACGTCCCCAGAGCCAGCCCCGGCACGGCCTTGAGGATTCCGCGACGACCCGGTGACCGCAGCGCGTCGAGGCCGCGGAGCGCGCGCACCACCCGCAGCGAGTCGGCCGGTCCCAGGAGCCTCGCCAGGCGCAAGGACAGCGCGGTGCCGGTCCAGGCCCGCACCTGGTCACCGTCGACCGCCAGCAGGGTCGGCGCCCACTCGGCCCCTTCCCCCAGGGCTCGCGCGCGCAGCGAACGGACCCTGGGGTCCGTGAGGCCGGCGGTGGTGAACGTTCCGTCAACGGAGTTCCTCACCCGGTCGACGACTTCTTCGCAGAATCGGCAGTCGGCGTCGAATGCCAGAATCCACTCGCTCATGAACTTCTCCCCACGTTTGCGTGACGAACCGTTCCGTGGCGCCCGTCCGGTACACGCTCGCACGTCTTTCGCCGCGTGCGTGGCTTTTCGACACTCGCGCTCCCGAGATGTTGCCGCCGCAGCCTTCTGCGCAGGCTGCACCCCTCAGGCCGCGGGAGTCCAGTCGGTGGGGTGGCTGATGTGCCGGCGGTACTCGCGTCGCTGGTGGTGTTTTTGGTGGGCGCGGGCCAGGGCCCATGCGGTGGCGGTGAGGGGGAGTGCGGCCCACAGCAGGTACAGGGCCGGGCGGTAGGTCTCCGCGGGGTGTGCGGTGAAGGCTGCGGTGAGGGTCATGGCGAGGGCGAGGTGGTGGCACAGCAGACGCCCGGTGTGGCGGGCGAGGGCGTCGGCTCTGGGGGTGGTCACCGTTGGGACTCCTGGCAGTGGGCGCCGGCCGCTCGTGGGCCGGGCAGGGGTGGCTCGGGCAGGAGTGGGGGGAGGGTGGTGCGTGGGGGTGTGAACACGGTTGCCCCTGATGGGCAGGGTGATGCCTGTCTGTTCGTGCCATTCCGAGGGTGGGGACAACTCCCCTCAAAGCAGCACACCATTACGGGAGAAAGAAAGACAATGGGCACCTTTTCGATGGTTCAGACCTGACGTGAAAGGCTCGTGGAGAACCGCAGTCGGCTTCCGTGCGCACCGCACCGCACCGTTCGATTCCGGCCGCTCGCAATCCGGACGCGGATACCGGCCGGGGGAGGGGCTGATTCCGGGCAGCGTGATGCGAATGTGGCGGAGGCCGAGCCGTCCGAAGGGGTCGCCCGGTGGCGGGCGGCGCAGCAGAAGCGCGCCAGGGCGGCGAGACCACCACCAAGCATCGGGACAGGTCGGTGTCCGCAGCACGGGTGGGAATGAAGGAGGGGAAGGAAGGAGGGATGGACCTCTCACGCCGCAGGGAACGCCGGCGCATACGACGTCTCGTCCGCCGGAGCGAAACAGAACTGGACCGCCGGAGAACGGGCGTGCGACGCAGGGCCGGACTGCGCAGGGGCGGACTCGTCTTGACCGTGACCGTCGTGGCCGTCCTCGGTGTACTGCTCCCCTGGCTGGTATGGCGTGGTCCGTACGTGCTCGACGCCAAGTACCTGGACCGGTCGAAGCTGTCGGACGGATCCGCGGCCTTGGTGACGGGGCTGCGGACCGCGCTGGTCGGTCTGCTCGCGGCACTGGGCGCCGGCGTCGCGCTGCTGTACACCGCGCGGACGTACCGCCTGACCCGCCGTGGCCAGATCACTGACCGCTTCACCAAGGCCCTGGAAAGGCTCAGTTCGTCGGACATCTACGTACGCGTCGGCGGGATTCTGGCTCTGGAACAGATCTTCCACGACGCGCCCGACCAGGTGGCTGCTGACGCCGCCCGGGTCCTGGGCCACTTCATCCGCGAGCGGGCTCCGCGCGCCCGCGTTGAGCCGGCGGGTCCGGATGAGGAGCCGCTGCCCGACCAGCCTGACGCCGATGTCCAGGCGGCGCTCACGGCCCTGACCCGGCCGGAGTTGCGTAAGTACACGAACATGTACGGAGACCTGGACCTGCATGAGATGCACTTGGCGGGCGCTGACCTACGACGGGCCGACCTGACCGAAGGCGCCCTGGACGGCATCAACCTTGCCGGTGCCAACCTGAGCGGAGCCACCTTGACGGCCGCTCACCTCAGTCGTGCGACGCTCTGCGGAGCGACACTGGATCGCGGTGAACTGATGTGGGCACTACTGGACGAGGCGGATCTGACCGGTGCTCGGTTGGTCGGGGCAAGGTTGATCGAAGCCTCCCTGTGGCACGCGAAACTCGACGGTGCCGTGTTGCGGGACGCCGTACTGCTGCGCGCGAACCTCGAAGACGCCTCACTGGCGAAGGCGAACCTGCAACGGACACTGCTGCACCGCGCGGACCTGACCGGGGCAACCCTGACAGGTGCCCACGTGTACGAGGCGATCGGCCTGACGCCGCAGCAGATGGCGAGCGTCGGCACGGACGAGACGGTGTTCTGGTGGTAGCGGACAAATGCCGGCCACGATGCGTCCCAGCGGGTGTAGAAGGTGCCGAAGCACACTACAGCGGCCGGTGTTGGAGCCGGTCACCCAGACAGCAGGAGATGGCGAGAGCGCGGCCTTCGAGCGAGGTCGTGCGGAGACCGCGTACCCGTCGGCACCGGGACCGGGCAGGTTGCCGAAGCCGATGCGGCTGAAGGTGCCGATGACGGTTCAGGGGTGGGGATCAAGGGGGCCCATCCAGGAGACTGGTCGGTGAAGTCGGCACCGGCGCCAAGGGGGGGCAGACGGGTGGGGCTGAGTTATCAGGACGCTGTCCGGCTGCTCGGGGGGCGCGAGGACGCCACCGTCGCCGCGCTCGACCGGCTGACCGGAGGGCTGCTGCTCGCATCGACGGCCACCGGGGCCGGGTTCGCCGCCGGCCTGTTCGACGTCAGGGGCGAGCTGTCCCGGGTCGGCGCCGGCCTCGTGCACGGCCTCGGCACACGGGCGCGCGGTCTTTCCCGCTTCGAGCGCGGCGAACGGCTGGCGGCCGCCCATGCCGTGGTGGTGCTCTCCGCGTACTTCGAGGTGCTGGCCGAGGCCGAACTCATGGACACCCTCGGCGGCCTGCGGTTGAGCCGCGCCGAACAGGCGACGCTGGCCACGGGAGAGCGGCCCGACTCCCGGCGCCTGCATGCCCTGGCCGACACCCTGCTGCGGTCGGACGTGCCGATACCCTCGCCCCACCGGTCGTACGAGGAGACCCTCACGACGCTCGGTGGCTTCTACCGGCGGCTGTCGGGCGAGGTCACCCGCTTCGTGGCCGGGCTCGCCCTGTGGGAGGGGCTGGACGACACCCGCAGGCACCGCTTGGAACAGGTGCTGTCCGACGGTCTGCCGGGCCGGGCCTGCACCCGGTACGAGGAGCTGTTCCGGCAGCTCGCCCTGGATTTCCCGGAAGTCGCCTTCTGGGCGAACCTGGTCGACCATCAGGCTACGCGGACCCAGCTCCGGTCGCTGCGGGCCGGCCTCGACGAGCTGGGCCGGGCGCTCTCCGAGCTCGCCGCGCACCGGACCCCCGACCCCTGGCTCGCCGGGCTGGCCCGCGCCCACGCCGCGGTCCTCGACCGGCCCATCCTCACCTCGCGGGACGTCCTGGACGGGCTGAGCCTCCCCGCGCTCGCCGCGGCGTACGTGAGCCCGGACTTCCGGGTGGCCGAAGTCGGCCCCGCCGACCGGTTCGCCGAGGAGGCGTGGTGGGCCGAACAGCGGGTCCGTGAGGATCTCGACCACTTCCTGCTCGGCCACCTCACCTCGCCGCGGGCCACCCGTGCCCCGCTGGTCGTCCTTGGCCAGCCGGGGTCGGGCAAGTCCGTCTTCACCCACGTCCTCGCGGCACGACTGCCGCCCGCGGACTTCCTCGTCGTACGCGTGGAACTGCGCGACGCGGCAGCCGAGGCGGATCTGCAGACGCAGATCGAGCAGGCCGTGCGGTCGGCCACCGGAGAGGCCGTGACCTGGCCCGAGCTGGTGCGGCGCGCGGCGGGGGCGCTGCCGGTCGTCCTGCTCGACGGTTTCGACGAACTGCTCCAGGCGACGGGCGCCGGCCAGAGCGACTACCTGCAGAAGGCCGGCGACTTCCAGCGGCGCGAGGCGGCCCAGGGGAGACCCGCCGTGGTCGTCGTCACCAGCCGCACCGCGGTCGCCGACCGGGCCCGGCCCGCGGAGGACATGCTCGCCCTGCGCCTGGAACCGTTCAGTGACGCCCAGGTCACCTGGTGGCTGCGGATGTGGAACGCCACCAACGCCGGCGGCTTCACCGCCCGCGGTCTGCGCCCGCTGGAGCCCGAAGTGGCCCTGCGGTACCGAGCTCTGGCGTCCCAACCGCTGCTGCTGCTGATGCTCGCGCTCTACGACGCCGACGGCAACGCGCTGCAACTGCGCGACACGTCGCTGAGGGAGGGAGAGCTCTACGAACAACTCCTCACCAGCTTCGCCGCCCGAGAGGTCCGCAAGGCCGCCGCGGGCCTGGCCGAGGAAGAGCTCGACGCCGCGGTGGAACGGCAGCTCGCCCAGCTGTCGCTCGTCGCCTTCGCCATGTTCAACCGCGGGCGGCAGTGGATCGGCGTGCCCGAACTCGACGCGGACCTCTCCGCGCTCACCCCGGACCCCCACCGGGCCCGCGCCGCACCCGGTCTGCGCGCCGCACTGAGTTCGGCGGACATCCTGCTCGGCCGGTTCTACTTCGTCCACGAGTCGCGTGCGAACCGCGACGGCATGCGCCTGCGCACCTATGAATTCCTGCACGCCACCTTCGGGGAATACCTGGTCGCCCGGCTCGTCACGCAGGAACTGGACGAGCTGGCTGCCGCGTGGAGCTCCCCGGCGCGCCGCACCCGGCCCGCACTGATCGACGACGCGTTCCTGCACGCCCTGCTCTCCTTCATGCCCCTGACCACCCGCAGCACCACGGTCTCCTTCGCCTGCGAACGGCTGCGCGCTCTGCCGGAGCCGCGCCGCCACGGCGTGCGCGAGGTGCTGCTCGACCTGTTCCGGCACGCCGGGCAGGCACGGCACGACACCCGGTACGGCGACTACGTGCCGAGCAGGCTCCCGGTGACCTCCGGTCCCGCCAGATATTCCGTGAACCTGCTGGTGCTCGCCGTCGCGACGGCGGGAGAACTCACCGGCCGCGAACTGTTCCCGCAGGAGCACGACGTCATACCGGCGTGGCGGGCCGCCGCACTGCTGTGGCGTTCCCAATGCCATGAAGAGGCGTGGGAAGGGCTGGTCGCCACGCTGGCGCTCGAACGCCTCTGGGACGGTGGCCGACGGGAGATCAGACTGTCGCTGCGGTCCGACTCGGAGCCTGCTCCCAGGCCGCTGGACGCGCACTGGACCTACGACCTCGACGCGGACAACCATTTCCGGCAGGGCGCGCGGCAGGAGGGCGGCTGGTTCTCCTGGATCTCGCACCAGAACGCGTGGCTGCGGGTGCAGTCCCACTTCTTGTGCGATGTGCTCGACGACGTCTTCGCCCATGGCCTCGAACCGCTGGCGGGGCCGTGGGACACGGCCGTCACCACCTTCTTCGACGACGGGGACAAGCCGCCCGTCTCGGCGGTCCACGCGATGATCACCCTGTGGCTCCGCGTCGACCAGGAGTGCACCGAACGCGAGCTGACCGCGGCCTTCGACACCTGCCTGCAGACGGCCCTCAACAGCTTCGCCCCCAACGACCACGAGACCCGGCGACGCTTCCGCCTGATGTTCCTGCGGCGCCTCGCGGCGGACTGGCCGCGCCTGGAACCGGAGTGGGTGCAGCGGGCGATGAGGGCCATCCACGACGGCGGCAACGACGTGACGGTCGACGACGGCTCGCTGTTCCGCGAGGTTGCCGACGCGGTCCTCCCCGATGCCCTGAAGCGGGCACACTGGCCGGACGAGGGGACGGGCCGGGAGCGAGACCGGCCGTGAGGACGGCGACTCGCGGTGACAACGACGCCCATTGCGCCCACCGCATGTGCAGCACGACAACGCCGGGGCCAGGACGTGGCGCAAGCGCCTGCGTCCAGTCACTCGTCACTGTCCCGACCACCATGTCGAACGCACGCCAAGGGCGGTACCGATGGCCACCCGGCAGGCACTCGGGGGAACACCCGCGGACACGGCTCGCGCTCCGAAGACCACGGAGACAGCCGCCACGGCCACGGCACACCGCCACGACGCTACTCCAGGAAGTCCGAGCAGACGTAGGGGCCGAGGCGGCCGCCGGCCTCGCCCCGTACCGTCACCCGCACGTCGTCCGGACGCGTGCGCCCGTCCTCGTCGAGCACGGAACGCGCCCGCGCCAGGCTGCACACCAGCTGCCCGGCCAGGTTGCGGTCCGCGACGGACGCGGGGTCGAGGACGGTGTCCGGCACGCGCACCGCCAGCTCGTCCCCCGCACCCGTGACGTCGTAGGGACCGTTTGTGATGAGGGTGGTGAGGCCGGTCCGCCGTTCGCCCTCCGTCGGTCCCGTCATCAACAGCTTGATGACGGAAGCCGGTTCGGTGATCTTCGGCGTCGGCCGGGAGACACCCTCAAGCCGCCCCGTCTCGGAGACGAAGTAGATCCGCAGGCCCTTGGTGAGGCCACTCGCCGCCTCCCCGCCGTCCACCACGCCGGTGGACCGCACCCCGCAGCCCGCGGCCAGGAGCGAGAGGCCGAGCGCGGCGCAACACAACGGTGCCCGTGTCCTGCTCACGCCTCAACCTCCGCTTCCCGCCGCCATGGAAGCCGCAACGTGAACACCGCGCCTCCGTCCGCCCTGTTCGCCACCTCGATCGTGCCTCCGTGCAGTCGGGCGTTCTCCAGGGCGATGGCCGTGCCGAGGCCGCTGCCTTCCGAGCGGGTGCGGGCGGTGTCCGCCTTGTAGAAGCGGTCGAAGACGTGGGGGAGTACGTCGGGGGCGAGCCCCGGCCCCCGGTCCGCGACCTCCACGGTCAGCAGGCCGCCCGCGGCCACGACCGTGACCGTCACCGGCTCCGCGCCGTGCCGCAGCGCATTGCCCACCAGGTTGGCGACGGCCACGTCGACCCGCCGGGCGTCGAGCACCGCCCGCACACCGTCGGGCAGCCGTGTCCGCACTCGGCCGCTCCAGCCGCGCAGGGCGAGTGTGCCGCGCACCGTGTCGGCGACATCGACCTCGGAGGGACTGAGGCGCGCGGCACCGGAGTCGAAGCGGGACATCTCCATGAGGTCGTCGACCAGGCGGGCGAGCCGTGCCGTCTCCGTGCCGACCGTGCGGGCCGCCCGCGCCGCGTCGGGCGGCAGCCGCCCGGCGTCCTCATCGAGCACGGTGGCGACCATCGTCATGGCGGCCAGCGGCGTACGCAGCTCGTGCGAGACGTCGGCGACGAACCGCCGCGCCCGCTCCTCCTGTTCCCGCAGTTCCGCGACGGACGTCTGCAGCGCTTCGGCGGTCCGGTTGAAGTCCCGCGCGAACTCGGCGAGTTCATCCCTGCCCTTGGGCACCGCCACCCGCGACCCCAGGTCACCGGCTGCGTGCCGGCGTGTGGCGCGGCCCAGTTCGCGCACCGGCCGCAGCACGGTCCGTGCGGCGAGGAGCGCGAGGGCGACGGCGAGCAGCACCACCGGTACGAGACCGTCCCGCACGGCGGCCAGGATCGCCGCGGTGTCCTCCTGCTCGGCCCGCAGCGAGGTGACCGCGTACACGTCGAGCCCGGACGGCGGCCCGTCGGCGAAGGTCACGGGTGTGCCGACCACGAGGTACGGGCTGTCGTTGCGCAGCACGCGCTGGAAGCTCATCCGGTTCCGCGTCCGCACGGCCTCGCGCAGCGAGCGGGTGATCCGTGTGCGGTCGGCGGAGGCGTCGGACGAGGCCGACAGGGAACGGTACTCGGCGACGACGAGCGTGTCCCCGAGCCCCTCGGCGACACTGGTGGCGAAGCGCTGGAGCGACACCTCGTCGGGCGGCACCGACAGGTCCGCCGCGACCTGCCCGACCCGGTTCCCGAAATCCGTCCGGACGGCGTCCTGTCTGCGCTCCAGGACGGCGTTACGGGACTCGCGGTAGGCGAGCCCGGTCGCGGTGATCGCGCTGACCAGCGCGATCAGCACGAACGCGACGACGAGCCGGACCCGGAGCCCGCCACGCCGTCCGCCTCGAAGCCCGCCACGAAGGCCGCCGCGAAGCCACGCACGCGGACCCCGGCCGGACGACGGCCGCCGACCGGGTGACGGCCGCCGACCCGGGGACCGGCGCTGACCCGGGGACCGGCGCCGACCGAGTGAGGGCCGTCTCATACCGGCCCGAACCGGTAGCCGAACCCCCGCACGGTCTGCACGTACACCGGCTTGGCGGGTACGTCCTCGATCTTCGCCCGCAGCCGTCCGACCGCCGCGTCGACCAGCCGGGAGTCGCCGAGGAAGTCGTGCTCCCACACCGACCGCAGGAGCTGCTCGCGGCTGAAGACCTGCCCCGGGGAGGCGGAGAGTTCGAGCAGGACCCGCAGTTCGGTGGGCGGCAGGGCGACGACCGTGCCGCGCTTGGTCACGGTGAGCCCCGCCCGGTCGATGACGAGACCGGCGTACGCGTCCTCGCCGGGCCTGCGGCGCACCGGTTCGGCCCGTCGCAGGGCCGCCCGTATCCGGGCCTCCAGGACGGGTGCGGTCACCGGCTTCACCACGTAGTCGTCGGCGCCCGCCTCCAGACCGCGCACGATGTCGCCGTCCTCGCCGAGGGCGGTCAGCATGATGAGGGGGATGGCCGACCCGTCGGCGCGGATGCGCCGGCAGACCTCGACGCCGTCGATGCCGGGCAGCATCACGTCGAGCACGGCGAGTTCGATGCCGGCGCCCGCGGGTCCGGCGAGCAGCGCGAGGGCGTCCTCGCCGCGGGCGGCGGTGTCCACCGCGTAACCGTGGCGGCGCAGCACGAGTTCCATTCCGTCGCGCACGGAGGCGTCATCCTCGACCAGCAGGATGTGGGGCATGGGGGGCATGGGGGGCATGGCGACGATTATGCCGAGGGACTGACGGCGAAGAGCCCGGTGAGAGGGGTGGGGCGGACGTTCCCCGCGCATTGTTACGTTCTCATCATCTGGCCATGGACCGGCCACCACATACGGGCCGCACGGTGCTCCCATGACTGCTCACACCCCACCCCGAGCCCTGCGGTTCACCGCCCTGGCCGCCGTGCCGCTGCTGGCCCTCGCCGTCGGCTGCGGAGGTGACGACGGCGGCGTACAGGCGTCGAAGGAGGTCGCGTCCGCCCCGGCCGCCGGCCCCACGGCGGACCCGACGGCGGACGGGCCGGCGACGGCGGGCCGGAAGGACACCACCGCCTTCTTCGACGCGCAGATGAAGTACGTGCGCTGCATGCGCACCAAGGGCGGGATCGAGGACTTCCCCGATCCGCGGCTCAGCGGCTACCTGGACTGGGCGAAGATCGACGCCCTCACCGACCCGAACGGCTCCGGCGAGGAGCAGAAGGGCGGCAAGGGCGGCGTCTGCAACCACGAGATGTCCGAGGCGATGAAGAGGGAGCCGAAGCGCGACGCCCAGAAGGACTACGAGTCGATGCTCGCCCACGCCCAGTGCATGCGCGAGAACGGCGCGTCGAAGTTCGGCAACCCCACGATGTCCGGCGGCAACGTCGTCCCCGGCGGCGAGACCAACCCCGTGAACCCGACGATGGACCGGCGGTCACCCGCGTACAAGAAGGCCCGCGAGGCGTGCGAGGGCAAGCTGCTCGAAGGTCTGGACGGTATGCAGTGATACGACGCCGTACCGGATGGCTGGCAGCGGTGGCCCTCGCCGGCACCGCCGCGGGAGCCGTCGTGATCACCAGGGGCGGCGACGACGCCCGGGCGGGCGGCCCGCCGGCGCCGCCCGCCACCGCCACCGTCACGCGCACCGACCTGGTCCGCTCCGAGACGGTCGACGGCAAGCTCGACTTCGCGAACCGTCGCGAGGTGACGTCACCGGTGGCGGGCACGGTCACCGTCGCCGCCCGGGAGGGCGCCGCGGTGGGGCGCGGCCAGGCGCTGTACGAGCTGGACGACAAGCCGGTCACACTCCTCTACGGCCCGGTCCCCGCGTTCCGCGAGATGCGGCCGGGCAGCCGGGGCAGTGACGTGCTCCAGCTCGAACGGAACCTGGTGGCACTCGGGTTCGCGGACGGCATCTACGTGGACCCGCGCTACGACAGGGCGACCGAAGCCGCGGTCAAGCGCTGGCAGAAGTCCCTCAACCGCACCCCGACGGGCCGCGTCGGCAGGGGAGAGGTGATCTTCCAGCCCGACCGGGTCAAGGTCGTCACGGCGGACGCCGACCTCGCCGACCAGGTCGCCCCCGGCGACCCGGTCCTCACCGTCGCCTCGACGCGACCGGTGGTGCGTGCCCGCCTCGAACCGGACGACGCGTCCCTCACCGCGCGGGGCACGAAAGTGGAGGTGACGCTCCCCAGCGGCAGGAAGGAGCCGGGCAGGGTCACCGGCACCGTGCGCCCGGACGACCCGGAAGAATCCGAGGCCGCGGAGGACGGGATCACGGTAGAGGTGACACTGTCCGGCGGCAGGTCGGCGGGGGCGGAAGAGGACCCCAGGGCCACGGCGAGCGTGCGCTTCGTCAGTGAGTCCCGCGAGAACGTCCTGACGGTCCCCGTGGAGGCGGTGGTCGCCCTGCGCGGCGCGAACGGCGGCTACGGCCTGCAACTGGTCGAGGGCGGCGGCACCCGGATGGTCTCCGTACGGACCGGCATGACGGCCGACGGAAGGATCGAGGTGAGCGGCCCGGGCATCGCGGAGGGCACGAAGGTCGGTGCGGCGGCACCATGACCTCCACCGGACACACCCCCGTGGTCGAACTGCGGCAGGTCACCAAGGAGTACGCGGGTGACGTACGCGCCCTGCGCGGGGTGACCCTCACGATCCACGCCCGGGAACTGCTGGCCCTGGTCGGTCCGTCGGGCTCGGGCAAGTCGACGATGCTGAACGTCATCGGCACGCTGGACAGACCCACCTCCGGCACCGTCCGCGTGGCGGGCCACGACGTGAGCGCCCTGAGCGACAGCCGCCTCTCCGCGCTGCGCGCCCGGCACATCGGCTTCGTCTTCCAGCACTTCCACCTCGCGCCGGGCCGCGACGCCGTGGACAACGTCGCCGACGGCCTGCTGTACGCGGGCGTTCCCCGCGCGGAGCGCCGCGCCCGCGCCCGCGAGGCCCTGCACCGTGTCGGTCTGGGCCACCGGCTGACCCACCGCCCGGGCGGACTCTCGGGCGGTGAGAAGCAACGCGTGGCGATCGCCCGCGCCCTGGTCGGCGAGCCGTCCCTGCTCCTCGCGGATGAGCCGACGGGCGCCCTGGACACGGCGTCCGGCGCCATGGTCATGGAGCTGCTGCACGAGCTGAACGCGGCGGGAACCACGATCTGCGTGATCACCCACGACAACGACACCGCCGCGTCCCTGCCCCGCAGGGTCCGGCTCAAGGACGGCGAGGTGGTGGCGGACACCGGCAGCCGACGGGGAGCCGCTGCCGGCGTCCGGCACGGAGGGGAGGCATCATGACGAACGCACCCCGCCTCTCGCCCGGCGACGTCCTGCGGCTAGGGGCGGTCGGCCTCCAAGCCCGCCGGGCCCGCGTGGTCCTCTCCGCCCTGGGCATCGCCATCGGCATCGCCACGATGGTCGCGGTGGTCGGCCTCTCCCAGTCCAGCAGGGCGGACGTGATGGCACGGCTCGACAGCCTCGGCACCAACCTGCTCACCGCGGAGGCGGGCAAGAACGCGACGGGCCAGGAGGTACGGCTGCCCAAGTCGGCGGTGGCGATGGTGGAGCGCGTCGGCCCCGTCCAGCACGCCACGGCCACCGGCAACGTGGACGCCCGGGTCCGCCGCAGCGACGTGGTCCCCGATGAACGCACGGCGGGCGTGACGACCCAGGCGGCGCGTCCCGACCTCCTGCGCGCGCTGAACGCCCGGACGGCGAAGGGCAGATGGCTGGACGGGGCGAACGAGCGGCTGCCCGTCACCGTGCTCGGCCAGGTGGCGGCGGAACGCCTGGGCGTGACGGAGCCCGGCGAGAAGATCATGATGAACGAGGAGCACGTCGTCGTGATCGGCATCCTGGAGCCCGTGGAACTGGTCCCCACCTTGGACCGCGTGGCGATGGTGGGATTCCCGGCGGCGGAAAGGTACTTCGCCTTCGACGGTCACCCCTCCACGGTCTTCGAGCGCTCACCCGACGACACGGTCGAGGACGTACGAGAGGTCCTCGCGCGCACGGTCAACCCCGGTGACCCCGGCTCGGTGAAGGTCTCCCGCCCCTCCGACGCGCTGGCCGCGAAGGCGGCGACCGACGAAGGCCTGACCTCCCTGATGCTGGGCCTGGGCGCGGTGGCGCTCCTGGTCGGCGGTGTGGGCGTCGCCAACACCATGGTCATCTCGGTCCTGGAACGCCGCGCGGAGATCGGCCTGCGCCGCGCCCTGGGCGCCACGCGGAACGCGATCCGCCTCCAGTTCCTGACGGAGTCCCTCCTCCTGTCCGCTCTCGGCGGCGCCGCGGGCGCACTCCTGGGCGCGGCGGCCACATACGCCTTCGCGCTCAGCCGGCACTGGACCCCGGTGGTCCCCGCGTGGTCCCTGACCGCGGGCTTCGCGGCCACCCTCGTCACGGGGGTGACGGCGGGCCTGTATCCCGCGCTCCGGGCGGCCCGGCTCCATCCGACGGTGGCACTGAGTGCTCAGTGAGGCCGAGGCGCTGCTCCCCGCATGGGGCCTTCCGAGGAAGAAGGCCCCTGATCCGGCAGCTCATCGACACCTGCCCCGACTGGCTCCAGGCGATCCGGGCCGAACCCCGGAGAGCATGGTGCGATGCCTCCGGCCGGGCCGTGTCAGGCGACCTTGGGGCCGCAGCGCATCCCGATGTACACGCACCCGGTGCCGTCCCGCAGCGTGGAGAAGATGACGGGCATGTAGTCCTCGCTGAACGCCGCGCCCACCCCTCTGCCGGCGAAGACCGTCTCCGTCACCGGCACCAGATCGATCCGCAGGGGCTCGGAGAAGTCCTTCATGCCGTCGACGAACTCGTACCGCCCGCGAGGTGCATCAGCGCGAGCCGCGCCAGGTCCCCGGCCAGGCGATGACCCGCCCGTAGGGGCCGGCCGAACGCGGCATCAGGTCCCAGGAGGGCGCCGGGTCAGAATCCTGGCCCGGCTCGCCCAGGTGGCTCATCGCCGCGCGGAACCGCAGCGCCTCCTCGGGCAGCGTCACCGCGTGATCGAGACCCAGCGGGTCCAGGAGCATGTCCTTCAGCGCCTCGTCCCAGACCTTGCCGGTCAGCACCTCGATGACGCGGCCGAGGACGTTGTACCCGATGCTGCTGTACGAGAGCGCCTCGCCGGGCGGGCAGTCCAGTGCCACACCCTGCGCGGCCTCGACGTACCTGGCGAGGCAGTCGTCGCCGCGCCCGCTGTCGTACGTGAAGTCACAGGTGAGGCCGCTCGTGTGGCTCAGCAGCCGGCGGATGGTGATCGCCCCGGTCAGCTCGGGGTCGGCGACGGAGAACTCCGGCAGTACGTCCACGACCGGTGCGTCCAGGTCCAGCCGGCCCGCGTCGGCGAGCTGCATGATCAGCGTCGCGGTGTAGACCTTGGCGATCGAGCCCATCTGGAAGACGGAGTCGGTCGTCGCCCTCACGCCCGTTCCGCGGTGGAGCACGCCGCCGACCAGTTCATGGACGTCCCCGTCGACGAGGATCACCCCGAACGCCATGAGGATCTCGTCCGGACTGCTCGCGCAGTTCGAGGTGGCGGGCTTCCCCGCGGACGAGAGGGACCAGGCCGTGGGGACGCTCATGGCGTACGTCATCGGGATCGCGACCTCCGAGGCCGCGTACCTCTCGCAGATCGTCCGCAGCGGCAAGACCGAGCAGGAGTGGGTGGCAGGCCTGCGGTCGGCCCTCGACGAGGCCTCGCGGGAACACCCACGGGTGCGCGAGGGAAGCTCCGCCCGACAGGACGTACCCCCGCAGCAGATCCGCGACGACGACTTCGCGTACGGACTCGCCCGCGTCCTCGACGGCTTGGCGGCCCGGCTCGCCGACTGACGCGCAACCGGCCCCGGCGGGCCCCATCCGCCGGCCACGCCCCGCTGGCTCCGCGAGGGCTTTGCGCAGGGCGGCCATGGCGTAGGAGGCGCAACTCCCGACGGTGCCGGGGTGGGATGCCGAGGTGTTCGGCGGCTTGAGCCATGCTGCATTCCAGGTAGGACATGAGCTGGCTGACGGTGCGCTGCCGCTCGTTGAGTTCTCCCAGTGCTTCGAGGACCCCGTGGGAGGTGAGGGTGGTCTCCCAGCCTCCCCAGACGGCGTCCGGCTCCTTGACGGGAACCTGCTCCAGGGGTCGGCAGCGGCGGGCCCGGTGGTGGTCGACGACCAGGTTCCTGACCACGGTGAACAGCCACGGCCGGACATCTTCGCGGCGCGCGCCCAGGTACCGGGCGTGCTTCCAGACGCGGGCCGTACCGGCACGGGCGCCGGCCCACCACCGGCTACGACCTCCATGGGCACCGGCGAAGTCGGCCACTACCTGGGTACTCACTCGGAAGCCACCATCGCCTCCGGGGTCCACCCGTTGTGCTGCGCCATGCATGCCCGCGCTTGACCTTGCAGTTGCTGTAAGGCCGAACATGGCGACATGTTGTCGATCAGCGATTTCAGTGAGATGTGCGGTCTGCCGCCGCAGACGTTGCGGTACTACCACGGCGCGGGTCTGCTCGTGCCGGCCGATGTCGATGAGCAGACCGGTTACCGCTCCTACACGCTCGAGCAGGTCGAGCAGGCCATGCTGATCACTGTCCTGCGCGGCACGGGCATGAGCGTGAAGCTCGTCCGCCGGGCTCTCGACGAGCCGGACAACGCCCTCGCCCTGGTGCAGAGGCACCGGACGGACCTGCGAAAGGAGCGGCAGGCCCAGGACGAGGCGATCAGCAACGCGTGCGAGTTCTTCACCTCGCCTCCGGCCACGAGGCTGCGCCACGCGGCCGAGAGAACCGTGGTGTCGAAGCCGGTGCCAGGCCCGCCGGCCGGGCGTGAACGCCATGACTGGGATGCGGCCCATGCCGCCGTCACCGCCACTGCGCGGGACGTGGTCAGGACCGTGGAGTCGCGCGGATGCGTGGTGTCGGGCCCGCCATGGCAGACCTTGGCTGCCGAGACCCCGGAGCAGAAAGAACAGTTCCTCACCGGCGAGGGGCCGCACTGGCTGGTGAAGGTCCCCGTCACGGCGGACGACGAAGCGCTCGCCACTCTGCCCGACGACGTCGAGGTGCAGGTCTTCGAGGCCAGGGAAGAACTGTCGATCTTCATCCCGGGCAGGAGCTCCATGGCCAAGTACGGCACCGCGCTGTCACGGCTGTTCACGCACCCCCTCGACGCCGCCTACGTCGACGTCACCCGCATGCGCCACGTGCTGCACGACGATGGCGTCGAAACCTCCGCGGCGATCCGCAGACTCGACGGGTCAGGCGCGGACCAGTGACCCGTGCGAGCCGCGCGTACTCGCTGAGGCGGTCGCCACCCTGGCCGGGGACGCCTGACCCGGGGCGAGATGAAACGCGGTGACGACCGCGTGGGGGCGGTGACGGGCCCGGGCGCCGCGCTCGCCCTCAACGCCAGGGGCCGGCTCGTCCCGCAGGGAGCGCCCTGCCGCGGGGCTGGTGTCTCAACTCGCCGTGTCGAGAGCGTCGTAGACGTGCCGGCGTGGAGGTCTTCCATGGTGAGGGGCTGCTGCCAGGCCGAAAGCCCCGAGGTGTGGGCCAGGACGTGCCGCACCTCGATGTCCTCCTTGCCCTGAGCCGCGAACTCCGGCCAGTAGCCCGCGACCGGGCGGCAGAGGTGCAGGGCTGCTGTTCGCAGTAGGAGATCCAGCTCTTCTGGGTGCGGTCCGCCTTGCCACCAGCTGCCGCCACGCGGGACTCAGTTGCCGCCGACGCCCGGTCGGCCGCGGAAGCGTCCATCTCCCGGCTCCGAGCAGCCCAGGCGAGGTGGAAGGCGCTCCGTCGGCGGCCTCTACGTCGTCGGTAGCGTTGGAGGCGTCCCGCAGCATGGCGGCACCACGGGACGAGGAGGTGTACGCGCGGGCGCTGTCGGCCAGCTCGCACGCTTCGGTGGTCTCGGCCCGGTCGCGGTTCATCGTACGGCGCGTATACGGACGGCCGGCAGCGACAGACGGTCGGGCACTTCTCATGCCACCTTGATGACGACCTTGCCCGAGGTGTGACCGTTCTCGACGGTGGCGAGGGCGGCCGGGGCGTCGGAGAGCGAATGGACCGCGGTGATCACGGGTGCGAGGAGTCCGTCGAGGGCCAGCCGGGCCGACCGCTCCAGGTTCTCGCGGTCGACGCGGCGCTCGACGAAACGCCCACCGAGTTCGGGCACAGACATGTCACCCACAGCGATGATGTTGTGGGGATTCCGGGCCAGCGGAGCGACCGTCCGCAGCGAGGTGCCTCCGGCCAGGTCGACGATCCCGTCGAAGCCGTCCGGAACCAGCTCGCGTGCCGCGGCGGCGACGTCCTCGACGGTGTAGTCGATGAACCGCACCCCGATCGCCTCGGCGTGCTCGCGCTTGGTGGTGCTCCCGGTGCCGATCACGCGCAGCTCGCGCCCGACAGCCAGCCGGGCGACGGCGAGGCCGACCCCGCCCCCGACCCCGTTGACCAGGATCGTGGCACCGGCCGGGAGGCCGAGCTGGTCGAGCACGTCCACCGCGGTCGTCCCGGCCACTGGCAGCGTTGCCGCCACGGTTGAGGACAGACCCGCCGGGATGCGCGCGGTGTTCGGCGCGGACAGCACCGTCGTCTCGGCGTAGGTGCCACCACCGGTGAGTGCGAAGCCGAAGACCGCGTCACCCACTCGGAGCCCGTCGACGTCCTCGCCCCGGGCGAGAACGGTTCCGGCCGCCTCCATGCCCAGCACGCGGGGAAACGGACGCCCGCCGTCGAGCCCGTCGACCAGACCCGAGCGGAGAAGGTGGTCGAGCGGATTCACGCCGGCGACGTCGACCCGGATCAGCACCTCGTCACGACCGGGGACGGGATCGGGACGATCGAAGAACTGCTGCACCTCAGGCCCGCCGTACCTGCTGAAACCCCACGCCTGCCCCATCTTCCGCCGCCTCTCGTACGACCGGCCCGGTGATTCCGGGCGCAGTCGCCATCCTCATCCCTGACATTGGTGTGAGGGGCAACCGACTGAGACGCAGATCACAGCCTCAGGCGGACTGCGCCACCGGTTCCGGGGCGGCGGACAGCTCTTCCCGGTGTCGGCTGTTGGCCCTGATCAGCACGTCGAGTGCGTCCCGGGCCTCGATCAGGTGCGCGATGTCGGCGTCGACCCGGTCGCGCTCGCGCATCATCGCCGTGAACGTCTCCTCGGCGACACCCAGGTCACCCGGGACGTCCACACACGGCAGCACAGTCGCGATCACCCTGCCGGACATACCCGCGTCGAACAACTGCCGGATGAGTGACACGCGCTGGACCGCGGCATCGGAGTAGTGACGCTGCCCCGCGTCGGAGCGTGAGCTGGTCAGCAGACCCTGCTCTGCGTCTGCGGGCGCTTGAGTCCGCCCGGAAGCCGCCCCCGAGTTCAGCGTGTTGAGCTGAGCGGTTCCAGAAGCACTGCCATCGCTGCCCCATGCCTCCGCCAAGCCGGACGCACCCGCGCGGCTGCAATGACTGCGGCACCCCTCTTGCATGTTCTATGACAGATACCATAAGTTACCGGCAGGTAGCCCATCCGTTCGCGGAGGCCAACGTCGTCATCGGGAGGTGCTGGGCAGGTGAGCCCACGCAGGAGTGAAAGCCGTGACCGGATGATCCTCAGCGCCGCCGCGCTGCTGCGCGAGTACGGGGCGAGCGCGACCAGCATCGACCGGGTCCTGGCCCACAGCGGAGCCCCACGGGGCTCGGTGTATCACCACTTCCCCGGCGGACGGGCGCAGCTCATCGACGAGGCGGTGGCGTTGGCGGGGGACTTCATCGCGGGCCTGATCGATGCCGCCGTGCAGGCGGACGATCCGGTGGAGGCTGTCGACGCGTTCTTCGTGCTGTGGCGCGACCGACTTGAGGAGAGCGGGTTCAGGGCCGGTTGCCCGATCGTGGCGGTGGCCGTCGAGACCAACGACGACGCACCTCAGCTCGCCCGTTCCGCCGCCGCCGTCTTCGCTCGCTGGCAGGAGGCCCTCGCAGGACTCCTCGTACGGCACGGCCTGACCGAGGAGCGCAGCCGCCGGCTCGGCGCCTTCATTATCGCCGCGGTCGAAGGCGCGGTGATCATGTGCCGGGCCGAGCAGAGCACCGCCCCGATCGAGGCAGCCGCCGCCGAGATCCACGACCTGCTCCTCCACGCCCTGCGCGACCGCCCGGACACCGGACCCGGGCCCCGGCCCCGGCCCAAGGCATAGCTCGCAGACCTTGCCCCACGTCAGACCAGTATCGAAGGAGTCGCCATGCCCTCGCTCGACCGCCACGACAACGTCTTCGTCCTCGACCTCGGAGACGGAGAGAACCGCTTCCACCCCGACTGGCTCACCGCCGTCGGCGCGGCGCTCGACGAGGTGGAGAAGGCGGAGGGGCCCCGCGCCCTGGTCACCGCCGCCACGGGAAAGTTCTACTCCAACGGGCTCGACCTGGAGTGGCTGTTCGCCCACGCCGACCAGCACCAGGATTACGTCGTCTCCGTCCACGAACTGTTCGCGCGGATGCTGTCGCTGCCGGTCGTCACGGTGGCCGCGCTGCAGGGGCACGCCTTCGCCGCCGGCGCCATGTTCTCCCTCGCCCACGACTTCCGCGTCATGCGCGCCGACCGCGGCTACTGGTGCCTGCCCGAAGCCGACATCAACATCCCCTTCACCCCCGGCATGGCCGCCCTCATCCAGTCCCGGCTGGCCCCGCAGACCGCGCACACGGCCATGCTCACCGCCCACCGCTACGGCGGCACCGACGCCGCGGCCGCCGGCATCGTCGACCAGGCCGTCGCCGAGGACGCCGTGCGCTCCACCGCGATCGCGATCGCCCAGGCGCAGGTGAACAAGGCCGGCGACACCCTGGGCACCATCAAGACCCGCATGTACGCCCCGGCCCTGGCCACCCTGCGCGACACCACCGACCCGCTCGGCTGACCAGTACTTCCCCGCACCCGCACCCCCGGGCGCATTTCTCCGGGCACGAGGGCCGCCCCAACTGCCTACCGCATGAGGAGACAGGACTGATGACCGCCACCACCGAGACCTGGCACAAGAGCGCCTGCATCCTGTGCGAGAACAACTGCGGCATCCAGATCCAGACCGACGGCCGCCGCTTCGCCAAGATCCGCGGCGACAAGGACCATGTCGCCACCGCCGGCTACACCTGCAACAAGGCCCTGCGCCTGGACCACTACCAGAACGGCGGCGCCCGCCTCACCACCCCCCTGCGCCGGGAGCGGGACGGCAGCTTCACCCCCATCGACTGGGACACCGCCGTCCGGGAGATCGCCGCCCGGCTGAAGACCGTGCGCGACACCCACGGCGGGGAATCGATCTTCTTCTACGGCGGCGGCGGACAGGGCAACCACCTCGGCGGCGCCTACAGCGGCGCCCTGCTGCGTGCCCTCGGCGCCCGCTACCGCTCCAACCCCCTCGCCCAGGAGAAGACCGGTGAGGGCTTCGTCGATGCCCACCTCACCGGCGGCCACACCACCGGCGACTTCACCCGCGCCGAGGTCTCGCTCTTCCTCGGCAAGAACCCCTGGCAGTCCCACGGTGTCCCGCGCGCCCGCACCGTGCTCAAGGACATCGCCAAGGACCCCGCCCGCACGATGATCGTCGTCGACCCGGTCCGCACCGAGACGGCCGACCTCGCCGACATCCACCTCCAGGTCAGACCAGGCACCGACGCCTGGTGCCTGGTCGGCCTCCTCGGCGTCCTGGTCCAGGAAGACCTCCTCGACCACGCCTTCCTCGCCGCCCGCACCACCGGCGCCGACGCCGTCATCACCGAGCTCAAGACGGTGGACGTCGCCCGTTGCGCGCGGACCTGCGGCGTGGACGAGGACCTGCTGCGCCGGGCGGCCCGCGTCATCGGCAACGCCTCCAGCGTCTCGACGTATGAGGACCTGGGCGTGCAGCAAGGTCCCAACAGCACGCTGGTGTCCTACCTCAACAAGCTGACCTGGCTGCTGACCGGGAACTTCGCCAAGCCAGGCGCCATGCAGCCGCACTCATGGATCGCCCCGCTGGCCCGCTACTCCACCAGCCCGCGCCGCACCCCTGTCACCGGCGCGCGGATGCCCGGCGGCCTGGTTCCCTGCAACGTCATCGCCGAGGAGATCCTCACCGAGCATCCCGACCGGTTCCGGGCGATGGTCATCGAGTCGTCCAACCCCGCGCACTCCTTGGCCGACTCCGCCGCCTTCGCCGAAGCCCTCGCCGCGCTCGACCTGGTCGTCGTCATCGACGTCGCCCTGACCGAGACCGGCCGCCAGGCCGACTACGTCCTCCCCGCCGCCTCCCAGTTCGAGAAGTGGGAGGCGACGTTCTTCACCTTCGAGTTCCCCCACAACACCTTCCACCTGCGCGCCCCGGTCCTGACCCCGCTGCCCGGCACCCTGCCCGAACCCGAGATCTACGCCCGCCTCGTCCGTGAACTGGATGCCGTCCCCCGCGGCAGGCTCACAGCGCTGCGCGCGGCGGCCCGCCTGGGCCGCACCCCGTACAAGCTCGCCTTTGCCGCCCTGGCCGTCCTCGACAAGTCCACCGTCGCCATGGCCCCGCACCTGCTGTACGAGACCCTCGGCCCCACCCTCCCCGACGGGGCCCGCCCCGCCGCCGTGCTGTGGGCGCTCGCGCAGCGCATCGCCAAGGAGTACCCGGCCGCGATGCGCCGGGCCGGACACCGAAGCGCCGACGCCCTGTTCGACGCGATGCTGGAGGGCCGGTCCGGGATCACGTTCACCGAGGACGAGTACGCCGACGCCTGGACCTACGTCCCCCACCCCGGCCACCGCATCCCGCTGCCCATCCCCGAACTCCTCGGCCTCCTCGCCGACCTGGACACCACCCCGGCCGTCCACACCACCGAGGACTTCCCCATCGTCCTGGCCGCCGGCCAACGCCGGGCCTTCACCGCGAACACGATCTTCCGCGACAACACCTGGCGCAAGCGCGACGCCCAGGGCACCCTGCGCGTCAGCCCCCACGACGCCGAGCAGCTCGGCCTGACCGACGGCGCCCCCGCACAGATCACCACGAGCCGCGGCGCCGCTCGTGCACTCGTCGAGATCGACGACCGCCTGCAACCCGGCCACGCGGCCCTGCCCAACGGCTTCGGCCTCGACCTGCCCACCCAGGACGGCGGCACCGAACGCACCGGCGTCGCCCTGAACACCCTCACCGACCTCACCTGGCGCGACCCCATCGCCGGAACCCCCTGGCACAAGCACGTCCCCGCCCGCATCGAGCCTCTTCCCGCCTGACGAACACACCGCCTCCGCCGGCGGCGACACCACCAGCACCCGCAAGGAGAGACCAACCCGTGACCACCACCGACTTCGCCGCCATGACCGGCCTGGAACTGATGCGCTGGGTACAGACCGAACGCCCCACCGACATCCCCTCCATCGGCCGCCTGCTCGGCATGCGCTTCGACGAGGTCGACCACGGTCGCATCGTCATCTCCCTCGACACCCGCCCCGACTTCGCCAACCCCCTCGGCACCGTCCACGGCGGCATCGCCGCCACCCTCCTCGACTCCGCCATGGGCTGCGCCGTCCACACCACTCTCCCCGCCGGAACCGGCTACACCACCCTCGAACTCAAGGTCAACTACATCCGCGCCGCCCGCACCGACGGCCAGACCCTCACCGCTGAGGGCACCGTCATCCACGCAGGCCGCCGCACCGCCACCGCCGAAGGCAAGGTGCTCGACGACCAGGGCAAACTCATCGCCCACGCCACCACCACCTGCATGATCCTTTAGGCCGCTCCGGCAGCGGGCTGCCCGAGCGGCTGGCGCAGGACTTGGTTCGACAGGACCTCCGAGTGCGGCACGCTCTGTCCCTGCGGAGCACATGCATGAGGTTTTGCCTGGTTTGCGCCGCCTCATGCTCCTCACAACTAACAACCTTTCAGAACCAGGTCGTGAACCTGCGAGAGCTTCACTCCCGGGCACCTGGGCGAGGCGTCCACCCACAACCGGCCCGCCCCTTGTTCTCCGCCGACTTTCGTGCCCAGTACGCGCGGGCATCGCACACCACCGCGCGCATCCACCCACCGCCCGGCCCGATGCCGGCCGCCACGAGGTAAACCACGGCGGTAGGCAATCCCCACCCTCTGCTGTACGCCCCGTGAGAGCCGACTTGCTAGCGTTTTGGAACGCACGGGCCCATTCCCCGTTCCCGCCTGTTCCGCGCATTGACTGATCTTATGGCAATGCTCCGCTGCTGGTGTCGTGCGTTCACCAGAACGACCGCCCGAGGCCGATTGCCTGTCCAGCCACGGAGAGGCAAAGGAAAAGACTCCAATCATCAAAGGACACCGACCATGCAGTTGAAGACCCGCACTCCACTATCTGTCGCTGTCATGGCCCTCGGAGCAGGGCTCCTCGCCGCGCCCACCGCATCCGCCGGCCCGTCAACCACCGCTCAACCCACGCAGACGGCCCTGCCGGCCGCGGCCGCAGCACTGCCCATCTGCGAATACGGGATCAGCCAGCGCACGTCCGACGGACACATGGTCATGCCGGGCGGCGTCGGAACCAGCCAAACCCGCCGGTGCATCCTCAAGCAGGGGCATCGGACGCTGGGCGTTAGGGCGCTGCAAATCGGGCTGGTCCGCTGCTACAAGGCGAGGATCAGCATAGACATGGCCTTTGGCCCCGCGACCAAGAAGGCCCTGCGTGCGGCGCAACGGAAGGCGGGGGTCAACGACGACGGTATCTTCGGGCCGAACTCGAACTACGCCATGCGCTGGCCGGAGTACTACGGCAACGGAAACTTCACCGGCCGCTGCATACGCAACTGAATCAAGCAGCCCCGATCAGCAATGATCAGGAACCTCCCAAGCGACCACATAACGCTGCGCGGCAAGCCCCAGCCGGTCGACCCCCGACCTCCACCGGCCCGCACTGACCATCGCGGGGCCAGAGCCGCAACTACGAAACCCATCGATCAGGGATCTCACCGTCACGTGGCGAGCGCAGAGCGCGAAGCGCAGAACGCAAAGCGCAGACGCGACGTGTGGGCAGGGCCTGGCGGCCATACGGCACACCGTCCACGCCCGGACAGGCGGCCTGCAGCCCGGCCGAAGGCTCAAGCACGGCAGGCGAGAACGCGGCGAATGCACCGGCTTCCTCACGTCACAGCTTGCAAAGACCGTCATCAAAGATCGTCTGCCCCTGTTGTTTCATCCCCGCATGCGGCTCTGATGCGCCGGTGTTGGATCGCGCCGGGAGATAGGGTTCTCGCCGGTAAGGCGGCGGGCCATGAGGTCGGATGTCGATGTCGATGCCGAGGGTGGCGGTGTGGTCGATGAAGTGCTTGCCGTAGCCGCCGTCGACCCACACTCTGCGCGGGCTGTGGTGGTCGGCGGCGGCCTGCTCCAGGAGGGCGGCGCGGCCAGCCGAGGAGTCCTGGACGCCGGCGTCCAAGCCCGAGCACACCGGCAGCAGCAGATCACGGCCAAGAACGGTTCCCCTCACGAACCGTTCCTGTGAGGCCCAGGGGAACGAGACGGCGGGCGCCTCGACGCCGGAGGCCACCCGGGCGGGCGAGAAGTGGTCGGATCACAGCCAGTTGACCTCACTGACGGTGGGCGGCAAGTCCTACGCGGGCCAGTACGGTTCACCGATCAGAGCGAACCCGTCAAGCTTGCTGACACCTACCTCCACAACGGGCCGCTGGGGTTGTCGACCACCTCAACTGCCGGTGAGGCCACCGGCTTCAACCGTGAACCCGGGGGCACACTCAACTCCATGACCCGGCACGGGAAGACGTACTTCTACCTCACCGACGCGATCGGCTCCGTCATCGCGGTCACCGACGAGTCCGGCGCGATGGGCAACGACCACTCCTACAGCCCGAGCGGCGCCCCTGCGCGACGGCCAGCGAGAAGACCCCGCGACCCTACCGGTTCGCCGGCGGCTACCGGGACCCGACCGGGCTCTACCACTACGCGGCCCGCTACTACGACCCAACAGCGCCCGCTTCACCCAGCCAGACCCCTCCGGACAGGAACAGAACCCCTACCTCTACGCCGAAGTGACCCGGTGAACCGCATCGACCCGAGCCGGCTGATCACGGGCTCGATCGCGGGCGAAGCCTGCTTCGAGGTCTGCATCGGAGTGGTCGGCAGGACGGGCGGCAAGGAGGCCAAGCCCACGCTCAGTCTGGGATTACCCCGGGAGAGAGCGGAGGCCTGTCCGCCGATACCAGTGACATGAGAGGCGGCGGATCGGTCGGGGTCTCGAGCAGTACAGGTCCCGGCAGCGTCACCGCTTCGACGGGCGGCGAGAGCGTGAACGCCGGAGTAGAGACCGGCGGAAGCACCGGAAAGCGCTCGGCGACTGCTGAGTACCCCTCCTAGACGCACCATCTCCAGAGGCACGTCTTCTGGAGCAACACATTGCAGGGATCGAAAACGACGTCTGGCAGGAAACGAGATGAGGGTAGCGGTCGGAAGCCTCCTGGCAGTCTTCGACATCGCGTACGCCGCGGGACTGATCGGCTCTTGAGCGGGGCCGCCGTGGAGCGGCACCGCTGACGGAACAGAACAGGAAAGCCCGGCCGGAGAGCGCTCTGGCCGGACTCCATGAAGGAGCGGGAGACATGGACCACGAAACGGACTCGTCGGTCGAACTGGCCAAGATGTGGGCGTCGGGCAGCGGCGCGACGATATTCGTCATCCTCTTCGCCATCTTCGCGATCGTCCTCGTAGCGCTGCTGATGCGAAGCAGGAACCGGCGATGAGGACCGGATCCGCCGAGTTGGCGTACAAGGGGCTGGGCGGTGTTCCTCTCTGGCTGCTTGCGGTGATCGCCGTGGTGGGCCTCATCGCCTTCGGGATCACGCAGACCCGCAGGAGAAGATAGAGCCGCGGAACCGCCAGGTACTACCTCCCAGAGCGGCTCCACCGCAAGGCTCGTCCTGCCGGACAATGCGCGCGAGGAGCCCCGAGAGCTGGGTCCGCTCGGCGAGGGGCGATAGTGCTCTTGCGCGCCGGTCCTTGGCGCCCGGTGCGCGGGTCACGAGACCGTCGTTCTGGAGGTCGTTGGGGGATTGCGAGCATGTCCTCGCGGCCAATACTCAGACTGCGGCCCAGTTCGGCCTGCGATACGGGAGCCAGTTCGGAGGCGGCCGACAGGACGGCATGGTGCATGATCCGCATCATCTGCATCTCCCATAGACCTCCCGGCAGGGTCGAAAATCGGGCGGACAGCGGGGCATGGCAGGTGCGTGCTGGCCGTGCCGACCCATCTGAACGCGGGGGAGCGGAGCGCGGGGCGTGTGCTCGGGGCGTGAGTGAAACGTGAGTAGAACGTGGGCGGCGGAACTCAAGCTGGACCGTGCAACCCCCCGCTTTGGACAGGAGTCCCATGCCCGGCCCCACCTCCCGCGCCGGATCTCGCAGACGGTCCCGCCCGCTGGCACATCTGATGACGGTCTGTGTCGCGCTCGGCGCGGCACTGCTGACCCCGACCGCCGCTGAGGCGGCCGGGTCGACCAATGATGACGCCTACTACAACCTCGGCGCACCAGACCGGAACGAGTGGATGTGGGGCGTCGCGAGCAACACCAGGCTGTCGGACATGTCCATCCCGGGGACTCACGACACGCTGTCCATCCACGGTGGTAACTACGTGGAGACGCAGGAGAATTACGGGGACAGCGGGCAGACGCTCCGGGCGCAGTACGACCGCGGGATCCGCGCCATCGACATCCGGGTCCGCTCCATCGGTGGCAAGTTCACGATCCACCACGCGTCGTACTACCAGAAGGCCAACTTCGACGACGTCCTCAAGAAGACGCGGGACTTCCTCAAGGACAACCCGCACGAGACGATCGTCATGCGACTGAGGGCCGAGTGCCTTTACAAGGACGAAAAGGGCGCCCCGACCGACTGTAGGCACGAGCCGGAGAACGTGACTCAGGAACAGATCCGGTCGACCTTCGACACTTACGTGAAGGAGTACCCCGGCCTCTTCTACGACGCTTCGGTGAAGGGGAACGGCAAGGCGGGCATTCCCAGGCTGGGGGACGTGCGCGGCAAGCTGGTCCTGGCCAGCTTCGACAACGCGGGAGCCGGCGGATATGGCATCAAGGATTTCGACTCCAACATGGAGGACACCTGGAACGCGGCGGACCCCAACGTAAAGTGGGACTACGTCAAGAAGAACATCAACAAGGCGATGGACAGCCCTTCGCCCCATGACCTGTTCCTGACCTATACGTCCGCATCCACCGTTCCCCTGGGCTTCTCCCCGTACGAGTACGCCGGCGGCCGCGTGTACTCGAACAAGCCTCAGACGGGGGGCGTCAACCTCTGGCTGATGAAGCACCTCAACGACCGCAAGGCCGGCCGGCTCGGGTTCGTCATGATGGATTATCCCGGCTGGGGTCTGGTCAACGCGATCATCGACCACAACGCGGACAAGTTCGTCTCAGGCGGCAATCGGATGTTCTGGACGGTCAACAAGGACAAGACCTACGTCAACAGCCTGTACGGCCGCTGCATGGTGCGGGGCCCCGAGTTCGACGACTCCAAGTCAGGCGGTCTGGTCACCCAGCGCGAGTGTCAGTCGGACGCGCCCAGCAGCCACCAGTGGGAAGCCTCGCAGCCGAAGTCGTTCGACCACAAGGGCCACTTCTGGATCAAGGCGAGCAACGGCAAGTGCCTGACGGTCCCCTACAACAACGGCAACCCGCCCGGCTCCGGCACCCAGCTGTTCTGGTGGGACTGTGAGACCCGCTGGTTCTCCGGCAGCCAGATGTGGAACGTCGTCCCGACCAAGATCGCCACCCCTACCGGCTCCATGGACGGCTTCAAGTTCATCAACAACTGGACGGGCATGTGCCTGTCGATGGACCCGGCCACCGCCGACAAGTCGGGCGGCAAGGTTACCCAGGAGACCTGCCCGACCAAGTAACCCCGCCATGCTCCCGACACTACCGACATCCAGGCCGCCCCTCCTTCCCGGAGAGGTGGCCTGGGCGCGCTTACCTGGACTCTTTCTCACTCTCTTGTCGCCTGCGCCCCGCACGGGTGAGATACAGCGCACCGGCCGAGGCCAGTATCAGCAGACCACTGGCCACGCTCACCAGCGTCTCCAACATGCCCTCGAAGAGAAAGCTGTGGGAGACATTCAGAACCCACCGTCCACCGTCTACCGTCCACCGCTGGCGCGACGAGCTGATCGCCCTGCTCGCGGCCCTGCTCGCCGCGCAGGCGCCGCGACTGGACCGCGCACCGAAGAAGGTGACTAGGTCTGTCCGGCGGATCTTGTTCCGTCTCGGTCCTGGCGCGTTGGCATGCTCATGGGACGGGGAGATCTCGCGGGCGAGGAATGGGCCCGGCTGAAGTCGCATCTGCCGAAGTCCGGTCGGCGGGGCGGGCGTTGGGGCAGCCACCGCAGAATCATCAACGGAATCCTGTACCGGAACCGGACTGGGGTGCCGTGGCGGGATCTGCCTGCGAGTTTCGGCAAGTGGAAGACCGTCTACGAGCGACATCGGCGCTGGTCAGCGGATGGCACATCGGACAGGCTCTTCGCGGCCGTGCTGGCCGGTGCGGACGCGGAAGGCCGCATCGACTGGTCGATGGTGGGTGTGGACTCCACCTCCTGCCGGGCCCACCAGCACGCCGCCGGAGCACGCAAGAAGCCTCCGCGGCTGCCGGGATAAGAGGCGCGCCCCGGCAGCACCGTCCCGACGAGGGACTCGGACGCTCCCGGGGCGGTCTGACCTGCAAAATCCACCTCGCCGGTGAAGGAGGACGCCGCCCTCTGGCTCTGCTGATCACCCCGGGCCAGTGGGGTGACGCCCCGCAGCTCATCCTGGTCATGGGGCGTGCCCGTGTCGCCCGCCTGGACAGTGGGCGTCCCCGGACTCGGCCTGACCATCGGCGGTGACAAGGCGTACTCCTCCCGCCGCAACCGCCGCTACCTGCGACCACGCCAGATCAACACACGATCCCGATCCCCGAACCGAAGAACCAGCGGGCCAACCGCCGGCGCAGAGGCAACAGGGGCAGCCGGCCCGCCGCCTTCGACAGGACGAACTACAAGCGCAGGAACGAAGCTGAGCGAACGATCAACGCGCTGATGAACTCCCGGGCGGTGGCCATGAAATTCGACAAGCGCGCCTACATCTTCCACGGCACTGTCACCCTCACCTCGATCCGGCTTTGGCTACGCACCTGATCTGGCCGCGCCTGGCCGATCAATTCGGTAGAGGTAGTGGGCACGGTCGTCGATAGGGTTATCCGGCTCCAGATCGCCCTCAGCGACCCGGCGTAGTCCGGCCTTCTCCAGCACCCGCCAGGATGCTCGGTTGGCCGCCGGCACTGGCACCAGGACACATGACGCGTCGGGGTGGTCGTTCCAGGTCGCCTGGATGACCGATCGGATCATCTGTGGGCCGAGCCCTCGGCCGACCTGTTGTGGCTCACCGATCAGGTAGTCGATGGTCATTGCCCCGGAAGGCACCTCGACCAGAATGGCGAGCTCAGCCAGATACTCGGGGTAGTCAGACAGACGGCAACGCTGAACCAAGCCAATCGGGCTGTCGCCGAGGTGGACGAGAAGGTCCTCCGAAGGTTCCTCGCCCTTGGCAGCGGGGCCGAAGTCCCGTGACACCGCCGCGAGCGAGGTCTCATGGTTCCACCAACGGGCCACGTGCGGCTGCTCCAACCAGAACATCAGCAACGGAAAGTCGTGCTCAGCGAGCCGACGCCAGGTCATCATCGCGAAGTCTCCACAGCGGGACGTCGAGCAGGGGCCTAAAGCCTCACAGCCATCAGCCTGGACGACAAGATGCAGGCTCTGCGGTGCTGCAGGTGTTTCGCCGGCGCCTCCCTTCCGCGGAGTCCCGTCTCGCGAAGTGGCGGGCTCGAGAACAAGGCCGACGAAGGCACGCCATGATCCGCCGGACAGGCACTGGGAAGGGCTGGGGAGATGGCCCTGAGCGACGGCTCCCTCATCGCCACCCAACGCCGCGTCGGAAAGGCGGACCGGCAGAACTATTCCGGCACGCATCACCATCACGGCCTGCACTTCCTTGCCCTGACATGCGAGAGGGGGGCGGGTGGTTCGGATACCCGCCGCCCGGTCCGGCCGCACCCACGACAACATCGCCGTCCGCCAGGACCACGTCCCGGCACACCTGCGCACCGCCGGTCCCGGGGCGCTGGCGGACCTCGGCTTCCGCGGCCTCGACGACGGCGTATTCGACCCGGTCAACGTCACCGGCTGCTACGCCAGCCGCATCCACAAGCTTCCGCCCGGCCCAGGAGACCAGTGCGATGCCGGGTGGGGTGGTGGGTTGCCTCGCCCGGCACCGCGCTCTCACCTGGGGGTGATGGCGATGCCTTCGGGTTGGTGGCCGGTGGGCAGTGTGGCCCGCACTTTCGTGAGTGCCGGGTCGATCACCGAGACGGTGTCGGAGTCCTCGTTGGTGACCCAGACCCGGCTGCCGCCAGGGCTGACCGCCACGCCTTGCGGTGTCTTGCCCACCGGCACACGGGAGAGGATGTCGCCGGTCGTGGTGTCGATGATGAGGAGTGTGTCGGCTGCGGAGTCCGCGGCGTAGAGCCGTGTTCCGTCGGGGCTGAGTCCGAGGCCGAGTGGTGCTTTGCCGGCCGGCCAGGTAGCCGTCACTTTGCGGGTGGCGGGGTCGATGACGGAGATGCTGCCGGCTCCCGTGTTGGCGACGTAGACCCTGTCTCCCTTCGCCGTGGCGGTGATGCCGCTGGGGAAGTCGCCCACGGGGATGCGGGCCAGGGGCTCATGGCCCTTGGACAGGACGGTGACGTCGTTGCTGCCGCTGTTGGTGACGAGGGCGCTGCCGCCGGGCAAGGTGGCGATGCTGTGCGGGAGCTCACCGACCGCGGGCGTCGCGATGACCTTGTGGCTGACCGTGTCGATGACGGAGACGTTGCCGCTGCCCCAGTTCGCGGCGAGCACCCACCGCCCGTCCCGACTGGGGGAGGCGGAGAACGGATAGGAGCCGACGGGTACGGTCGCCACGGCCTTGCGGCTGGAGGTCTCGATGAAGGTGACCGAGTCGGACAGGCCGTTCGCCACATACACGTGGGAGCCGTCGGGGGCGGCGCCCACGCCGGTCGGCCCGCTGCCCACCGGCGTGGTGGCGACGGCCCTTTCCAGGCGGACGTCGAAGGAGGAGACGGTCCCGGCACCGCTGTTGGCCACGTAGGCGACGATGCGCATCGGGAAGGCCTCGTTGGGGGCGCCCTTCGCCGCCGGTTTCACGACGGGGGAGGGCACGCCGGGCACTGCGGCGGACGTGCACGCCATGGCGGTGAGCACGAACCCCAGCGCCACACGGACACGGAAGCGGCGACTGCGTGTGAAGACTCTGAGCATGGATCTACCTCTGTGGATGTGGGAGTCCTGGGCGGACGGGCATGGCGAGACCCGGCCCCTGCCTCCCGCATGGTCGGGAAGGGGATTCGTACTGACGCATAGCTATGCTTACGGCAAAACGTCCGCTTTCGCATATTCCACATGTCATATGGCGGCAGCATCTGCTGTCACCCCTCACCCGTCACCCCCCCACCCGGGCGCAATTCCCGTCATCACTAGCCAGCGCCAGGTACTCATCGCGCATCGCCTCCAGGGTCTCGGAGGTGTCCGGGTGATCAGGGTCCGGAGACGACGTTCACCGCGAACCGGAGGCTGCCGAGCCGGAGGATGCTGAGGGCGATGGCCCGTACCGCCGTGGTCGGGGAGTCCCACGCCCAGCCCCGCAGCGCGGACAGCAGCACGCCTCGACCCCACCCAGCGAGTTTGCCGACAGATCGACGGATGGCGTACTGGTCCGCGGCAGGCGGGGGCGGCACCGCGGACTGCCCTTCGGCCGGGAGACGGAATGGCCGTGGCGTCGGCTGCCGCCGCACAGCTGATCAGCGATTGTCGCCTGGACGGTAGACGCTGAGGTCGCCGTAGGCCGCCAGGACACCGGGCAGGTCACCGCGTTTGTGCCGCAGGGTTGTGTCCAGGAAGGCGAGGGTGGTTGCGGCGACGACGCGAGGGCTCTCGGTGCGGCCCAAGGAGCCGACTATCGACGGCACAGGCGGCAGGTACAGGGGACCGTCCATGAAGGTGAGGTGCGCGGCGCCGGGGATGGTGAGCCGGTAGCTCGTCGCGGTGTTGCGCTTGAGGGCCTTGGCGAGGCGGGGCATGTACCGCGGGTCGGTTGCGGGGGTGATGGCCTGGGTGAGCGCGAGCGTCGGCTGGTGGAGGGAGGGAGAGGCGGGGCCGTGGGGGTAGCCGTCCAGATCGATGACGGCGTCGAACCGGCGGTCCTGCCGGGCTGCCCGCAGCGCGGCGGCACCCCCCATGGAGTGGCCGATGACCGCGGCCCGGCCGGTGTCCAGGCGACTGGTCAACGGACCGGCGATCTCACCTCCGCCCAGATGGTCCAGCTGAGTGAGGACGAAGCTGAGGTCGGCGCCCCGAACAGCCGTCCAGTCGACCGCCAGCTTGCCGTCCTTGTCCCGGTCGCCGGTGGAGATGGTCTTGGTGCGAATGGTTCGGCCGTCGGTGAGGACGACGGCGGCGGAGTCGTACGGATGATCGAGGGCGGCGACCACATAGCCGTGGCTGGCCAGTTCCTCCGCCCAGGCGGTGTTCTGGGTGCGCACTCCGCCCGATCCCGGAGAGAACAGCACGACCGGGAAGCGTCCGCCCCTGTCGGCCACCGGGGCGTTGAAGACCGAATGGGTGCGGGCACGCGGGATGCCGTCGACCAGGAAGCCAGGCATGCCGACCGTACGGGCGAGGGCGTCGGAGACGGTGCGCGCCTCGTGCTCTGAGCGGCCAAGGTACTGGGCCCGCTGCATGACTGAGGGGCTCTTCCGCGCGGGGTACCAGAGCTGGACCACGACCGTGCGCCGGTCGTGCGGGTCGGCGGTGAAGGTCTCGGGGCGGCGCGGGTCGGTCCACTGCACCACGCGGGTGCCGACCGCGAAACGGCCCGACGGCTCAGGGAACACGGGAACGGGAAAGGCCCAGGCGGCCACCGGACCCATGGTGATCAGGCCGACGCAGGCCACCGACCCGGGCAGGGCCAGCCACCACCGGGCCCGCCACGTCGGCCGGCCGGTACGGCGGCGCAGCAGGGGAGAGAGGGCGAACGGCAACGCGACGACAGCGCCTGCCAGTACTGGCAGCAGTTGCCAGCGGATTCCCACCACGCTCAGCACGATCGCGGACAGTACGAACACCGCTCCCGCCGCGATCGTGACGCGGGGGCGGACGGCAGCGGGAAGCCAGCGCACCACCACCAGCACGACGGCAGCCAGCAGGACAAGGACTTCCAGAAGGGACATGCGTAGTCCCATGATGTTCTCGGTCACCCGGCCATGCTCGGCGCGGGGCACGCGCCGCCACATCGCCCCCGGGGTGCCATCGTGTACAGCCGGAGTCGCAGTCCGAGGCACGCCCACGGGAGTGACCTTGCGACTGTGGGGGGTGGTCGGGCTCCTCCTGTGGTCGTACTTCCGCGCGATTCCATCAGACGGTGGGCTCATGCGTCGCCGCCGGATCGCGGCCTACCGTGACAGGGCCGCGGTACGTGCGGGCAGCGCGGGCCCATGCTCCCGTACCCGACCCGGCTCCGGCTGTACACGGTGGCGGCCCCGGCCGGGGCCGCGATGACGCTGAATCGACAGGGACGTGTGATGACCGAGGCGGCCGCGGAAACCGGCAGTGCCCACCCGTTGCGCTACCGGGACCGGGTGCCGCGGGCCAGGACAGCCGTACTGCTGACGAGGTACACCGCGTTGGCCTCCGCACGAGCGGCGCGACCGATGAGAGCCACCCGGCGCTGGGCCTCCCGACTGCCGCCGGTGGTGTGGGACTCGCTGCTGCCGGCACTGCTCCTGATCAACATCATGACCACGCGCGCGCCGCACGAGCTCCCGGTGTCCGCGGCCCTCACCGCCGCCCTCGCACTGCCCCTGGTGTGGCGGCGCCGGGCCCCGCTCACGGTGTTCGGAGCCGTGGTGGCCGCGGCCCTCGTCCAGTGGCTGATGGACGTCCAACTGCCGGCGGACATCGCTTTGTTGGTGGCTCTCTACACGGTGGCCGCGAACTCGGGCCACCGCGGCACACTTGTCGCCGGCGCCATCGTGGAGGGCGGGGCTCTGCTGGCCTGTCTGCGCTGGGCGACGGAAGGCGCGTTCCTGACCCCCTTCGTCGCGGTGACCGCGATGGTCGTCTCCGCCGCCGTCCTGGGGGTGAATGTGCGGACCACACGCGCCTACCTCGCCGCCTTGGAGGAACGGGCCGCACGCCTGGAGCAACAACAGGACCAACAGGCCCGGCTGGCCGTCGCCGAGGAGAGGGCACGTATCACCCGGGAGATGCACGACATCGTCACCCACAACCTGTCCGTCATGGTCGCGCTCACCGACGCCGCCGTCTACGCACAGCACCGGTCCCCCGCCAAGGCCACCACCGCGATGCTCCAGATCTCCGAGACCGGCCGGCAGGCCCTGACCGACATGCGACGCTCCTTGGGCATCCTCCGGACCGACGAACCCGACGCGGAGCGCCACCCGCTGCCCGGCATCGCGCAACTGGCGGCCCTCGCCGACCAGATGTGCACTGCCGGGCTGCCGACCCGCGTCGAGGTCCACGGTGGCCACACTCACATGCCCGCCACCGCACAACTGACCGTCTACCGCCTGGTTCAGGAAGCCTTGACCAACACCCTCAAGCACACGAGCCCCGGCACGCACGCGAAAGTCCGGATACGGTGCTCGACCGAGACCGTCACGGTGGACATCACCGACAGCGGCGGCCCCCGCCCGCCACTTCTCGGCGCGACACCATCCGGCCACGGTATCCCCGGCATGCGCGAGCGCGCGGCCGCCTACGGGGGGACGTTGCGGGCCGGACCGCTCCCGGACGGCGGCTGGCGAGTCCACACCCGCCTCGACCTCGGCGGCAGCGGAGCGGCGTCCGCATGACGATCCGCATCCTGATCGCCGACGACGAAGCGCTGCTCCGTATGGCCTTCAGCACGGTCCTGGAGACCCAGCCCGACATGGCACCGGTCGGCGAAGCCGCAGACGGCACCCAGGCCATACGCCTCGCCCGGGACCTGCGTCCCGACGTCGTCCTCATGGACGTCCGAATGCCCGGAACCGACGGAATCGAGGCAACCCGACAGGTCATCCGAACCTCACCTCAGACCAGAATACTGATCCTCACCACCTTCGACCTCGACGAATACGCCTTCGCCGCACTCAAAGCCGGAGCCTCGGGCTTCCTGCTGAAAAACACCAGGCCCGAGGAATTGCTCGCGGCCATACGCAGCGTGGCAGCGGGCGACGCGGTGGTCTCCCCGCGAGTCACCCGCCGCCTGCTGGAGGACCTCCGCCCACACATCCCGGACGCCGACAGCGCCGACCGCGACGAACGTCTGAGCCGGCTCAGCGTCCGCGAGCGCGAGGTGCTCATCAAGGTGGGCTGCGGCCTGTCCAACACCGAAATCGCGGCCACCCTGTACCTGGCGGAGGCGACCGTGAAGTCCCATCTGGGGCGAATCCTGCAAAAGCTCGAACTCCGCGACCGGATACAAGCCGTGATCTTCGCCTACGAAAGCCGCCTCATCCACCCGGCATGAGACCGGCACTGCCCTCGGCAGTCTTGTTCCCGGAACGGTTGCCCTGCTACGGCCTGGCTTGCGTGGATGTCTTTGTTACAAGCGCCCATCCATGAAACGGGCCGTTAGTCCGCATGAGGGATCCTGATCGTCGACTGCGCGTACCGTACATAGAAGCGAGGCTGGCTGAACTTCGGGCCGACCTGGTGGAGACCGCTGCGTTCGGCAGTGACGACGCCAGGTGGACCAAGCAGCGGGAGGGATGGACCCTGGCCCGAAGTCGAGAACGGCCCCTGGCACGCACGCTACGAATTTCACAACACCCGCACCTCCTACAAGCCGCACTTCTGGGCCGGTGAACGCTGGGACAAGATACGAGGGTCCGTGAAGCCCGGATTGCGCACGGCACTGGACGAGTTCAGTGCTCCGTTGTTCTGGGTCGAACAACTGGGAGTTCGCGGACCCTCCCTTCACCCCCTTCCGTCCCAGAACGGAAAAACCACTGGTGTCCAGAGACCATGCTCTGGCTCCTCCCCGATGACGTGCATGCCCTCCATCACTTCTGGATCCAGGTCGAGCCAGGCCTGCCGTCCCTGCGTAAACCGTTCGAACAGCACATTGTCGAGCCCACGGAGCGTATTCACGACTTCTCGTCGTTTACTGCCCTCGTCACCGAATGGGGGGATAGCAACCGAGGCTGCAGCGCGCGGATGGGGCCTCATCGGCCTGCAGTGCTGATATCGCCCCTGAGCAGCGTTAGTCGAGTCCGCAAAGTGGCGGTGCCGTGGGGTTGTTCGTGGTGCCTCATCATGAGCTGACTGATGAGTCGTTGGCAGTGATCGGGCTGACGGGACCTGCCCGATCGGTCTAGTCTGTGGAAGACCGGCGAGCGGCGCGGACCCGGCCCAGGACGCGGCCAGAGGTGGTGGCCGCGGCCAAGGGCTACTCATCGACGAAGATCCGCTCCCTGCTCACGGCACCGTCCGGTGGAAGGCCAGGAGACCGGCCGTCAGCGCCGTGAGCGCGGCGGGTACCCGCCCTCCCCTCACCGGGCCGGCCGACACCGTGAATCCCGTAGCGTGCCCGCTGCCTTGGCCTCCACCAGGACTTCCCGGGCTTGGCGTCGTTTGTTCTCGCGGCCTGAGGCGGGTTATCCGGTGCGTCCATTTCACCAGCCTCGTTCGCGCTGTACCGGCGTCATGTCGATGGTGGGCAGCTCGCGGGCCGATGTGACCAGGTGCGGTTTTTGTGCAGTTCATCCGCTCTTCAGGGAGCAGGCCGGTGGGCTGGAGGGGCCGTTTTGAGCCTGACGGATCATCAGGTCGAGCGGGTGGTCTATGAGCTGAGCCGGCAGCGGGGAGCTGCTGCTGACTGCTGTCATCGGTTTTTTTGTACGTGTGTGGTGTGGGTGTTGAGGGGGGTGCCGTTGGTGGTGGTCGGCTGGATGTGGGGTATGGGGGTGCCGTGTTCGTCGACCAGGGTGGAGTGTGTTTCGCCGGGGGCGAAGGCGTGGCGTTCTCCCCATTGCCGCAGGGTGAGGATGACGGGGAAGAGGTCGTGGCCGGCGTCGGTGAGGACGTATTCGCGACGGCGGCCTGAGGGTGCGGTCCGCTGGGTGAGGAGTGCGTGGGCGGTGAGCTTGCGCAGGCGGTCGGTGAGGATGTTGCGGGCGATGCCGGTACGTCGCTGGAATTCGGTGAATGAGCGTGCGCCGTCCATCGCGTCGCGGATGAGGAGCAGACTCCACCGGTCGCCGACGAGGTCGAGGGTGCGGGCGACGGGGCAGTCGGGGTCGGTCCAGTGGGGTCTGGGGGTGCGCGTGGTGGTGCGCGGCATGACACCTCCCGATGAGTTGCGGTGTGAAACCAGCATGCCTTAACGTCAAATCGGTTGCAATTCGCTACTGATGGGGGTTGGGGTATGACGAACACGGGGCGGGGGCTGCTGCTCGCGGCGGTGTGTGGCGTCGCGGTGGCCGGCATCTATGCCGCGCAGCCTGTTCTGGAGCCGATGGGGCGGGATCTGGGTGTGCCGGCAGCACACACGGGCTGGCTCGTGGCGGCCGGTCAGTTCGGCTACCTGGCAGGGCTGGTGCTGCTGGTGCCGCTGGGTGATGTGGTCCTCGACAGGCGGCGGCTCATCGCCGTGCACTTGGCGATCACCGCGGCGGGCCTGCTTGTGACGGCCTTCGCGTCGGCCGGGTGGATGGCGTTCTCGGGGCTCGCGGCGGCCGGGCTGTTCGCGGTCGTCGTGCAGAGCGCCGTGGCCTACGCCGCCTCCCTTGCGCCGCCCGCCGACCGGGGCCGCACCATCGGTGTCGTGACTGCGGGGGTTGTGGTGGGCATCCTGGGCGCCCGGGTGGTCACCGGCATGCTCGCCGATGTGTGGGGCTGGCGGAGTATCTATGCCGTGCTGGCGGTGCTGTCGCTGGGGCTCGCGGCTGTTGTCGTCGTCGCACTGCCGGCAGAGGACCGTCGCAGCAGACCTGCGCGGTACGGGCAGGCAGTTGTTTCACTCGGGAAACTCTTCAGGCAGCGCCTGCTGCTGACGCGCGGGCTCATCGCGTTCTTCTTGTTCGCATCCTTTGGAACACTGTGGAGCGGGCTGTCCCTGCCGCTTGCGGATGCACCCTGGCATCTGGACGAAAGCCGGATCGGATGGTTCGGCCTGGCGGGACTTGCCGGTGCCCTTGGTGCGGCGCGCGCGGGACGGTGGGCGGATGCGGGACGGACGAGTCAGGTGGCCGGCCTCGCGCTCATCCTGCTCGTCCTCTCCTGGGCGGCCATCGCGCAACTGCCTAAGACGCTGGGGCTCCTCATCGTCGGCATCGTGGTCCTTGACTTCGCGGTCCAGGCCGTCCATGTGAGTAACCAGCACGTGCTCACCGCCGCGTACCCGGATCGCCCCAGCAGCGTCATCGGCGGCTATATGGTCTTCTACTCGCTTGGCTCCGCCCTGGGTGCTGCCACGACCACGGCCCTGTTCACCCTGCACGGCTGGGCGGGCTCCAGCTTCCTGGGGGCGGGTTTCGCGATCTGTGCGCTGGTGGTCTGGGCGATGAGCAGGCGGTCTCTTCTCGATGGCGTGGGGGTTCCGCATCCGCACCTGTGCACGGAGCGTGGCCCGGAGCTGGATCCGGGGCTGTCCGGGCCGGGTGAGGCCTGCGGCCGTGGCAGCCGCGGGCCGGGAAGATGACATGGGGGCGTTCTGCAAGGTCCTGGTAGAGGCCGAGCACCCAGGGGCGGCCCGGCACGGCGGGCACCCGAGGTGCCGGGCCGGTGCCACCGGCTGGTAGCGCCCCGGGGGAGGAGGGCCGTCACGCGGGGGAGCGTGCACGCTCATCCGCCCCCGGCGGCGGGCGCTGCGCTCCGCACCCGCCCCCGCACCGGCATCCGCGCCCGTGCCCGCGCTCAGGTGCGTGCGGGTGCGGTGCGGGTGTCGGTGAGGTGGTTGAGCCGGTGCTGCTGGTCGAGGAGGGTATGTGGTTATGGAGTTCTTCTGTTACCACCGTGACCGGTTCGGCTCGCTTGCATTGCGCGAGGGGCTGGTGGAGGAACACTGGTCCTACATGGACCGGTATGCCAAGGAGCTGATCGCTCGTGGCCCGACGTTCGCCGGTGACGGTGAAACACCCACCGGGAGCGTGCACATCGTGGATCTGCCCGACCCGGCTGCCGCCCGGGCGTTTGCCTTTGATGAGCCCAACTACCAGGCCGGCGTGTACCGGGAAGTGCTGCTGCGCCGGTGGCGCAACATGCTGGGGTCCACGATGTGGGACTTTCCCGGTGGCAGGAGCGGAGGTAACCGGTATCTGGTGCTCGGTCTCGGCCAGGGCCCGGCTGTCGACCTCGCTGTGCCGCCCGGCCGGGACGACTTGGTCGCGTACGGGCCGCTGTTGTCCGATGACGGTGATACCTGGCTGGGTACGGCGGTGCTGCTCATAGCCCGGGATCCGGACACGGCACGTACCGTTTTGACGGCGGACCGGTATGCGGTCATCGAGGTCCACGACTGGGAGTTCGGCGGGCGTCGGTGAGGTCGCCTGGTGGGGCGGGGATGGTGGAGATACGGGGGGTGCTGGGCCTGCGGACCCCACGGGCAGGGGTGGTGCGGTACCGGGTGGCCGGGCGTGGGTCATGGAGGAGTACCGGGATCTGCCGGCCTACGGAGTGACCGTGGTCCCTGCACAGGGCCGGCCCCGCGGCGGGGTGTTCCGCAGGGATGCGCGCGGCAGGGAAGCCCGGGGAGCCCACCCCCACCGGCTCGGCTCCGGCTCTCGCCCTCGCCCTCGCCCTCGCTCTCGTCCTTGCCTTTGCCCTTTGCTGGAGGTGGGATGCGGGTGCAGTTGGCGGGTGGTGTCTTGGCTCGGGCGTGCCCGGGTGCCGGTGGGTGCCGGTGGGTGATGCGGTGCGGGTGGCGGGTGGCCTGGTGGCCCAGAGTGCGGCTCCTTGCGGGGTGAGCCGGCTATCTTGCCCGTCCTGCCGGGCTGCCTGCCCGGTGGGAAGGGCGGGGGGTTGCGGCTGCCGCAGCCGCAACCCCAGCGAAAAAAGGTAACGGGGGCTGCGTGCGAGGGTGCCGTCCTGGTACCGCTGTGTGCCGGGGGGGGGCTGGGTGCTGGCCTGTTCAGGCTGGCAGGGAGTCCGCTTGGGCGTGCTGGTAGCTCCAGGTGGACAACGTCACCTGGCGGTCTTTTGCCTGGCGTGTGACGGGCTGGTCGTCGGTGAGCCGGAAGCCGCTCGCGCGGGCGACAGCCGCGCTTGGTGTGTTGCCCGCTTCGATGCGCAGCAGTACTCGCCGTGCGGCCAGCTGCCGGCAGGCGTAGTCGGCCAGCAAGGTCACCGAGCGTGCGGCCAGGCTTTGCCGGCGGTGTTGAGGGCCGATGCCGTAGGCGAGTTCGACGTCTCGTGCGTTGAGTTCACTGAGGAAGAGGAGGATCTCACCGCGCGGCTGCACGCCGTCGGTGGTGATGGCCAGTTGTGCTGTGCGGCGTCCTTGCCGGCGATCGGCGTGCGCCTTGGTCAGATACGCGCGCGCCGCCTCGGAGTCGAACGGAGAGGGCACCGGCGTCCATCGGTCTATCTCGGGGTCGTCATAGAGCTCGACCAAGGCGGGCAGGTCGGCTTCGGTCCACTCCCTGAGCAGTATCCCCTCTCCCGATAACCGGATGCTCGGTGGCAGAACGATCTCGGGAGGGCTGGACATGGGCCCGATTGTGCCCTGCCTGACGGCCAGACTCCAGAGCAGCAACGCTTTCTGCACCCACGGCCGCTCACCGCGGACTGGCCGTGGCTGCTCACTGCGGGCGTGCTGCGGCCGCTCGCTGCGGGTTGGCCGCAGGTTGGCATGCGCCGTATGCGGCTCTTCTCGGGTGTTCCATCGACGTCTGCAGTCACGGGGCCGTCCATCGATCGAGGTCACGACCGGCTGGACG
>NZ_JBFAHX010000035.1:0-80438 GCF_040654435.1 Streptomyces sp. NPDC050703
AGACTTCCTCCACACCTACAACCACCACCGCTGCCACACCGCACTGGGCGGACACCCGCCCATCAACCGCGTCAACAACCCTGCGGGTCAATACAGCTAGGGCGCGGCTCGGCGGGCGCGGCTCAGCGGGTGTGCCTCACGAAGACGTCGGACACTCCGTTCGTGTCGTCCGGCACCAGGTCGGCGGCGTCCGAGCCGAAGACGACCGTGCGCCCGCGGGCGTCCAGCGCGGCCTGGTCCGCCCGGACGCCGGCGGGGCCGACGTCCGTGCGCCTGCCGGTCCGCAGGTCGAGCACGCGCAGGGCGTCGTCCTCGGCCAGCAGGACACGGCGGCCGTCGCCGGTGGCCGACGCGGCGGGCGTCTCGGCGACGCGGCGGGTGGCGCCGGTGCGGAGGTCGTGCGCGTACAGGCCGTCCTGTGCGTTGAAGAGGACACGGCGGCCGTTCCCGGTGATCCTGACCAGCTCCGCCCGGCCGAGCCCGGCGCCGATCCGGGTCCGCTCTCCCGTGTCCCGGTCCTTGACGTGGACGGTCGCGTCGGGGCCGCCGGTCCCGTAGGCGACGCGGCGGCCGTCGGCGCTCAGCGAGGCGGCGGCCTTCCCGCCCTCGTCGGGCGCCGAGACGATCTCGTCGGTGCCGGTGCCGGTGTCGCGCACGTACAGGAGGCGGGAGCCCTGGTTGCCCGACCGGGTGCCGATGCCGTAGGCCACGTGCGTGCCGTCGGGGGTGATGTCGTGCACCGCTCCCAGCTCGTTGCGGTCCGGCGGGTCCGCGGGCCAGAGGCGCTCGGACGTCCCCGTGGCCCGGTCGTGGAGGTAGGGCATCGCGAACCGTTTCGTCGCCGTGTACGCGATGCGGCTGCCGTCGGCGCTGAACAGGGGCGCGGAGTAGACGGCCCCGTCGCCGGCGCCGACGGGGACGACCTCGCCGGTGGCCAGGTCCTTCACCCGCAGGCAGTCGAAGAACGCGGCGCAGCCGAAGCCGGCCGCCGTCGAGGTGAAGCCGGCGTAGCGGCCGTCGGCGCTGATCGCCGGGTCGGCCGACGGACCGTCGCCCTGGGCGCCGTCGCTCGTGGTGCTGACGCGCTCGGTGCGGGGCGCCTCGGGGCCCGCCTGGGCCGCGGGCCCGGTGGCGCAGGCCAGGGCGGCGGCGAGCGCCGCGGCGGTCGAGGTCACACGTCCCGCACCGGACGCACGTCTCGCAGACGGCATGGTGTCCCCCCAAGGACCCGTCGCTCCCCCGACCCGACGCCGAAGGTCCACGGGGATACAAGCGCACCGGCGGGGCGCCGGGCAATCCGCCGGATTGCGTAAAACCTGGACGGGCCGCCAGGGCGTGTTCCGGAAGTGGCGTCGTCCGCCCGCCGGACAGGCGGGACTTTCGCGACGCCCTAGGCGTCCGCCGCGAGCGTCGCGTCCAGGAACTCCCGCACGTGGGCGAGGACCTGCTCACGGCCGGTGCCGCGCAGGCCGATCGCCACGTGGATGGCGAAGCCGTCGAGGAGCGCCCGGAGCCGGGCCGCGGTCCTGTCCGGGTCGACGGGGCCGAACTCGCCGCGCGAGACGCCCTCGGCGATCAGAGCCACCAGGTCGCGGTGCCAGGCGCCCTCGATCGCGGCCTGCCGGTCGCGGCCGTCCTCGTCGGCGTTCAGGGAGCGGTTCCAGACTTCGAGCCAGAGGGTCCAGTGGGGGTCGCCGGGCCCGTCGGGCACGTACAGGTCGACGTACGCGTCCAGGCGGGCGCGGGCCGTGCCGGGGCGGGCGAGGAGCCGGCCGCGCTCGGCGCCGAGGCGGCCCTCGCTCCACTCCAGGGTGCGCAGGAGCAGCTCGTCCTTGGTGCGGAAGTAGTAGAGGAGGTGGCCGGAGCTCATGCCGACCTCACGGCCGAGGGCGGCCATGGTCAGCTTCTCCAGGCCGCGCTCGGCGATCATCTCCATGGCCGCCGCCAGTACGTCCTCGCGCGGCGGGGCGTTCTTCCGCGCGCGGGCCCGTCCGGCTCCGGCTCCGACTCCGGCCATGGCCCGCTCCTCGACTCACACCTTCGGCTGCTGCTGGGTGATGCAGTGGATGCCACCGCCCCCGGCGAAGATCGTACGGGCGTCGACGAGCGTCACCGACCGGTCGGGGAAGAGGTCGCGGAAGATGTCGGCCGCGACCTTGTCGTTCGGGTCGCCGAAGGCGCACAGGACGACGCCGCCGTTGCAGAGGTAGTGGTTGATGTAGGAGTAGTCGACCCAGCCCTCGTCGTCCCTGAGGACGGTCGGGGCGGGCACCTCCACGATCCGCAGGGTGCGGCCGCGCGCGTCCGTCTGGCCCCGGAGGGTCGCGATGATCTCCTTGCTGACCTCGAAGTCGGGGTGGGCGGGGTCGCGCTGAGAGTGGACGAGGACGACGCCGGGCGCGGCGAAGGCGGCGACGATGTCGACGTGGCCGAGGGTGCCGTAGCCGTGGCCCGGGTAGTCGGCGGTGAGGCCGCGGGGCAGCCAGATCGCCTTGGTGGTGCCGATCTTGGCGTGGATCTCGGCCTCGACGTCCGCCTTGGTCAGGCCGGGGTTGCGCTCGGGGCCGAGCTGGACGGTCTCGGTGAGCAGGACGGTGCCCTCGCCGTCGACGTGGATGCCGCCGCCCTCGTTGACGAGGGACGAGGTGTACGTACGGGCCCCGGCGAGGTCGGCGACCTGCCCGCCGATCCGGGCGTCGTGGTCCCAGCGGGCCCACTCCTGGGCGCCCCAGCCGTTGAACGTCCAGTCCACGGCGGCCAGCCCGCCCTTGCCGTCGGTGACGAAGGTCGGCCCGATGTCCCGCATCCAGGCGTCGTCGAGTTCCCGCTCGACGACCTCGATGTCCGGGCCGAGCAGCTCCTTGGCGTACGCGGACTGGGCGGTTCCGCAGACCACGGTGACGGGCTCGAAGCGGCGTACGGCGCGGGCGACGGCGGCCCAGGCGTGGCGGGACTCGTCGAGGCCGGCGGGGTCGTCGAAGGTGGGGTTGGGGCACGGCCACGCCATCCAGGTGCGTTCGTGCGGGGCCCACTCGGCGGGCATGCGGAAGCCGTCGGCGGCAGCAGACATGACGTAGTCCCTTAGAGGAAGTAGAGGCGGTTGAGGGAGACCGAGTCGGCGGGCCCGGAGCGGAGGGGGTCGCCGTCGAGGGTGACGAGGCCGGTCCGCTGGTTCACGTCGACGGCCCCGGTGCGGGAGTTCAGTCGCAGGTCGGCGGGGCCGATGCCGCGGGTGCCGCGTACGGCGACCCGGCGGCGGCGGGTGGGCATGAGGTCGTTGCCCTGGTCGACGGCCGCCCGCGCGACGAACGCCACGGAGATGTCGGCGGGCGTCGCCCCGTGGGCCCCGAACTGCGGGCCGAGCACGAGGGGTTCGCAGGTGTCGGTCGCGGCGTTCGGATCGCCGACGACGCCGTAGGCGGGGAAGCCGGACTTGAGGACGAGCTGCGGCTTGGCGCCGAAGTACTCGGGGCGCCACAGGACGATGTCGGCGAGCTTGCCGGTCTCGATGGAGCCGACCTCGTGGGCGAGGCCGTGGGCGAGGGCGGGGTTGATGGTCAGCTTGGCGATGTAGCGCAGGACGCGCGCGTTGTCGTCGTGCGGGCCGTCGCCCTCCATGGGGCCCAGCTCCGCCTTCATCTTCCCGGCCATCGCGAAGGTGCGGCGTACGGTCTCGCCGGCGCGGCCCATGCCCTGGGCGTCCGACGAGGTGATGCCGATGGCGCCCAGGTCGTGCAGGACGTCCTCGGCGCCCATCGTCCCGGCGCGGATGCGGTCGCGGGCCATGGCGGCGTCGCCGGGCAGGTCGGTCTTGAGGTCGTGGACGGAGACGATCATGCCGTAGTGCTCGGCGACGGCGTCCCGGCCGAAGGGCAGGGTGGGGTTGGTGGAGGAGCCGATGACGTTCGGGACGCCCGCCATCTTCAGGACGTTCGGCACGTGGCCGCCGCCGCAGCCCTCGATGTGGAAGGCGTGGATGGTCCGCCCTTCGAGGACCTTGAGGGTGTCCTCGACGCTCAGGCACTCGTTGAGACCGTCGCTGTGCAGGGCGACCTGGACGTCGTGCTCCTCGGCGACGCGCAGCGCGGTGTCGAGCGCGCGGGTGTGCGCGCCCATGTCCTCGTGCACCTTGAAACCGGACGCGCCGCCCTCGGCGAGCGCCTCGATCAGCGGGGCGTCGTGCGAGGACGAGCCGCGGCCCAGGAAGCCGATGTTGACCGGCCAGGCGTCGAAGGCGTTGAAGGCGTGCTTCAGCGCCCAGGGCGAGTTGACGCCGACGCCCCAGACGGGCCCGAACTCCTGGCCGATGATCGTCGTCACGCCGGAGGCGAGGGATGCCTCCATGATGCGCGGCGAGAGCAGGTGCACATGGGTGTCCACGGAACCGGCGGTGGCGATCAGCCCCTCCCCCGACACGATGGACGTGCCGGTGCCGACCACGACGTCGACGCCGTCGAGGGTGTCGGGGTTCCCGGCCCGGCCGATGGCGTGGATACGGCCTTCCCTGATGCCGATGGACACCTTGCGGATGCCCTGCACGGCGTCGATGACGACGACGTTGCTGATGACGACGTCGCAGGTCTCGCGGACGGCGGCGGCCTTCAGGTGGAGCCCGTCGCGCGCCGTCTTGCCGAACCCGGCGAGGAACTCGTCGCCGTACTTCTGGGCGTCGGACTCCACACGGATCGTCAGGCCGGAGTCGCCGAGCCGGACGCGGTCGCCCGCGCGGGGACCGTGCGTGGAGGCGTACTCGTACGGGGTGAGGCGGCGGGGTTCGGCGGGGTGGCCTCCGGGGCGGCTCATCGCTCGGCCTCCCGCTCCGTCGTTTCGGGTACGCCGAGGTAGCCGCAGGCGGCGGCGCGGCGCAGGGCCTCTTCGCGGGCGCCCGGCGCGTCCAGCGGGCCGTCCACCAGGCCCGCGAAGCCGATGGCGATCCGCTCGCCGCCGATCGGGAGCAGCCCGACGTCGGCGCTCTCGCCGGGCCCGAAGCGGACCGAGGACCCGGCGGGCACGGCGAGCCGCAGCCCGTAGGCGGCGGCGCGGTCGAAGTCGAGCCGGGGGTTGGCCTCGAAGAAGTGGAAGTGCGAGGTCACCGAGACGGGCACGGTGGCGGTGTTGCGCACGGTCAGGGTCACCGCGGGCGCGGGGTCGGCGTGCGCGGGGCCGGGCAGCAGCGCGCCCGGGGCCTCGCCGCCGAGACCGCCGCCGATGGGGTCGGAGACCACCGCGAGGCGGGACCCGTCGTCGAAGACGGCCTCCACGTGCACCTCGGTCACCACGTCGGCGACGCCCGGCAGCACGTCGTCCGGGCCGAGGACGGAGCGGGCGCGCTCGACGGCCTCGGCGAGCCGGGCGCCGTCGCGGGCGGCCTCGCAGACCGTGTCGGCGATCAGGGCTGTCGCCTCGGGGACGTTGAGCCTGAGGCCGCGCGCCTTGCGGGCCCTGGCGAGCTCGGCGGCCCCGAAGAGCAGCAGCCGGTCGCGTTCGGTGGGCGTCAGTCGCACGCCTTCACACCTCCCAGATTAGAGCAACACTCTAACCACGACATTACTGTGCGGGAAGCATTGACGCGGAGGCATGGCGCAGATCATATTGAGCGCTGCTCAAAGCTTCGCGTGAGTCTCCGTCGCGATGTGGGCCGCCGTCCCCCGGGCCGGGCCTTGTGGCGCCGCCGCGGGGCGGTGGGGTGCGGGGGGCGGTCCCGGTGTGTGGTGCGCACCGGCGCCCCGGGGGACGCCGGTGCGCGCGAGCCGTCAAGACCAGCCGAACTTCAGGGGCGCCCTTCATGCCGATAGAACAGCGCGGAGTCGACACCATCCCGGACGGGGAGCGCACCAGCGGCCCCCGAGATCTCGTGTCGATCCTGATCGGCTCCAACCTCTGCCTCGGAGTGATCGTCTTCGGCTGGCTGCCGGTCTCCTTCGGCCTCGGCTTCTGGCAGTCGGTGAGCGCGGTGGTGGCGGGCACGGTCATCGGCACCGCCCTGACCGCGCCGCTCGCCCTGGTCTCCCTGCGCACCGGCACCAACCTCTCCACCTCCTCCGGCGCGCAGTTCGGTGTGCGCGGACGCCTGGTCGGCTCGGTCGTCGGGCTGCTGCTCTCCCTCGGCTACACCGCGCTGACCATCTGGATCGGCGGCGACGTGATGGTCGGCACCCTGCACCGGCTGCTCGGCCTGCCGGCCGGCGGCCTCAGCTACGGCGTCGTCTACGCCCTGCTCGCCGCGGCGACCGTGGTCGGCGCCGTCTTCGGCTACCGGGTGCTGCTCAAGCTCTCCCGCGTCCTCGCCTTCGCCATGACGGCACTGCTCGTCCTCGGCGTCGCCGCGTACGCCCCCGACTTCACGGTCTCGGCGCTGCCCGACGCGGGCGGCTACCTGCTCGGCTCGTTCTGGCCGACCTGGCTGCTCGCCCTGGTGGCGGCGGGCCTGTCGGGCCCCATCGCCTTCATCACCCTGCTCGGCGACTACACCCGCTACGTCTCCCCCGCCCGGCACAGCTCCCGCGCGGTGCTCGGCGCCGCCTGGCTGGGGCTGCTCGCGGGGCTCCTGGTGCCGCAGCTCTTCGGCACCTTCACGGCGTACGCGGCCGGCGCGGCCCTCGACTACGCCGGGTCGCTCGTCGACGCATCGCCCGCCTGGTACCTGGTGCCGCTGCTGCTCGCCGCCTCCGCGGGCTCGGTCGGCAACGCGGGCCTGATGCTGTACTCGATGGGCCTCGACCTGGACGCGATCCTGCCCCGCGCCTCCCGGGCCCGCGCCACGTACACGGTCGCCGCCGCCGCCACCGCCTGCGTCTTCGCCGGGCACTACGCGTGGGAGGCCCAGGACGCGATGACGTCCTTCGTCCTGCTCCTGACCGCCGTCGGCACCCCCTGGGCGGTGATCACCCTGATCGGCTTCGCGCGCTGCCGCGGGGAGTACGACGCGGACGCCCTCCAGGTCTTCAACCGCCGCTCCCGGGGCGGCGCCTACTGGTACCGCTCGGGCTGGAACCTCCGGGCCGCGGCGGCGTGGGCCCTGGGCGCGGCGGTCGGCGTGCTCGCGGTCTCCCTGCCCGGCCACGAGGGCCCGCTGCTCGCCCTGACCGGCGGGGTCGACTGCAGCTTCCTGCTGTCGGGGGCGGTGGGCGGCGCGGCCTACCTGGCGCTGACGGCGCGGTCCGGTCCCGCGGGCGCGGCGGGCTCCGCCGAACCCGTCCCTTCGGCCGCGTCCGGCGACCGCGTAGCCTGAACCCGACCGTGATCAGCGGGATCAGGACGGCAGTACGGGGAGCACGACCATGCAGGAACTCATAGAACTCGGTGTCCGCGCGGCCAAGGGCGCGGGGGCCGCGGTCATCGGCGTCGTCGACGCGATCACCGGCGGGCCGCTCACCCCGGTGGGGTCGAACGTCCCGAAGGAGGACGACGAGGCGCCCGCGGAGGCCCCGGGCGGTGAGGGCGCCGGCAAGTAGGACGGCGCCGCACCGACGCGTCGAGCCCGGCCCCCCGAACGCTTCGGGAAGCCGGGCTCGACGCGTCAGCCGTGCCGGTCTTCGGCCCCGGGCCGCCCGTGGCCGCTCGCGCAGTTCCCCGCGCCCCTGGGACGGCCCCGGCCCGGCCCCGCCCCACACTCGACGGAACCCCGGCCCACCAAAACGGCCCGACCCCGGGCCAGCTCACGCAGCCAGCCCGTGCCGCCTTCCGGCCGCAGGCCGTCCGTGGTTGCTCGCGCAGTTCCCCGCGCCCCCAGGGCGGCCCCGGCCCGTGCTCGACGGAGTCGGGGCTCAGGCCAGTTCGTGCATCCAGCCGTGCTTGTCCTCGGCCGTGCCGCGCTGGATGTCGAGGAGGGCCTTGCGCAGGGTCATCGTGACCTTGCCGGGCTCGCCGCCGCTCTGCTGCCATTCACCGGCGTTGCACTTGACCGTGCCGACGGGCGTGATCACCGCGGCGGTGCCGCAGGCGAAGACCTCGGTCAGGGTGCCGTTCTCGGAGTCGGTCTTCCACTGGTCGATGGAGACGCGGCCCTCCTCGGAGGTGTAGCCGAGGTCACGGGCGACCGAGAGGAGCGAGTCACGGGTGATGCCGGCGAGCAGGGAGCCCGTGAGCGCGGGGGTGACGATCCGGTCCCCGTACACGAAGTACAGGTTCATGCCGCCCAGTTCCTCCACCCACTTGTGCTCGACGGCGTCGAGGTAGGCGACCTGGTCGCAGCCCTTCGCGGCGGCCTCGGCCTGCGCGAGCAGGGACGCGGCGTAGTTGCCGCCGGTCTTGGCGTCGCCCATGCCGCCGGGGACGGCGCGCACGCGGTCCTCGGAGAGCCAGATGGAGACGGGCCTGACGCCGCCGGGGAAGTACGCGCCGGCGGGCGAGGCGATGACGACGAAGAGGTACTCGTTGGCGGGCTTCACGCCCAGGCCGACCTCGGTCGCGATCATGAAGGGCCGCAGGTAGAGGGATTCCTCGCCGCCGTGCGCGGGGACCCAGTCGATGTCCTGGCGCACCAGCAGGTCGCACGCCTCGACGAACGTCTCGACGGGCAGCTCCGGCATGCCGAGGCGGCGCGCGGAGGACTGGAAGCGGCGGGCGTTGGCGTCGGGGCGGAACGTGGCCACCGTGCCGTCGGGCCGGCGGTAGGCCTTCAGGCCCTCGAAGATCTCCTGGGCGTAGTGCAGGACGTTCGTCGCCGGGTCCAGGCTGAGCGGGCCGTAGGGCACGAGCTGCCCGTCGTGCCAGCCGCGGCCCTCCGTCCACTTGATCGTCACCATGTGATCGGTGAAGTGGCGGCCGAACCCGGGGTCGGCCATGATCGCCTCGCGCTCAGCGGTGGCCAGCGGGGCCGATGAGGGCTTGAGCTCGATGGTCGGCGTCGTCGTCATGAGTACTTCGTCCTTCACGGTGTGATGGTGACGGACCGCGCTCACGCCCGTACTCCAGGTACGAGGACGTCCGAGCTTCCCTGTCTGTTTCACGGCCCCACGTTCGATTATCGCGCGCGGGACCCCTGGGAGAGAAACGGCATGGCTGCGGCCCGGGGGTCGATGGTGACACCCCGGGGCCCACAGGAGAAGCCGCCGGGTGTCCTCGCGGGACCCGGCGGCTTCGTGGAGAGGTCGAGCTACCGGGTCAGCCCGCTACTCGTACGGCGAGCGCGTCGCCGATCTGTTCAGTGGAGCGGACCGTGTCGCCGCGCTCCGCGAGGTCGGCGGAGACGGCGGCCTCGATGCGCGCGGCCTCGGGCTCGTACCCGAGGTGGCGCAGGAGCAGGGCGACGGAGAGCACGGTGGCCGACGGGTCGGCCTTGCCCTGGCCCGCGATGTCGGGCGCCGAACCGTGCACGGGCTCGAACATCGAGGGGAACTCGCGGCTCGGGTTGATGTTGCCCGAGGCCGCGACGCCGATGCCGCCGGAGACGGCCGCGGCGAGGTCGGTGATGATGTCGCCGAAGAGGTTGTCGGTGACGATCACGTCGAAGCGGCCGGGGTCGGTGACGAGGTAGATCGTCGCGGCGTCGACGTGGATGTAGTCGGTGGTGACGTCGGGGAACTCCTTGGCCACCCGGTGGAAGACGTTCGTCCAGAGGTGCCCGGCGTACGCGAGGACGTTGTTCTTGTGGACCAGCGTCAGCTTCTTGCGCGGGCGGGCCTGCGCGCGGGTGAACGCGTCGCGGACCACGCGCTCCACGCCGAAGGCGGTGTTGACCGAGACCTCGGTGGCGACCTCGTGCGGCGTGCCGGTGCGGATCGAGCCACCGTTGCCCGTGTACGGGCCCTCGGTGCCCTCGCGCACGACGATGAAGTCGATCTCGGGCTGGCCCGCGAGCGGCGTGGCGACACCCGGGAGCAGCCTCGACGGGCGCAGGTTGACGTGGTGGTCGAAGAGGAAGCGGAGCTTCAGCAGGAACCCGCGCTCCAGGACGCCGGACGGGACCGAGGGGTCACCGATCGCGCCGAGCAGGATCGCGTCGTGCTGCTTCAGGGCGTCCGCGTCGGCGTCGGTGAGCGTCTCACCGGTCGCGTGGTACCGCTTGGCGCCGAAGTCGTACTCCGTCGTCTGCAGCTTCACGTCCTGCGGAAGCGCGGCGTTGAGGACCTTGAGCCCCTGGGCCACGACCTCTTGGCCGATGCCGTCTCCGGGGATGACTGCGAGATTGATGCTGCGAGAACTTGCCGACATGCGGGCACCCTACTCTTCCGTCCCACGGGATGACACGAGCAGTCCACCATACGGACGCCCCCTTGCGGTGCCGCACGCGCGCCACCACATGGCCACCGCCTCTTCACCTCGGGGCCCGCCATGCGTTGGGGGCCGCTGGGAACTTCTCCCTGCATGGACACCCCCAACGTCGGCATACCGGAGCGGCTCGCGGCCGGGATGAGCATGCCGGAACAGCACGCGTACCTGCGCGGACGTCTCTCCCGCCGCAGGGTGCTCGCCGGGTCGTTCGCCGCGGCGGGAACGGCGGCCGGCGCCGGGCTGCTCGCGGGCGGCTCGGGCGGCGCCCGCGGCGAGGCGGCCACGCGCGCCCCGGCGGTGGCGCCGTCCACGCGGGCCCGGGTCGACGGCCGGCTGGTCGCGCCCTTCGGGCGGCACCTCGCGTTCGGCGCCGACCCGCGGACCCAGATGCGGATCTCCTGGCAGGTGCCGCTCGCGGTGCGCTCGCCGTACGTGCGGATCGGCACGCGGCCCTGGGAGCTGAGCCAGAAGATCGCCGCCGAGGTGCGCGACCTGCGCACCCCCTCGCTGTCGAAGAAGCTCCCGGCCGTGGAGCAGTACTACGTGCACGCGGCGCTCGACGGGCTGCGGCCCGGCACGACGTACTACTACGGCGTCGGGCACGACGGCTTCGACCCCGCCTCGCCCGGGCGGACGGCGACGCTCGGCACGTTCAGGACGGCGCCCGCCAAGGCCGAACGCTTCGTCTTCACCGCCTTCGGCGACCAGGGCGTGAGCTACCACGCGCTCGCCAACGACCAGCTCATCCTGGGCCAGGACCCGTCCTTCCACCTGCACGCGGGCGACCTCTGCTACGCGGACGACACCGGGCACGGCAAGGAGTCGGACACCTACGACGCACGCGTGTGGGACACCTTCCTCGCGCAGACGGAGTCGGTCGCGAGGTCGGTGCCGTGGATGGTGACGACCGGCAACCACGACATGGAGGCGTGGTACTCGCCGAACGGCTACGGCGGGCAGGCCGCGCGCTGGTCCCTGCCCGACAACGGCTTCGACCCGGCGAAGGCCCCCGGCGTCTACTCCTTCCGCTACGGAAACGTCGGGGTCGTCGCCCTCGACGCCAACGACGTCTCGTACGAGATACCGGTCAACCGCGGATACTCCGACGGCCGGCAGACCGCCTGGCTCGACCGGCGGCTCGGCGAGCTGCGGGCGGACGCCGAAACCGACTTCATCGTGGTCTTCTTCCACCACTGCGCCTACTCGACGTCGCGGCACGCCTCGGACGGCGGGGTCCGCGACGCCTGGCTGAAGCTGTTCGAGAAGCACCGGGTGGACCTGGTGATCAACGGCCACAACCACGTCTACGAGCGGACCGACGCCATCAAGGACGGCGAGGTCGGCAAGCCCGTGCCGGTCGGCGCGTCGACCGATCCGACGCGCGACGGCATCGTGTACGTCACCGCGGGCGGCGCGGGCAAGGACCTCTACGGCTTCGGCCCCGGGGTCGCGGACAGCTACGAGGGCCACGTCCACGGCCGCGACCACGTCGAGACCTTCCACTGGACGGAGCGCCGGCGGGCCGCCCCCGAGACCGTCGAGTGGTCACGGGTGCGCTACACCGGCTACTCGTTCCTCGCGGTGGAGGTGACGGCCGGAGCGCGTCCCAGGCTCACGGTCTCCGCGCTCGCCGAGAGCGGCGAGCGCGTCGACCACTTCGAGGTCGTCCGCGGGTCCCGGTGAACCGGAACCTGTCGTACGGGCGGGCTCAGTGGCCCGTCTCACCGCCGTTGTCCCTGCGGTCGAGGGCGCGCTGGAGGGCCGCGGCGGCGTTCTTGCGCTCGGAGTCGCTGGTGCGGGAGAGATGACGGACTCGGCGGACGGTCGTCTCGGCCATGGGGGATCCACTCCTTGAGGGAAGGGTGATTTCGAGACGCCGGGGGCGGGGAGCGGCGGAGCGGCAGGGTTCGCCTGCGCCGGGCTCCGGCTCACGACCGCCATTCGCTTGATCGAGCGAGACGTTCGGCTCCTACAAAGCTAAGGGACGGCGGAGCGTCTGTCTCCACAATTACTCGGACTTCCTACTATCTGAGACGGCCGTCGTGCGGCGCACCCCCGGCAGGGCTCAGTACACGTCGCCGTCACGCCAGTCGATGAACAGCCCGTGCGCCGGGTCGAGGTCCGCGCCCCACAGCAGCGGCGGCTCCTCGTCCGGCAGGACGACGGGGCCCCGCGGGCCGAGCGTGCCGACCGCGCCCTTCCACTCCGCCCAGCCCCGTCCGAGGTACAGCCGCGCCCCCTCGTCGGAGGCGGACAGCGCGCCCAGGTCGTAGGCCCGGTCGATGACGTGCTCCAGGGCCCCCATCACCCGGCCGCCGAGGCCCTGCCGCCGCCGGTCGGGGCGGACGGCGACCGCTTCCACGTAGCCGACGCGGAGCGAGCGGCCGTCGTGCAGGACGCGGCGCTGGGTCACCGAGCCGTGCGCGAGCAGGGCGCCCGTGACGTCGTGGACGAGGGCGTGGACGCCGCCGAGGCCGTGGTCCCAGTCCTGATCGCCGAAGTCGCCGTCGAAGGCCTCGTCGAGCAGGGAGCGCGCGGCCCGCAGCTCGGCCGCCGTCAGTTCACTGGTGTGGGCCGTACGCAGGGTGGTCACGGCGCCACCGTACTCAGCCCGCGTCCGGGCACGCACCCCGATTTCCCCGCACCGCACGGCGGCGGGGTCGGCCCCCGTGAACGGTCTCCGCGCTTCGGCGGAAAACCCGGACGGCGACGGCTCGCGGCGCCCAGAATCGGGGGCATGCCTGAGACCCAGCAGCAGCGAGAGTGGGCCCCCATCCACGGCCTGCCCCACCGATCCGTCCCCTACCGCCCCGAGCGCATGCCCGAGGCGGAGTCCCTGGAGACCGCCGCCCGCCTGCGCGCCCGCATGGACGAACGCCGCACCGTGCGCCAGTTCTCCCCCGACCCCGTGCCGGAGCAGGTCATACGGGACGCCATCGCGTGCGCGGCGACCGCGCCGTCCGGCGCGCACCAGCAGCCGTGGACGTTCGTCCTGGTCAAGGACCCGGAGGTGCGCCGCCGCATCCGCGAGGCCGCCGAGCACGAGGAGCGCGTCAGCTACGCCGGGCGGCTCGGCGAGGAGTGGCTGGCCGCGCTGCGCCCGCTCGGCACGGACGAGGTGAAGACGCACCTGACGGACGCCCCCGCCCTGATCGTCGTCTTCCAGCAGCGCCACTGGCTCGGCGAGGACGGCACCAAGCACAAGCACTACTACGTGGACGAGTCCGTCGGCATCGCGGTCGGCATGCTGCTCTCCGCCCTGCACCTGTCGGGACTCGCCGCCCTGATCCACACGCCGAGCCCCATGCGGTTCCTCTCCGAGGTGCTCGGCCGCCCCGCGAACGAGAAGGCGTTCGCGGTGATCCCCGTCGGGTATCCGGCGCCGGACTGCCGGGTCCCCGACCTCGTGCGCAAGTCGCTCGGCCAGGTCCTCGTGGAGGTCTGAGCGCGGCCGGCCGCCGGCACGGCAGCGGAGACGACACCGCCTCCGACCGGGGTGGGGCCCAGGTCGGAGGCGGGGTTCAGGGGCGGGCCGCAGGGGCCCGTGCGGGGCGTCAGCCCATGTGCGGGTAGCCGTACTCGGTCGGCGGGACCAGCGTCTCCTTGATGGCCCGGGTCAGGGTCCAGCGCTGGAGGTTCTGCGGGGCGCCGGCCTTGTCGTTGGTGCCGGAAGCACGGCCGCCGCCGAAGGGCTGCTGGCCGACGACGGCGCCGGTCGACTTGTCGTTGATGTAGAAGTTGCCCGCGGCGTAGCGCAGCTTCTCCATCGTGTACGCGGCGGCGGCGCGGTCGCCCGCGATGACCGAGCCGGTCAGCGCGTAGTCGGAGACCGACTCCATCTGGGCCAGCATCTCGTCGTACTTGTCGTCCTCGTAGACGTGCACGGCGAGGATCGGGCCGAAGTACTCGGTCGTGAAGACCTCGTTGGCCGGGTCGGCGCACTCGATGACGGTCGGGCGGACGAAGTAGCCGACCGAGTCGTCGTAGGTGCCGCCCGCGACGATGGTGCAGGAGTCGTCCGCCTTGGCGCGGTCGATGGCCGCCTTGTTCTTGGCGAACGCGCGCTCGTCGATGACGGCGCCGATGAAGTTCGACAGGTCGGTGACGTCACCCATCTTGATGCCGTCGACCTCGGCCGCGAACTCCTCCTTGAACCCGGAGTTCCAGATGGAGGCCGGGATGTAGGCGCGCGAGCTGGCGGAGCACTTCTGGCCCTGGTACTCGAAGGAGCCGCGGGTCAGGGCGGTCTTCAGGATCGCGCGGTCGGCGCTCGGGTGGGCGACGACGAAGTCCTTGCCGCCGGTCTCGCCGACGAGGCGCGGGTAGGTGCGGTACTTGGCGATGTTCTCGCCGACCGTCTTCCACAGGTACTGGAAGGTCGGGGTGGAGCCGGTGAAGTGGATGCCCGCGAGGTCGCGGTGGTTCAGGGCGACCTCGGAGACGGCGATGCCGTCACCGGTGACCAGGTTGATGACGCCCTTGGGCAGGCCCGCCTCCTCCAGGAGCTGCATGAGCAGCACGGCGGCGTGGGTCTGCGTCGGGGACGGCTTCCACACGACCACGTTGCCCATCAGGGCGGGGGCGGTGGGGAGGTTGCCCGCGATGGCGGTGAAGTTGAACGGCGTGATCGCGTAGACGAAGCCCTCCAGCGGGCGGTGGTCCAGGCGGTTCCAGACGCCGGGCGCGTTGGCCGGGGGCTGCTCGGCGAGCAGGTCACGGGCGTACTTGACGTTGAAGCGCCAGAAGTCGACCAGCTCGCAGGGGGTGTCGATCTCCGCCTGCTGGGCGGTCTTGCCCTGGCCGAGCATCGTCGAGGCGGCCAGGGTCTCGCGCCACGTCGTGGAGAGCAGCTCGGCGGCGCGCAGGATGATCGCGGCGCGGTCGTCGAAGGACATGGCGCGCCACGCCGGGGCGGCGGCCAGGGCGGCGTCGATCGCGTCCTGGGCGTCCGCCTGCGTGGCGCCGCGGCCGGTGCCGATGACCGACTTGTGGTTGTGCGGCTGCACGACCTGGAAGGGCTCGCCGCCACCGAGGCGCTTGACGCCGCCGATGGTCATCGGCAGCTCGATCGGGTTCTCGGCCAGCTCCTTGAGCTTGGTCTCCAGGCGGGCGCGCTCCGGGGAACCGGGGGCGTAACCGTGCACCGGCTCGTTGACCGGGGCGGGGACCTGAGTGACAGCGTCCATGAGTTCCGTATCTCCTTAAGAGGGTCGAGGGGGTGGGGAGCTCAGCCCTTGGTTCAGTCCTTGGTGAGGATGGAGCGGGCGAAGAAGAGCAGGTTGGCGGGCTTCTCGGCGAGGCGGCGCATGAAGTAGCCGTACCAGTCGGTGCCGTAGGCGGTGTACACACGCATGCGGTGGCCCTCGGCGGCGAGCCGCAGGTGCTCGTCGCTGCGGATGCCGTACAGCATCTGGAACTCGTACTCGTCCAGTTTGCGCCCCGCGCGCCGGGCGAGCTCCTGCGCGATGGAGATCAGCCGCGGATCGTGCGAGCCGATCATCGGGTACCCGTCGCCCTCCATGAGGATGCGGGTGATGCGCACATAGGCCTTGTCGATCTCGGCCTTGTCCTGGTAGGCGACCTCGGCGGGCTCCTTGTAGGCGCCCTTCACGATGCGTACGCGGCTGCCGGCGGCGGCCAGGCGGCGGGCGTCGGCCTCGGTGCGGAAGAGGTAGGACTGGATCACGCAGCCGGTCTGCGGGAAGTCCTTCCGCAGCTCCTCGTGGATCGCGAACATCGAGTCGAGGGTGGTGTGGTCCTCGGCGTCCAGGGTGACCGTGGTGCCGATCTCGGCGGCGGCCTCGACGACGGGCCGGACGTTGGCGAGGGCCAGCTCGTGGCCGTTCTCCAGCGCCTGGCCGAACATGGACAGCTTGACCGACATCTCGGCCCTCGTGCCGAGGCCGAGGTCCTTCAGGCGCCCGATGAGCTCCAGGTAGGCGTCGCGGGCGGCGTGGGACTGCTCGACGGTGGTGATGTCCTCGCCCACCACGTCGAGGGTGACCTCAAGGCCCTTGTCGGCGGCGTCGACGATGATCGGCACGACGTGGTCGACGGTCTCGCCCGCGATGAAACGGTCGACGACCTGCTTGGTGCCGGGGGCCGCCGAGACGAAACGGCGCATCTTGTCGCTGCGGGACGCGGCGAGAATCACGGGACCCAGCACGGGCACCTCCACAGGTGTACGAAATCGAGTGCGTACCTGACATGCCCCACATACGGGAAACGTGGCGGTACGGCACGGAGAACCACCGTGAAATCTAAGGATCCACCGGAGCCCGAACCATCGACACCTGTCACGCATCCGCGCCCCGGATCTCAGACAGATGTCTGAAGGATCGGGCACTCTGCGCGAGAATGGAGGGGTGAAAGGCGACTACCAGGAACCGGTGGACGAGATCTCGGCGCTCCTCGGCGCTCCCGCGACCCTGGAGAACCGGGACTTCGAGCTGATCGCCTTCGGCGCGCACGACGGCGGCTTCGACGCGGCCGTCCTCGACCCGGTCAGGACCCGCTCGATCCTGACCCGCCGCTCCACGGCCGAGGTCCGCGCCTGGTTCGAGAGCTTCGGCATCACGCGCGCCACGGGCCCCGTCCGCATCCCGCCCACCCCGGAGGCGGGCGTCCTCAGGGGCCGGATCTGCCTGCCGGTGCGCCACCGCGGCTTCGCCCTCGGCTACGTGTGGCTGCTCGACGACGAGCCGGGGCCCAGCGACCGGCAGCTGGCCGCCGCCATGGAGGTCGCCGGGCGGATCGGCGCGCTCCTCGCCGACGAGGCGCAGGCGGGCGCCGACCTGACCAGGGAGTTCCGCGCGGTCCTCACGGCCGAGCGCGGCTGGCAGCGGGACATGGCGGTGGCCGCCCTGCGCACGGCGCTCGGCCCCCGCGCGGAGAACCTGCACGCCGTGGTCTGCGTGGCCCCCTGGCCCTCCGCCGACCCCGAGGAGATCCCGGCGGCGCGCACGGTGCCGGGAGCCGCGGCGGTCTGCACCGTGCCGTGGGGCACGGCGGGCCAGTCCCTCGCGACCCTGGTCAGGCTGCGCTCGGCCGACGTCCTCTCGCCCGCGCACACCGCGGCGGCACGCCTGGTGGACGCGGCGCGGGGGGCGTCGGGGAGCGCGGCCGCGGGGATCGCCGGCGCCCGGCACGGCCTGGAGGACTTGGGCGCGGCCTGGTGGGAGGCGTCGGGGGCGGCGCGCGCCGCACTGGCCGAGCAGCGGTTCTCCCCGGTGGCGCACTGGTCGGACGTGGGCCCCTACCGGCTGCTCACGGCCCTTCCGCCGGAGGCCGCGCACGACCCGGTGGGCAGCCAGCTGCTGAGCCCCGCCCACCGTGAACTGGCCCGCACCGCCGAGGTGTTCCTCGACTGCGCGGGCCAGGCGGGCCGCACGGCCGCGGAGCTGCGCATCCACCGGCAGACGCTCTACTACCGGCTCTCGCGCGTGGAACAGCTCACCGGCCTCGACCTGGACGACGGCGAGGACCGGCTGCTGCTGCACATGATCCTGAAGTCGTCACGACTGTAAGTGGCTGGTAACGAACGGCCCTTGGCCGGATGTGACGTGATCATGCGGTTGTAGGTTCTTTCCCGAACGAACATTCACCCTCCACCTGGGAGAACCACGACCTCATGAAGTTCAGGAAGTTCGCCGCCGGCGCCGTCGCCGTCTCCGCCCTCGCGCTCGTCGGCACCACCGTCACCGCGGGCACCGCCGTCGCGGCCATGAAGCCCGACTGCTCCCGGGGCCTCACCAACGTCCCCGCCAAGGAGACGGTGAAGATCCGCAAGAGCGCGAAGCTGAACGCCACCGCCGTCGGCCAGATCAACAAGGGGCGCAAGGCGTTCCTCTGCAACGACGGAAAGTCCTTCACCGGCCAGAAGTACACGCTCTGCGGCAAGACGAGCACCCAGTGGCTGTACGTCGACCCGTACAACGGCAACTACAAGGGCTACGTCCCGCGCGCCTGCATGAAGTGGTAGCCACCCCCCTCGGACGCGCGCACCCGGAGCCGGCTCAGGCGCCGGGTGCGCGCCCCGTTTCCCCGCCCTCGTCCCGCGTCCGGTCGATGAAGCGCCGCAGCCCCTCGGTGAGCTGTTCGGCGGTGGTGGCCGAGTCCGGGTCGAAGAGCCACTGCACCATGAGGCCGTTGAGCAGGGTGGTGTAGAAGCGGCCCTCGCTCTCCACCAGGTCCTCGGGCAGCTCGCTCTCCTCGATGCCGGTGAACAGCGCCGCGAGTCCGCTGCGCCCCTCCTTCTGCGCCTCGGCCAGCAGCTCGCGGATGCCCGCGAGGCGCTCGCCCTGGGTGATGACCTCCAGCGTCATCATCCAGATGGGGCGCGACTCGGGGACCGCTTCGATGACGCCGCCCCACACCTCCCGGAACCGCTCCAGGCTCCCCTTCGCCGCGCCCCCCTCGGCCCGCGAACCCTCGAAGACACCGCCCATCGGCTCGACGAGCGCGATGAAGGCCTCCGCGAGCAGGGCGTCCTTGGACCCGTAGTGGTAGCCGATCGACGCCAGGTTCGTCCCCGACTCCTTCACGATGTCGCGGGCCGTCGTACGGACGAACCCCTTCTCCAGGAGGCAGCGCTTGGCGCCTTCGAGCAGATCTTCGCGGTGTCCCATGGCGGCCAGCCTAACCGCCACCCGTACAACCGTCCCATACAACCGTACTAGACAAGTGTTTAATACGTCCGTACAGTCCGGGCCATGCAGACGAACCTCCGCGCCACCCGCAAGGAGTGGACCGCGCTCGCCGTCCTGATGCTCCCGTTGCTCCTGGTCTCCATGGACGTCTCCGTCCTCTACTTCGCCATCCCGCAGATCACCGCCGACCTGCGGCCGAGCGGCCCGGAACAGTTGTGGATCTTCGACGTCTACGCGTTCGTGCTCGCCGGACTGCTGATCACGATGGGCTCCCTCGGCGACCGCCTGGGCCGCCGCCGTCTGCTGCTGTTCGGCGCCACGGCCTTCGGCGCCGCCTCGCTGGCCGCCGCCTACGCGGACAGCGCGGAGGCGCTGATCGCGGCCCGCGCGGTGCTGGGCATCGGCGGCGCGACCCTGATGCCGTCCACACTGGCCCTGGTGCGCACCCTCTTCCGCGACGCCGGGGAGCGCGCGAAGGCCATCGGGATCTGGCAGGGCGTGCTGGTCGTGGGCATCACGCTCGGCTCGGTGCTGAGCGGTGTCCTCGTCGAGCACTTCTGGTGGGGCTCGGTCTTCCTGGTCAACCTGCCCGCGATGGCGCTGCTCCTGATCCTCGCGCCACTGCTGATCCCCGAGTCCCGGAACCCCGGGCCCGGCCGCTTCGACCTGCTGAGCGTCCCGCTGTCGATGGCCGCCGTCCTGCCGCTGGTCTGGGGACTCAAGGAGATGCCCGCCGAGGGCGTACGACTCCCCTACGTGGCGTCCGTCGCCGTCGGGCTGCTCTTCGCCGCCCTCTTCGTCCACCGCCAGCGCACCGCGGCGTCACCGATGATCCCGCCGGGGCTGTTCAGCGGCCGCGGCCGGGTCTTCGGCGCCGCGGTCGCGCTGAACCTCGTGTCCGCCCTGGGGATGATGGGCTCGGCGTACTTCACCACGCAGTACCTCCAGTCCGTGCTCGGCAAGAGCGCCATGGAGGCCGCACTCTGGTCGCTGCTCCCCTCGGTGCTCATCGGCTTCGCGGCACCGGTGGCCACGGCCCTGGTCCAGCGCGGCCTGGACCGCGCCCACGTGGTGGCCGCCGGCTTCGCCCTCTCCGCCTGCGGCTACGGCCTGCTCGCCCTGACGGGCACCGACTCCCTGTGGCTGGTCCTCACCGGGACGGGCCTGCTGGCCTGCGGCGCGGTCGTCATCGGCGCCCAGCTCACCGACCTGGCGCTCGGCGCCGCCCCCGCGCAGAGGGCGGGCACCGCCTCCTCGCTCCTGGAGACGGGACAGGAGTTCGGCGGCGCGCTGGGCATGGCGCTCCTCGGCTCCATAGGCAACGCGGTCTACCGCGACGCGATCCCCTCCTCCGCACCGGCCGAGGCCCACGAGACGCTGGGCGGCGCGATGGCGGCGGCCGGCCACCTCCCCGGACAGGCGGCCGACGCCCTCCTGGAGACGGCCCGCGATGCCTTCACCGACGGCATGCGGGCGGCGGGGCTGACGGGGGCGGTACTGCTGCTCGCGGCGGCGGTGGCAGCGGTGAAGACCCTGCGGAGGGCGGAAGTCCGTACAGCGGAAACGCCGGACGGGACATCCAGCCCGTCCGGCGTCTGAGGGCGAGCCCGGCGCGGCCGGCGATCCCGGCCGCGCGAGGCTCCGGAGCCCTAGTCCGTGAGGTTCACCGCGCGCGCGGACTCCGCGCCGATCTCCTCGGCCAGTTCGTTGAGCACCGGCTGCGGCACCGTGTCGTCGACGGTGAGCACGGCGAGCGCCTCGCCGCCCACGTCCGCGCGGGCGACCTGCATGCCGCCGATGTTGATGCCCGCCTCGCCGAGGACGCGGCCGACGGTGCCGACGACGCCGGGGCGGTCCGCGTACCGCAGGACGACCATGTGGTCGGCCAGGGCCAGGTCCACGTCGTACTCACCGATGGAGACGATCTTCTGGAGGTGCTTGGGGCCCGCCAGCGTGCCGGAGACCGCGATCTCCTCGCCGCCGGAGAGCGTGCCGCGCACGGTGACCACGTTGCGGTGGTCGGGCGACTCGGAGCTGGTGGTGAGGCGGACCTCGACGCCGCGCTCCTGGGCGAACAGCGGCGCGTTCACATAGCTCACGGTCTCGTCGACGACGTCCTCGAAGACGCCCTTGAGCGCGGAGAGTTCGAGCACCTTCACGTCGTGCTGGGTGATCTCGCCGTACACCTCGACGTCGAGGCGGGCCGCGACCTCACTCGCGAGGGCGGTGAAGATGCGGCCAAGCTTCTCGGCGAGCGGCAGGCCGGGACGGACGTCCTCGGCGATGACACCGCCCTGGACGTTCACCGCGTCCGGCACCAGCTCGCCGGCGAGCGCCAGGCGCACCGACTTGGCGACGGCGATACCGGCCTTCTCCTGGGCCTCGTCCGTGGAGGCGCCGAGGTGCGGGGTGCAGACGACCTGGTCGAACTGGAAGAGCGGGGAGTCCGTGCAGGGCTCCTTCGCGTACACGTCGAGTCCGGCGCCGGCGACGCGGCCCTCCTTGAGGGCGGAGTGCAGCGCCTCCTCGTCGACGATGCCGCCGCGCGCGGCGTTGACGATGCGGACGGTCGGCTTGACCTTGTGCAGCGCCTCGTCACCGATGAGACCGAGGGTCTCGGGCGTCTTGGGCAGGTGCACGGTGATGAAGTCGGAGACTTCGAGCAGCTCGTCGAGCGAGAGGACCTTCACGCCCATCTGGGCGGCGCGCGCGGGCTGCACGTACGGGTCGTAGGCGACGACCTTCATGCCGAAGGCGCTCATGCGCTGGGCGACGAGGGCACCGATGCGGCCGAGGCCGACGACGCCGAGGGTCTTCTCGGCCAGCTCGACGCCCGTGTACTTGGAGCGCTTCCACTCGCCGTTCTTCAGGGCGGCGTTGGCCTGCGGGATGTTGCGCGCGGTGGCCAGGAGCAGGCCGCAGGCGAGCTCGGCCGCGGTGACGATGTTCGACGTGGGGGCGTTCACGACCATCACGCCGGCCTTGGTGGCGGCGGAGACGTCGACGTTGTCCAGGCCCACGCCCGCGCGGGCGACGACCTTCAGCTTCTTGGCGGCGGCGATGGCCTCGGCGTCGACCTTGGTCGCGGAGCGGACCAGGATCGCGTCGACGTCGGCGATCGCGGGCAGCAGCTCGGCGCGGTCCGCGCCGTTGCACTGCCGGATCTCGAAGTCCGGGCCCAGGGCGTCGACGGTGGCGGGCGACAGCTCTTCGGCGATGAGTACGACGGGTTTGCCGGTGGCAGCAGTGCTCACGTGAGTCCTCACAAATCCTTGCGGACGGCCGTCCCGACGGCCGCAGGCGGAGTCGCATAGCCGCGTGGAAGACGCACGACGCTGTGGGCCCGACGCGAAAGTTGAACAGAAGCATAGTGGCGCGGGATGGATCAGCATGCGCCTCTTCGGAAGGATCACCCGTCCGTGGCTGGACGCAATGGCCTAAAAAGGGAAAGCCCCTCCGGCCGACGGGGAGCGGGGTCCGGGGCGGTGCCTCGTGGCGGCGCCCCGGACCCCGGGTGACTAGTCCTCGTCGTTGACCCAGGACATCAGCTTGCGCAGCTCCTTGCCCGTGGTCTCCAGCAGGTGGTTCTCGTCCTGCGTCTTGTACTCGTTGTACTTCTTCAGACCGCCGTGGTACTCGTCCATCCAGTTCTTGGCGAACGTGCCGTCCTGGATCTCGGCGAGGACCTTCTTCATCTCGGCCTTGGTGGCGTCCGTGATGATCCGCGGGCCCGTGATGTAGTCGCCCCACTCGGCGGTCTCGGAGACCGACCAGCGCATCTTCTCCAGGCCGCCCTCGTACATGAGGTCCACGATCAGCTTCAGCTCGTGGAGGCACTCGAAGTACGCGATCTCCGGCTGGTAGCCCGCCTCGGTCAGCGTCTCGAAGCCGGCCTTGACCAGCGCGGCGGTGCCGCCGCAGAGCACGGCCTGCTCGCCGAAGAGGTCGGTCTCGGTCTCCTCGGTGAAGGTCGTCTTGATGACGCCCGCACGCGTGCCGCCGATGCCCTTGGCGTACGACAGCGCCAGCGGGAAGCCGTTGCCGGTGGCGTCCTGCTCGACGGCCGCGATGCACGGGACGCCGCGGCCCTCCTCGTACTGGCGGCGCACGAGGTGGCCCGGGCCCTTCGGGGCGACCATGCAGACGTCGACGCCCTCGGGGGCCTTGATGAAGCCGTAGCGGATGTTCAGGCCGTGGCCGAAGAACAGGGCGTCGCCGTCCTTGAGGTTGTCCTTGATGGACTCCTCGTAGACCTGGGCCTGGATCGGGTCCGGGACCAGGATCATGATGACGTCGGCCTCGGCCGCCGCCTCGGACGGGGTGACGACCCGCAGGCCCTGCTCCTCGGCCTTGGCCTTGGACTTGGAGCCCTCGTGCAGACCGACGCGGACGTCGACACCCGAGTCGCGGAGCGACAGCGCGTGGGCGTGGCCCTGGCTGCCGTATCCGATGACCGCGACCTTGCGGCCCTGGATGATGGACAGGTCGGCGTCGTCGTCGTAGAACAGCTCGGCCACTGGGAATCTCCTATGTGTGCTGGTGTTGCGTCCCACCGTACGGCGGGTGCGGCGAGGGAAGGGGGCGGGTCTCGGTATCCGAGAGGGATACGGGGCCCGGTCAGGCGCTGCGGTCGAGCGCCCGCAGACTGCGGTCGGTGATGGAGCGGGAGCCGCGGCCGATCGCGATGGTGCCGGACTGCACCAGCTCCTTGATGCCGAAGGGCTCCAGCATCTTGAGCATGGCCTCCAGCTTGTCGCTGCTGCCGGTGGCCTCGATGGTGACGGCCTCCGGGGAGACGTCCACGGTCTTGGCGCGGAAGAGCTGGACGATCTCGACGATCTGGGAGCGGGTCTCGTTGTCGGCGCGGACCTTGGCGAGGACCAGTTCGCGGGCGACGGCGGCGTCCGGCTCCAGTTCGACGATCTTCAGGACGTTGACGAGCTTGTTGAGCTGCTTGGTGACCTGTTCGAGCGGGAGTTCCTCGACGTTCACGACGATGGTGATGCGGGAGATGTCGGGGTGCTCGGTGACGCCCACGGCGAGCGAGTCGATGTTGAAGCCGCGGCGCGAGAACAGGGCGGCGATCCGGGCGAGGATGCCGGGGGTGTTCTCGACCAGGACGGAGAGCGTGTGCTTGGTGGACATGACTCTGGGTCTCTCTTTCGCTCTCGGTCTCAGTCGTCTTCGTTGTCGCCGAAGTCGGGGCGGACGCCCCGGGCGGCCATGACCTCGTCGTTCGAGGTGCCCGCGGCGACCATCGGCCAGACCTGGGCGTCCTCGTGGACGATGAAGTCGACGACGACGGGCCGGTCGTTGATGGCGTTGGCCTCCGCGATGACCTTGTCGAGGTCCTCGGGGCGCTCGCAGCGCAGCGCCACGCAGCCCATGGCCTCCGACAGCTTGACGAAGTCCGGGACGCGGGTGCCCCTGTTGGGGCCGATGTCCTCGGGGCCACTGTGCAGGACGGTGTTGGAGTACCGCTGGTTGTAGAAGAGCGACTGCCACTGGCGGACCATGCCCAGGGCGCCGTTGTTGATGATGGCGACCTTGATCGGGATGTTGTTCAGGGCGCAGGTGGTCAGCTCCTGATTGGTCATCTGGAAGCAGCCGTCGCCGTCGATCGCCCAGACCGTGCGCTCGGGCCGGCCCGCCTTGGCGCCCATCGCGGCCGGGACCGCGTACCCCATCGTCCCGGCGCCGCCGGAGTTGAGCCAGGTCGCGGGCTTGTCGTACTGGATGAAGTGCGCGGCCCACATCTGGTGCTGGCCGACGCCCGCGGCGAAGATCGTGCCCTCGGGGGCGAGCTGCCCGACGCGCTCGATGACGTGCTGCGGGGAGAGCGAACCGTCCTCGGGCTGGGTGTAGCCGAGGGGGTAGGTCTCGCGCCAGCGGTCGAGGTCGGCCCACCAGGCGGTGTAGTCGCCCGTGCGGCCCTCGGTGTGCTCGGCCTGGACGGCCTGGACCAGGTCGGCGATGACCTCGCGGGCGTCACCGACGATCGGCACGTCGGCGGCGCGGTTCTTGCCGATCTCGGCGGGGTCGACGTCGGCGTGCACGATCTTCGCGTACGGGGCGAAGCTGTCCAGCTTGCCGGTGACGCGGTCGTCGAAGCGGGCTCCGAGGGCGACGATCAGGTCGGCCTTCTGCAGCGCGGTGACGGCGGTGACCGCACCGTGCATGCCCGGCATCCCCACGTGCTGCGGGTGGCTGTCGGGGAACGCGCCGAGCGCCATCAGGGTGGTGGTGACGGGCGCTCCGGTGAGTTCGGCGAGGACCTTCAGCTCCGCGGTCGCGCCGGCCTTGATGACACCGCCGCCCACGTAGAGCACCGGCCGCTTGGCGGCGGTGATCAGCTTGGCGGCCTCGCGGATCTGCTTGGCGTGCGGCTTGGTCACCGGTCGGTAGCCGGGGAGGTCCTGCTGCGGCGGCCAGGAGAACGTCGTCTGCGCCTGGAGCGCGTCCTTCGCGATGTCCACGAGGACGGGGCCGGGGCGTCCGGTGGAGGCGATGTGGAAGGCCTCCGCGATGGTGCGCGGGATGTCCTCGGCCTTGGTGACCAGGAAGTTGTGCTTGGTGATCGGCATCGTGATGCCGACGATGTCCGCCTCCTGGAAGGCGTCGGTGCCGATGGCCTTGGAGGCCACCTGGCCGGTGATCGCGACCAGCGGGACGGAGTCCATGTGGGCGTCGGCGATCGGCGTGACGAGGTTGGTGGCGCCGGGGCCGCTCGTCGCCATGCAGACGCCGACCTTGCCGGTGGCCTGCGCGTAACCGGTGGCCGCGTGGCCGGCGCCCTGCTCGTGCCTGACCAGGACGTGGCGGACGCGGGTGGAGTCCATCATCGGGTCGTACGCGGGAAGGATGGCGCCGCCGGGAATGCCGAACACCGTGTCGGCCCCGACTTCCTCAAGAGAACGAATGAGGGACTTCGCACCCGTGACGTGCTCGACGGGCGTCGTCTGCTGTCCTGAGGATCGGGGCCGCGGCTGCGGATGGTGGGCCCCGGTGGCCTGCTCGGTCATCGGCATTCTCTTCTCGAAGCTGAGGGTTTTTGCGGGGATTTAGCAGGGGTTCGGCAAGTGCCGGTGCAACAAAAAACCCCTCGTGCCGTGAGGCAGGCGAGGGGAGCGCGTCGGGTGCGTTCGCAGGGTTCCGGCATTCGGACCGGTCCGTCCCTGCTTCAGCCGACGCGCTTGCCAAGTACGAGAATTCGGGTGCGCATGGCATTGACCCTCCCCCCGGCACGCAGTGCCTGTCAAGTAGGTGGGATGCGGGTCTCATTATGTGAACGCGCATAGGGCGGGGCGGTGGCCATCAGCGTCCCCGTGGAGCCGCCCGCGTACGCCTGCGCGCCGCCTCCCGCGAAGGTCTGCGCGGGCCCGCCGGCGAGGACGGGCTCGGCCGCGCCGCGCGGCACCGGATACTCGCCGAGGGTGAGCGCCCTGCGCAGCCGGTACTCGTCCAGCGGGCCCGAGAACGCCACGCCCTGCCCGTGCGTGCACCCCGTCTCGCGCAGGACCGTCACCTGCTCGGGCAGGTCGACGCCGTCGGCCACGGAGAGCAGCCCGAGGTCGCCCGCTATGCGCAGCAGCCCCGAGGTGATCTTGTAGGCCCGGGCGGATTCGGCGACGCCCTCGATCAGGCCCCGGTCCAGCTTCAGGATGTCGACGGGCAGCCTGCGCAGCGCGCTGATCGCCGCGTAGCCGCTGCCGAAGCCGTCGAGCGCGATGCGTACGCCGAGGCGGCGCAGGGCGGTGAGGCGGCGCTCCAGGTCGTCGAGGGAGACCCGGGGGTCGTGCTCCGTGAGCTCGATGACGAGCGCGCCGGAGGGCAGGCCGTGCCGGGTCAGGAGCGCCTCGACGGAGCCGAGGGGCATGGAGCGGTCCAGGAGCCTGCGCGCGCTCATCCGTACGGTGACGGGGACCGCGTGGCCGCTGCGGCCCCGCTCGGCGGCCTGCTCGACGGCCTTCTCCAGCGTCCAGCGGCCGAGCTCGGCGGTGCGGTCGCTCTCCCTGGTGTCACGGCCGCCGTCCCTCTCCCCGGCCTTGGTGGCCCGCAGGAACTCGGCGGGGGTGTAGAGGACGCCCTGGGCCGAGCGCCAGCGGGGCTGTGCGGCGACCGCGGTGATCCGGCCGTCGTCGAGGGCGACCACGGGCTGGTGGAGCAGCACGAACTCGCCGTCGTGCAGCGCGGCGCGCAGCCGGGTGGCCTGCTGCGCCTTGCGGGCGACGTCGGCCTGCATCTGGGGCGCGTAGAGCTCCACGCGGCCCTTGCCGGCGGCCTTGGCGCGGTACATCGCGAGGTCGGCGTTGCGCAGGAGTTCGCCCGCGCCGATGCCCGGCTCGGCGAACGCCACGCCGATGGACGCCGCGACGCGCACGTCGTTGCCGTCGATGGCGTAGGGCTGGGAGAGGGTGATTCTCAGCCGGTCGGCCAGTTCGAAGATGTGCCGTTCCCGTGCGGCCTGGTCCCTGGTCCCGTCGCCGACGATGAGGGCCGCGAACTCATCGCCGCCGAGCCGGGAGGCGGTGTCGCCCGAACGCACCGCCTCCTGAAGTCTGCGCGCCGCCTGGATGAGCAGTTCGTCCCCGGCCTGGTGGCCGATGGTGTCGTTGACCGCCTTGAAGCCGTCGAGGTCGATGAAGAGCACGGCCGTGCCGCGGTCGGTCACTCTGCGGCCGGTCAGCGCCTGTCCCACCCGCCGGGTGAACAGGGCGCGGTTGGGCAGGTCGGTGAGCGGGTCGTGTTCGGCGTTGTGCTGCAACTGGGCCTGGAGCCGCACCCGCTCGGTGACGTCCCTGCTGTTGAAGATGAGGCCGCCCTGGTGGCGGTTGACGGTGGACTCGACGTTCAGCCAGTCGCCGTTGCCGGATCTGAAGCGGCACTCGATGCGGGTGGTCGGCTCCTCGACCGGGTGCGCGGCGAGGAATCTGCGCACCTCGTGCACGACCCGGCCGAGGTCCTCGGGGTGCATCAGCGAGGCCAGTTCGGAGCCGACGAGTTCGTCGGCGTCACGGCCGTAGACCCCGGCGGCGGCCGGGCTCACGTAGTGCAGGACGCCGTTGGGCGCGGCGATCATGATGACGTCGCTGGAGCCCTGGACCAGGGAGCGGAAGTGGTTCTCCTTCTGGGCCAGCTCCTGGGTGAGCGTGATGTTGTCCAGGAGCATGATGCCCTGGCGGACCACGAGGGCGAGCACGACGGTGCCCGCGGTGAAGAGCACGACCCGGTCGACGCTGCGGCCGTTCAGCACGTTGTAGAGAATCCCCAGGGTGCAGACCGCGGCTGCCAGGTACGGCGTGAGGGCGGCGAGCGAACCGGCGGTCGGGCGCGTGCCGGGCGCCTTCGGCCCGTCGGGCCCGCTGTCGTGCGCCTCGCGCGCGGGGGCCTGCCCTTCCGCCCCGCGCGCCTGCCGGGGGGCGGCCCAGGGCGCGTACGCCAGGAGGAGTGAGCCCGCGAACCAGCCGGCGTCCAGCATCTGGCCCGAGCGGTAGGTCGCGTGGAGCAGGGGCGAGGTGAACAGGGCGTCGCACAGCACGGTCACCGCGAGCGCTCCGATCGCGGTGTTCACCGCGGTGCGGTGCGTCGATGAGCGTTTGAAGTGCAGCGCCAGGACCATGCTGACCAGCGCGATGTCGAGCAGCGGGTAGGCGAGCGAGAGCGCGGCGTGCGCGACGCTCTGGCCCTCGAACTGCGCGGTGTGCGCGAGGGCCAGGCTCCAGGCGATGGTGAGGAGCGAACCGCCGATCAGCCAGGAGTCCAGGGCGAGGCAGGTCCAGCCCGCCCTGGTCACCGGGCGCTTGGCGAGCACGAGCAGGCCGATGATGGCGGGTGGCGCGAAGCAGAGGAAGAACAGGTCGGCATAGCCGGGGCTCGGCACGGGGCGGTCGAGCACGACCTCGTACCAGCCCCAGACGCCGTTGCCCAGGGCCGCCATCGCGGAGGAGGCCGCGAAGAGCAGCCACGCGGGTCGAAAACGGCTGCGGCGCGTGCGGGAGTAGTGGAAGCAGGAGACCGCGGCCGCCGCCGCCGCGACGCTCAGCCCGAAGTCGCCCATGATCAGGGCCAGGCGCTCGGAGCCCCAGCCCGTCGCGGCTCCGGTGGCATACCCGCCGCACAGGAGCAGCAGGAGCACCTGGGAGACGAAGCAGCGGCTGCCCGGCAGGGGGCGGCGCAGCAGCGGTGTCCGCGGGGGCAGCGGCGTCGCCGCGAGCCCCTGGTCGAGGACGGCGGTGGAGCCCTGGGGGGTGCTCACCGCACCGCCCGGGTCCGCGCCGCCCCCGTGCCCGGCCGGTCCGCGTGACGGCCGCACCGGCCCGGTGCGCGTGAGAGTAGGCGGCGGCCGTCCCGCCACGTCGGATCGTCCGCCCATAGGCCAAACATCGCCCGTCGCCCCCCTTGCAGTCTGCTGTGCGTCCCCGGCGCCGAACTGGTCCACGGCGCTTCCCCAGTCGGGACGATACACCAGGATCGTCACTCAGGGACATAGGCTCTCTACGCTCCGTGACGGCGCTCGAAGGAGTGGACACACGGCGCACACATATGGGTGCGCAGCGTGCGCACCGGTCAAACCCGGACCGTCAACCGCCGATCGTGCGGACGACGTTGTCGACGGGCCGCCCCGCGGCGAACTTCGTCAGCTGCGCGGCCAGCAGCCGGTGGGCGCGGGGCAGGAAAGCGGACGTAGGGCCTCCGACATGCGGGGTGATGAGCACGCCGGGGGCCTGCCACAGGGGGTGGCCTGCGGGGAGGGGCTCGGGATCGGTCACGTCGAGCGCCGCGGTGATGCGTCCGGACTCCAGCTCGGCGATGAGCGCCTTGGTGTCGACGACGGGGCCGCGGGCGACGTTGACGAGGAGCGCGCCGTCCTTCATCCGGGCCAGGAAGCCGGCGCCCACGAGGCCCCGGGTGTCCTCGGTGAGCGGCGTCGCGAGGATGACCACGTCGGCCTCCGGCAGCAGGGGGTGCAGCTCGGTGAGCGGGTGCACGGGGCCGCGCTCCGAGGCACGGGCGGAGCGCGCGACGCGCGCCACCCGCGCGCACTCGAAGGGGGCGAGCCTGTCCTCGATGGCGGAGCCGATCGCCCCGTAGCCCACGATGAGCACGGACTTGTCGGCGAGCGCCGGGTTGAACCCCGTGCGCCACTCCTGTGCGCGCTGTCCCTCGAAGAACTTCGGGAAGCCCCGCAGCGAGGCCAGGACCAGGGCGAGGGCCAGCTCGGCGGTGCTCGCCTCGTGCACACCGCGCGCGTTGCACAGACGTACGCCCGGCTGCAGGAACTTCAGTCCCGCGTCCATCTGGTCGACCCCCGCCGACAGCGTCTGCACGACGCGTACGGACGACATCTCGGGCAGCGGGCGCACGGCGACCGCCGGGCCGTGGAGGTAGGGCACCACGTAGAAGGCGCAGTCGGCGGGGTCGGCGGGGAACTCCTTTCCGCCGTCCCAGAAGCGGTAGGTGAGGCCGGCCTCGGACGCCTCGGGCAGTCCCGGTATGCCGTGCGCCTCGAACGGAAGCCATACGTCAGTCGTCATGTCCAGGAGGCTAGTGCGCGGCCGTCGGCCGCGGCCCGCGGGGAGGCAGCGCTCGGGGCCGGGAGGGCAGCGGCTAGTTTGGGTGATCTTCGGACGCGCAGGACGCAGGGGACGCAGAGAACGCGAAGCGGAAGGGTACGGCCAGGTGGAGCGCAGGACGATCGGCGCGGGGGCGCTCGAAGTGGGCGCCGTCGGACTCGGCTGCATGCCGATGAGCTGGGCATACACCGGCTCGCGGCAGCGCGGCGACGCGTCGCTGCGCACCGTGCACGCCGCGCTGGACGCGGGCGGGGACGCGGCGACGCTGCTCGACACCGCCGACATGTACGGGCCCTTCACGAACGAGCTGCTGATCGGCCGGGTGCTCAAGGAGCGGCGGGGCGAGGCGTTCGTGTCCACCAAGTGCGGCCTGCTCGTGGGCGAGCAGCACATCGTCGCCAACGGCCGCCCCGGCTACGTGAAGCGGGCCTGCGACGCGTCGCTGCGGCGGCTCCAGACCGAGACCATCGACCTGTACCAGCTGCACCGCGTCGACCCCGAGGTCCCCGTGGAGGAGACCTGGGGCGCGATGGCGGAGCTGGTCGCCGCGGGGAAGGTGCGGGCCCTGGGTCTGTGCGCCGTGGGGGCGCGCGCGGGGCGGCGCGCGGCGCACGGCCGCCCGAGACCCGGGCTGCACGACGCGACGATCCGGCTCCTGGAGCGGGTGCAGCAGGTCTTCCCGGTGAGCGCGGTGGAGGCCGAGCTGTCCGTGTGGTCGCCGGAGGCGCTGGACGCGCTGCTGCCGTGGTGTGTGGCGCGCGGCGTCGGGTTCCTCGCGGCGATGCCCCTGGGGAATGGTTTCCTCACCGGCACGCTCACCCCCGGCCAGGGCTTCGAGCCCGACGACCTGCGGGCCCGCCACCCGCGCTTCACCGCCGAGATGATGGCGGCCAACCAGCCGCTGGTGGTGGGGCTGCGCCGGGTGGCGGAGCGGCACGGGGCGACGCCGGCGCAGATCGCGCTGGCCTGGACGCTCCGGCAGGGCCCGCACGTGGTGCCGATCCCGGGCGCCAAGCGGGCGCGCTGGGCGGTGGAGAACGCGGGGGCGGCGGCGGTGGCGCTGACCGGCGCGGACCTGGCGGAGATGGCGGCGCTGCCGCCCGCCCTGGGGTCGTGGGACTGAGGGCCCGGCCCTTGAGGGGTTCCCGCCTGAGCCGCCCGGTGGCCGCGTCACGGGAACTCCCGGGGCCCGCGCGGTGTATGACAAGGAGAAGCGCCGCCGTCGAAGGGACCCCGATCGTGCAACGACCCGCTGTTTCCGCCGTGTTGGCCGCCGCTGCCGCCCTCGCCCTCACCGTCGGCTGCTCGTCGGGGGACGGCGACGGGCCCGGCCACCGCGAGAGCCCGCCGAGACCGGACGCCTCCAGTGGGTCCGCGACCGGGAAGCGGGGCGCCGACGCCCCGCCCGAGAAGGGCTCGGCGAAGGTCACCCGCACCGTGACCACCGGCCTGAAGTCGCCGTGGGGCCTCGCCGAACTGCCCGAGGGCGACCTGCTCGTCTCCTCGCGCGACGAGGGGACGATCACCCGGGTCGACGCCGAGACGGGCGAGAAGACGCGCCTCGGCTCGGTGCCCGGCGTCTCCCCCGGCGGCGAGGGCGGCCTGCTGGGGATCGCCCTCTCCCCCTCGTACGCGTCGGACCACATGGTGTACGCGTACTTCACCACGGAGTCCGACAACCGCATCGCCCGCATGCTGTACGACGAGAAGAAGCCGTCGGGGCAGCGGCTCGGCGCGCCCGACACGATCCTCAAGGGCATCCCCAAGGGCTCGAACCACGACGGCGGCAGGATCGCCTTCGGGCCGGACAAGATGCTGTACGCGGGCACGGGCGAGACGGGTGACACCGACCTCTCCCAGGACAAGAAGTCCCTGGGCGGCAAGATCCTGCGCGTCACGCCGGACGGCGAGCCCGCCCCCGGCAACCCCTTCGAGGGATCGGCCGTCTACTCCCTCGGCCACCGCAACGTACAGGGCCTCGCCTGGGACGAGCAGAAGCGGCTGTGGGCCTCGGAGTTCGGCCAGGACACCTGGGACGAGCTGAACGAGATCGAGGCCGGCGGCAACTACGGCTGGCCCGAGGCCGAGGGCGAGGAGGGCGCGGAGGGCTTCCGCGACCCGGTCGCCCAGTGGAAGACCTCCGAGGCCTCACCGAGCGGCGTGGCCTACGCCGAGGGCTCGGTCTGGATGGCGGGGCTGCGCGGCGAGCGGCTGTGGCGCATCCCGGTCCGCGGCGTGGACGGCGAACCCGCGCCGCAGGCGTTCCTGGAGGGCGAGCACGGCCGGCTGCGCACGGTGCTCGCGGCGGGCGGCGACAGGCTGTGGGTGGTCACGAACGAGACGGACACCCGGGGCACACCGGAGAAGGGCGACGACAAGATCCTGGAGGTGCGGGTGAAGTAGCTCAGGCCCCCGGCGGCGGCCGGCCGGGCCCGTCCGTGCCCTCGGTGTCCTCCGTGCCCTCCGCTTCGTCCGCGCCGTCCGCGCGGGGCGCCGGGACCGGCGGGCGCACGACCACCTTGCCCGAGGAGAGGTCTATCGGGCCCCGGCCCGGATCGCCGTCGGCGAGATCGACGCGGGTCGTCTCCAGGCGCTTCCGCTCGTCGTCGGTGTGCTTGCGGCCCGGCGCGAACAGGGCCTCGATCGCGTTGAACACTGCGCCTCCTCGGAGTGGAGATCCTGCCGTCCAGCGTAGGCGACCGGCCCCGGAACCGGCCGGGGCCGCGTCTGCGCCGGTCAGCCGCGTGCCTCGGCGCGGTCACCGCCCCGCGGGAACAGACGGAGGCGGTGGGCGAGCGCGGCGGCCTCGCCCCGGCCGCTGACGGAGAGCTTGGCGAGGATGTTGGAGACGTGGACGCTCGCCGTCTTCGGGGAGATGAACAGCTCCTCGGCGATCTGGCGGTTGCTGCGGCCCACCGCGACCAGCCGCAGGACGTCGCGCTCCCGGCTGGTCAGGCCGAGCGCCTCGGCCGGGTCGGCGGGGGCGGCCGGGGCCCGCGCGGGCTCGGCGGGGTCGAGGGCGAGGCGGGCGCGCTGGGCCAGGCCGGTGATCGCCTCGGTCAGCGGCCCCGCGCCGAGCCGCTCCGCGGTCTCACGGGCCTGGCGGAGCAGCCGGGCGGCGGTCCCGCGATCGGGCCCGTCGGGGGCGAGGAGCGCCTCGGCGAGGCGGAGGCGGACGCGGGCGAGGTCGTAGGGCCGGTCGAGGGGTTCGACGGCCGCGACCACCGCGGCCCAGTCGGCCGGGGTGTCGCGGTCCTCGGAGCGCAGGAGTTCGGCGCGGGTCCACTCGCCGTAGGCCCGCCAGAGCGGGATGGGGGTGGCCAGGGTCTTGGTGACCTCGCGGATGCGGGCGACGGCCGCGGGGCGGCCCGGTTCGGCGGCGGGCAGGCCGCGCGCGTCGGCCTCCATCGCGGCGGCGGCGAGGAGCAGCGGCCAGCCGTACTTGTACGTGCCGAAGGGCAGGCCGGCGGCGAGGCCCCGCTCGACCTCGGCGCGGCCGTCGAGCACGCGGCCCTCGGCGGCGGCGATGCCGAGGGCGATGGCGGCCAGCGGCAGCGTGTACTGCGGCTGGGGGTCGTGGGTGCCGTAGTGGTGGCAGGCGCTCTGGAGGTGGCGGGTCGCGGCGGCGTGGTCACCGCGGTAGAGCGCCATGCGCGCGGAGCACTGCGCGGCCGAGCCGCGGGGCTTGGCGCTCTGCGCGCAGCGGTGGGTCTGGACGACGGCTTCGGCCGCCTCGTCCCAGCGGCCGAGGGAGAGCAGCGACTCCGCGGCGTTGCCCCAGACCCAGCCCTCGGTGTCCATCAGGCCGTACTTCCGGCAGAACTCGATGCCCTCCATCGCGACCTTGACGGACTCCGCGGAGCGGCCGACGCCCTCCAGGGCCGACGGCAGGTTGATGTGGGCGCGGCTGAGGTCGGTGACCAGGCCCTGCTCGACGACGCGGTCCCTGACCTCGTACATCTCGGCGAGGCCGGTCTCGGGGTCGCCCGCCTCGATGAGGAGGTTGCCGCGGGTGAGGCGCGCGTTGAGCTCGATGGTGTCGGCCTTGACCATGCGGGCGTACTCGACGGCCCGCTCGGCGGCGGCCATGGTCTCGGGGCCCGGGGCGTGCAGCATGCCCCAGGAGGCGCGGTGGACCAGGACGTCGGCGTGCACCTCGGAGGGCGGCAGGCCGCGCATCAGCTCCTGGGCCTTGGCGATCTCGTCCCAGCCGTCGCCGCGGCCGAGGGTGGAGACGAGCCGGGAGCGCGAGACCCAGAACCACGCCGATCGCAGGGGGTCCTTGTTGTCGGCGAGGAGCCGCAGGGCCCGCTTGGTGATCTTCAGGGCGCGGTCGCGCTCGCCGCTGAGCCGTCCGGCGACGGTGGCCTCGGCCATCAGGTCGAGATAGCGCAGGGGTTCGGCGGGGTCGCAGCCGCAGGCGGGGTAGCCCTCCACGTAGTCGGCGGGGCGGAGCCTGTCGCGCACCTCCTCGGGGGCGTCGTCCCAGAGCTCCATGGCGCGTTCGAGCAGGCGGAGCTGTTCGGCGTAGGCGTGGCGCCTGCGGGCCTCGACGGAGGCACGCAGGACGGCGGGCAGGGCCTTGGCCGCGTCGTGCGCGTGGTACCAGTAGGCGGCGAGCCGGGCGGCGCGCTGGTCGGCGGCGACGAGTGCGGGGTCGGCCTCCAGGGCCTCGGCGAAGCGGCGGTTGATGCGGGAGCGCTCACCGGGCAGCAGGTCGTCGCTGACGGCCTCGCGGACCAGGGAGTGCCGGAAGCGGTAGCCGTCGCCGTCGGGCGAGGCGAGCAGGATGTTGGCGCCGACCGCGGCCCGCAGCGCCTCGATCAGGTCGTCCTCGCCGAGCCCCACGACCTCGGCGAGCAGCGGGTACTCGACGGTGGAGCCGCCCTCGGCGACGATGCGCGCGACCCGCTGGGTGTCCTCGGGCAGTTCCTCGACGCGTACGAGGAGCAGGTCGCGCAGCGAGTCGGTCAGGCCCGCGCAGCTGCCGCCGTGCGCGGCGACGGCGAGTTCCTCGACGAAGAAGGCGTTGCCGTCGGAGCGGTCGAAGATGTCGTCGACCAGGGACGGTTCGGGCTCGGCCGCGAGGATGCCGGCCATCTGGCGGGCGACCTCGTCCCTGCTGAAGCGCCCGAGTTCGATGCGGCGCACGGTCCGCATCCGGTCGAGTTCGGCGAGGAGGGGGCGCAGCGGGTGGCGGCGGTGGATGTCGTCGGCCCGGTAGGTGGCGAGGAGGACGAGGCGGCCGCCGCGCAGGGTGCGGAAGAGGTAGGCGAGGAGGTGCCGGGTGGAGGTGTCGGCCCAGTGCAGGTCCTCCAGGGCGATGACGACCGTGCGCTCGCGGGAGAGCCGCTCCAGGAGGCGGGCGGTCAGCTCGAAGAGGCGGGCCATGCCCTGCTCGTCGGAGCGTCCGCCGTGGCCGTGCGGGGCGGGAGCGGCCAGTTCGGGCAGGAGCCTGGCGAGCTCCTCCTCCTGGCCGTCGGCGGCGGCGGCCAGTTCGTCGGGGAGGCGGCGGCGCAGGGCGCGCAGGGCGGTGGAGAAGGGGGCGAACGGCAGGCCGTCGGCACCGATCTCGACGCAGCCGCCGAGCGCGACGACGGCGCCCTGCTGTTCGGCCGCCGCCGTGAACTCCTCCACCAGGCGGGTCTTGCCGACGCCCGCCTCGCCGCCGAGCAGCAGCGCCTGCGGCTCGCCCGTGCCGGGGCCCCCCGCTCCGTCGAGCGGGGTGCCCGTGGCGCGGGCGAGCGCTTCGTTCAATATGCCCAGTTCATCGGTGCGACCGACGAACACGGGGCTCACGGACCTGGTCTCCACAGCGGCGAGCATCGCACAGTGTGCTGACGGGGTGACACCGGATGTCCGGGAAGTGATCCCCGGCGGAACCGTCCCCGCCCCGCCTCTCACCTCAGGTGGTCCGCGCGGAACGGGCCCTCCAGGCGGGCGCGCTCACCCGCCCCCCGGCTTCGTCGCGCGCCGAGCCGCGGGCCGCGGTGCGGACGCGGCGGGCCTCACGGACCAGGCGGCGGCGGTCGGCCTCACGGGTCAGCTCGGCGGCGCGCAGCTGGTGCATCTCGTACTCGAACATCTCGTACCCCTCGGGTCCCAGTGGTGTTCATCGCTCTCTGCGACGGCTCCACTCTCGTCTCCCAGGGGGGTCCCCCACATCGGGCGAGTGCCGCATCTGCGCGGGGCCGGGGGCCTTACGCACGACGAGGGGCGGGGCAGGGGCCTTAGGCCCCGCCCCGCCCCTGCCTCAGATGTGGTCCGTGCGGCCTAGGAAGGTGCCGAGGGCAGGCCGAGCAGCAGGTCGGAGTACTTGGCGATGGCCAGGAGCAGTCCGATCACGCCGAGCGCGACGCCCGCCCACGACACCGACTTGATCCAGGGCGCCTGCTCCTTGCCGGGGGCGCCGAACGCGGGCCTGACGAGCACGGCGAAGCCGATGACCAGCGCCGCGAGGGCGAAGATGCCGGCGATCAGCGCGGTGATCTTCCAGGAGTCGCCGTAGAGGGCCTGGATCTGGCCGGCGACGCTCGCGGACTGGGCGGTCTCCAGCTGCCCGATGATGTTCGAGCGGGCGCCCGCGACGGTGCCGAGCCAGCCGCCGGAGAGGCCGACGACGCCGAGCGCGACGGAGACGACGGCCGCGGCGCCCTGGCCGACACCCGCGGACCTCGCGGGCTTCACCGCCGCGTCGGACTCCTCGTCCGCGTCGAACTCGTCGTCCGCGTCCATGTCCGTGTCATCGGCGGCCTTGGTGACGTCGACCGGGGCCGCGTCCTTCTTCGGTTCCGGCGTCCCGGAGCCGGTCACTTCCTCGGCCCCGGTGGCATCCTGCGCCCCGGCCGCGTCCTCTGTCTTGGTAGCCATGCGAGGCACCGTACGGACGCTGTCTGAGAGCCGTCTTAACGAACGTCCCGTGCCGCGCGCCACTCCGGGGCCAGCACGGACCACACCTCCATGTCGTGGCGTATCCCCTGCCACGGGAAGCTCTCGCGCAGCACGCCGTCCTTGGTGAACCCCAGGCGCGCGGCCGTGGCCTTGCTGCGGTCGTTGCGCGAGGAGACCAGCCACTCGATCCGGTGCATGCCGCGCCGGTCGACGGCCCAGTCGACGAGGACGCGCGAGGCCCGGGTGACCAGGCCGCGCCCGGCCGCCGACGGCTCCAGCCAGACGCCGATCTCACAGCCGTCGACGCTGGTGTCGAAGATCCGGAACAGGATGCCGCCGACCAGCGTGCCGTCCAGCCAGATGCCGTACAGGCGCCCGGTGTCGGCCGCCTGCTTGTCGGCGTAGTTCTGGAGGACGCCCCGCGCCGATTCGAGGTCCTCGGCGACGACGGTCAGGGGCACATACGGCCCCGCGTACTCCCGGGCCCGCTCGACGTGGTCCAGGAACTCCTGGGCCTGCCACGGTTCGAGCGGTCTCAGCTCGGCGCCCTCACCCAGCGATGTCGCGAACATTCCGGTCTTCCACCCCGCCCATGTCGTCGGCCGCGTCCCTCTGGGCCGGAATCCTGCCACGCGGACCGCCCGCGTTCGAACGACTTTCGGGCGGCTCGACGCTGATGCGCGGCAGCAGCCTGTCCAGGCTCCGCGGGAGCCACCAGTTGGCGCCGCCGAGCAGGTGCATCAGGGCGGGCACCAGGAGCGTGCGCAGGACGAAGGCGTCGAGTGCCACGGCCGCCGCGAGGGCGATGCCGAACATCGCGACGACGCGGTCGCCGCTGAGCACGAAGGCGAGGAAGACGGAGATCATGATGACGGCGGCGGAGTTGATCACCCGGCTGGTCTCGGCGAGGCCCACCCGCACCGCCCGCCGGTTGTCGCCGGTCTCCAGCCACTCCTCGTACATCCGGCTGACCAGGAAGACCTGGTAGTCCATGGAGAGGCCGAAGAGGACGGACACCATGATCACGGGGAGGAAGGGCTCGATGGGCCCCGCCCTGCCGAGGCCGAGCAGTTCGCTCCCCCAGCCCCACTGGAAGACCGCGACGACGACGCCGAAGGCGGAGGCGACGGCCGCCACGTTCATCACGGCGGCCTTGAGCGGGATGCCGACCGAGCGGAAGGCGAGCAGGAGCAGCACGCAACCGAGGCCGATGACGACGCCCACGAAGAGCGGCAGCTTCCCGACGATGACCTCGGCGAAGTCGTCGTAGCTCGCGGTCACGCCGCCGACCACCACGTCGAGGGAGCTGTCCCGCTCGGCCTCCGGCAGGACGTCCTCGCGCAGCCGGTCGACGAGCGCGCTGGTCGCCTGCGACTGGGGGGCGGAGTCGGGCACGACGGTGAGGAACGCGGTGCGGCCGTGTCCGTCGTACGTCGCCGGGCTCACGGAGGCGACGCCCTCGGTCGTCCGCAGCACCGTGCCGAGGGTGTCGACGGCGACGCGGTCACCGGCGCCGTAGACCTCGCTGACCAGTGTCAGGGGGCCGTTGACGCCCGGCCCGAAGCCCGCCCCGAGCAGGTCGTAGGCCTGCCGGGTGGTGCTGGACGCCGGGTTGTTGCCCTGGTCGGACGTGCCGAGGTGCAGGGCGAGGGCGGGCAGCGCGAGCACGGCCATGACGCACACGGCGAGGGCGCCGAGCAGCTTCGGCCTGCGCTCGACGAAGGCGGCCCAGCGGGCGGCGAGCCCGGTCGGCAGCTCCGGCTCGGGTCCGTGCTCGGCGAGGCGGCGCCGCTCGCCGCGGCTGAGGGCGCGCGGGCCGATGAAGGACAGCAGCGCGGGCAGCAGCGTCACGGCGGCGGCGACGGTGAGGACGACGGTCAGCGAGGCGGCGACCGCGACGCCGTTGAGGAAGCTGAGCCGCAGGATGAGCATGCCGAGCAGGGCGATGCAGACGGTGGCGCCGGCGAAGACGACGGCGCGCCCCGTGGTGGCGACGGCGCGCTCGGCGGCGACGGCCACCGGCAGTCCGCGCTTGAGGCCCTTGCGGTGTCTGGTGACGATGAACAGGGCGTAGTCGATCCCGACGCCGAGGCCGATCAGGGTGCCGAGCATCGGCGCGAAGTCCGCGACGGTCATGAGGTGGCCGAGCAGCACGATCCCCGCGTACGCCGTGCCGACGGAGACCAGGGCGGTCGCGATCGGCAGCGCGGCCGCGGCGAGCGAGCCGAAGGCGAGGAAGAGCACGACGGCGGCGACGGCCACCCCGACGATCTCGGCCGCCTTGGCGTCCTTGGACTCGGTGAGCCCGATGGCGGTGCCGCCCAGTTCGACCTGGAGGCCGGGGGACGCGGCGGCCTTGGCGGTGTCGAGGACCCGCCGGGCGTCGGCCTCGGCGATGTCGTCGGCCTGCTCCCGGAAGGTGACGGTGGCGTAGGCGGTCCTGCCGTCCTCGCTGATCCGCCCGGCCCCCTCGTCCCCGTAGGGGCCGGCCACCGAGGCCACGGCGGGCTGCCGGGCGATGCTGTCGAGGGCGTCGGACATGGTCCGTTCGACGTCGGCCGCGCGGACGGAGGTGCCGGGTCCGGTGTGCCAGACGACGGTGCCGCTGTCCCCGCCGAGCCCGTGGAACCGCTCGTCGAGGAGGTGCGCGGCACGGCCCGACTCGGTGCCGGGGACCTCGTAGTCGTTCGAGTACGCGCTCCCGGCGAGCGCTGCGGCCGTCGCCGTGCCGCCGAGGGCGACGAGCCAGAGGAGGACGGCGAGTAGGCGGTGCCTGACGCACCAGCGGGCGAGTGCTGCCACGGACCGGCTCCCTGGATGTTTCGTGGATCTTTACCGGGAGCAGCGGTGATCAGCTGTACGAGGGCCCGCAAAGAACACATGAGCGGCTACCTGCCCGCCTGGACCACCTTGGCAGCATTTGATGATCCTTGGTCCGTTTCGTGGCCTTCCTCACAGGGGCGCACGGGGTGCGCGGAGGCCCCACGGGCAGCTCCGCGCACCGGCGCCGCGCGTCAGCCCGAGACGCTCGCGCGACCGTTCTCGATGTGGCCCATGAGCCTGCGGTGGAACGCCTTGTCGGCGTCGGCGGTGACCTCGACGTCGTACCAGCCGTGCTCGTCCTCGGTCCGCCAGGCGACGGTGCGGCTGCTGCCCGGCCTGACGCGGACGGTGCGCGTCCGCGACCTGACGTCGTCCTCGTCCACGTACCCGAGCGGCCTGACCGTGAAGACGAGTTCCCCGCGGCCCCGGTTGGCCAGCGTCAGGTGGATCTCGCGGCGGGTGATCGCGGAGGTGAGCCGCGCGCCGCCCTCCTTGCCGCCCTTGAACTCGCGCCGGAAGCCGTTGGGTCCCGTGACGGTGAAGTCGTAGCGGTCGCCGGTCACCGGCACGGTCCAGGCGCCCTTGCGCACGACGTCCTGGTGCTGGGGGACCGTGAACTCGCCGGCGTAGGGGTAGAGCGCGAAGTGCGCGCTGGAGCGGCCGCCGTTGCGCAGCCGCACGGTGAGCCCGCCGCCCTCGTCCGGCCGCGCGTCCGCGTCGGGCTGGTACGGCAGCGGGCGCGCGCGGCGGACACCGGGCTCCTGGACGGGCATGGCCTGCTCCCGCGGCGGCCGCGGCGCCCATCGGCCGCTGAACGCCGGGACGGGCCCCGGCCGCTCGACCTCCGGCATGCGGTGGGCGCGCCGGAAGTCGAAGGCGCCGGTGAGGTCGCCGGTGACCTTGCGGCGCCAGGCGCTGATGTTGGGCTCCTCGACGCCGGTCCACTTCTCCAGGAAGCGCACGACGGAGGTGTGGTCGAAGACCTCGGAGGAGACGTAGCCGCCGACGGTCCACGGCGAGACGACGAGCATCGGCACGCGGATGCCGAGCCCGGTCGGCCTGCCGTTCCAGCGCTCGGCCCGCTCCGCCTCGGAGTCGCCGCCGGGTACGGGCGGCGGGACGTGGTCGAAGAAGCCGTCGTTCTCGTCGTAGTTGATGAAGACGGCGGTACGGCGCCACACCTCGGGGTGGGAGGCGAGCGCGTCGAGGATCTTGTAGACGATGGTGGCGCTGTGAATCGGCGAGGAGACGCTGGGGTGCTCGGAGTCGACGGCGGAGGGCACCAGGTAGGTGACCTTCGCGAGCCTGCCGTCGGCGACGTCCTCGGCGAACTTCGTCGCGAGCGTGCCGGTGGGCACGCGCCGCAGCCCGCGCTCGAAGAGGGACCGCTCGCGCTTGTCGAGGGTGCGGACGCCGTCCTCCAGGTCGGCGAGGAGCCGCGCGCGCGTGGTCTCGTCCCTGGCGTCGCGCACCTTGGCGTAGAAGGCCTCCATGTAGGTGAGCCCGGTCCTGGCGAGCACCTTGCGGGCGATGGCCTTGAAGGTCGCGAAGAACTCGATCTGGTTGTCGGTGAAGTTCTCCCACTCGGTGTACGTCCGCCAGCTCACGCCCGCCTTCTCCAGGCGTTCGGCGTACGTGCCCCAGCCGTAGCCCGGGTGGGTGCCCTCGGCGTAGGCGTCGTTGCCGACGGCCCGCGTGCCGTTCGCCTCGTAGCCCGTCGTACCGCTCCACAGGTGGTTGCGGTTGGGGCTGGTGGAGGTGTGGATGGAGGAGTGGTAGGCGTCGCAGACGGTGAAGGTGTCGGCGAGTTCGTAGTGCAGCGGGATGTCCTCGCGCGTGTAGTACGCCATGGTCGCCGCCGTCTTCGCGGTGATCCAGCCGTCCATCCAGCCGTCGTGCCAGGCCTTGGCGCCACCGTTCCAGGAGTGGTCCAGGTCGCCGATGTACTGGAGGTCCTTCTTCTGCGTCTCCGCGGCCTGCCGGACGGAGAAGGGCAGCACGGTGCGGGAACCGTCGGGCTGCTCGAAGACGGACTTCCCGCCGGGCAGCCGGATGGCGTTGCGGTCGCCGAAGCCCCGTACGCCGCGCAGGGAACCGAAGTAGTGGTCGAAGGAGCGGTTCTCCTGCATGAGGATCACCACGTGCTCGATCGAGTCGAGACCGCCGCGGCCCTTCGGCGGCCCCTGCGCGAGCGCCTGCTGCAGCGAGGGCGGCAGGAAGGAGCCGACGGCCGCGGCGCCGAACGCGCCGCCGCCCACCGCCATCAACCGTCTGCGCGATATCTCCGGAGTCACGTATGACCTCCCTGGGTCCTGGCCGACAGTCAATGGTTCTCGGCTGATCCACTTGATCTGTACGGCGGGGACGCTAGTGACGTCCGGTTTCGCTGTGAAGGCCGCAGGTCGAAGGAGAAGTGAACGTCCGAAAGGCGCCGCACGGGAAAGGGGCGGCGCACCGGTGAGGTGCGCCGCCCCCTGCCGGGCGGGAAAGGGCCGGTCAGCCCTCGCTGACGCCGAGCTTCTGAAGGATCAGCTCCTTGACGCGGGCCGCGTCGGCCTGGCCGCGCGTGGCCTTCATGACCGCGCCGACCAGGGCGCCCGCGGCGGCGACCTTGCCGCCACGGATCTTGTCCGCGACGCCCGGGTTGCCGGCGATGGCCTCGTCGACGGCGGCCGTGAGCGCGCCCTCGTCCGAGACGACCTTCAGGCCGCGCTTCTCGACGACCTCGTCCGGCGTGCCCTCGCCCTTGAGGACGCCCTCGATGACCTGACGGGCCAGCTTGTCGTTCAGGTCGCCCTTGGCGACCAGCTCCGTGACCCGGGCGACGTGCTCCGGGGTGATCGGGAGCGCGCCGAGCTCGACGCCCTGCTCGTTGGCGTGCCTGGCCAGCTCGCCCATCCACCACTTGCGGGCCGACGCGGCGTCCGCGCCCGCGTTGACGGTGGCGACGATCGGGCCGATGGCGTCGGCGTTGAGGATCGACTGCATGTCGTGCTCGGAGACGCCCCACTCCTCGCGGAGCCGGTTGCGGCGGACCCGCGGCAGCTCGGGGAGGCCGGCGCGCAGCTCCTCGACCCACTCGCGGGACGGGGCCACGGGCACCAGGTCCGGCTCGGGGAAGTAGCGGTAGTCCTCGGCGTTGTCCTTGATGCGGCCGGACGTCGTGGAGCCGTCGTCCTCGTGGAAGTGCCGGGTCTCCTGGACGATCGTGCCGCCGCCGTTCAGGACGGCGGCGTGCCGCTGGATCTCGTAGCGCGCCGCGCGCTCCACGGAACGGAGCGAGTTGACGTTCTTCGTCTCCGAGCGCGTGCCGAACTCCTCGCGCCCGTGCGGGCGCAGCGAGAGGTTCACGTCGCAGCGCATCTGGCCCTTGTCCATGCGGGCCTCGGAGACGCCGAGCGCCTTGATCAGCTCGCGCAGCTCGGCGACGTACGCCTTGGCGACCTCGGGGGCGCGCTCGCCCGCTCCCTCGATCGGCTTGGTGACGATCTCGATCAGCGGGATGCCGGCGCGGTTGTAGTCCAGGAGCGAGTGCGAGGCGCCGTGGATGCGGCCCGTCGCGCCGCCCACGTGCGTGGACTTGCCGGTGTCCTCCTCCATGTGGGCGCGCTCGATCTCCACGCGGAAGACCTCGCCGTCCTCCAGCTGGACGTCCAGATAGCCGTTGTAGGCGATCGGCTCGTCGTACTGCGAGGTCTGGAAGTTCTTCGGCATGTCCGGATAGAAGTAGTTCTTCCGGGCGAAGCGGCACCACTCGGCGATCTCGCAGTGCAGCGCGAGGCCGATCTTGATGGCGGACTCGACGCCGATCTCGTTGACGACCGGCAGCGCGCCGGGCAGGCCGAGGCAGGTCGGGCAGGTCTGGCTGTTCGCCTCCTGCTTGAGCGTCGTCGAGCAGCCGCAGAACATCTTGGTCCTGGTGCCGAGCTCGACATGGACCTCAAGGCCCATGACGGGGTCGTACGTCGCGAGGGCTTCCTCGTACGACACCAGGTCAGTCGTGACAGTCACGGTGAAACTTTCCCTCTCAGCCCAGCAGGACGTCGTCGTCGCCGAGCTTCTTCAGCTCGCGGTAGAGCAGTGCGAGGCCGGTGACGATGGCGGCAGCGGAGACAGCGGCGTCGATGAGGCGCAGCGTGTCGTGTTCCTTGCGGGCCATCCGGGCCTGCTTGACGACGGCGATCGCCCCGAAGGCGGTCGTGCCCATCGAAAGGTACGCGCCGGGCTTGGAATTCTTGAAGCCCTTGGCCTTGGCAGTCATGGGACTCATAGTGACGGTGCCTCCTCAAGCAGCGGGTGTCCCCACCTTTCCACGAAGGCGGCCTCGACGGCGGCTCCGACCGTGTAAAGACGGTCGTCCTTCATGGCGGGGGCGATGATCTGCAGTCCGACGGGCAGACCGTCCTCGGGCGCGAGGCCGCAGGGCAGCGACATCGCGGCGTTGCCCGCCAGGTTGGTCGGGATGGTGCAGAGGTCGGCCAGGTACATCGCCATCGGGTCGTCGGCGCGCTCACCGATCGGGAAGGCGGTGGTCGGGGTCGTCGGGGAGACGATCACGTCGACCTGCTCGAACGCCTTCTCGAAGTCCCGCGTGATGAGGGTGCGGACCTTCTGGGCGCTGCCGTAGTACGCGTCGTAGTAGCCGGAGCTGAGCGCGTACGTGCCGAGCATGACGCGGCGCTTGACCTCGTCGCCGAAGCCGGCCTCGCGGGTGAGCGCGGTGACGTCCTCGGCGGACTTCGTGCCGTCGTCGCCGACACGCAGGCCGTAGCGCATGGCGTCGAACCGGGCGAGGTTCGACGAGCACTCGGAGGGCGCGATCAGGTAGTACGCCGAGAGGGCCAGGTCGAAGGAGGGGCAGTCCAGCTCGACGACGGTGGCGCCGAGCGACTTCAGCAGCTCCACGGACTCGTTGAAGCGCTGGACGACACCGGCCTGGTAGCCCTCGCCGGAGAACTGCTTCACGACGCCGACGCGCATGCCCTCGACGCTGCCGTTGCGCGCGGCCTCGACGACCGGCGGGACCGGGGCGTCGATGGACGTCGAGTCCAGCTCGTCGTGGCCGGCGATGGCCTCGTGCAGGAGGGCCGCGTCCAGGACCGTGCGGGCGCAGGGTCCTCCCTGATCCAGGGAGGACGAGAAGGCCACCATGCCGTAGCGCGAGACGCCGCCGTAGGTGGGCTTGACGCCGACCGTGCCGGTGACGGCCGCGGGCTGGCGGATGGAGCCGCCGGTGTCCGTGCCGATGGCGAGCGGTGCCTCGTACGAGGCGAGGGCCGCGGAGGAGCCGCCGCCGGAGCCGCCGGGGATGCGGGTGAGGTCCCAGGGGTTGCCGGTGGGGCCGTACGCGCTGTTCTCGGTGGAGGACCCCATGGCGAACTCGTCCATGTTGGTCTTGCCGAGGATGACGACGTCGGCGGCCTTCAGGCGCTTGGTGACGGTCGCGTCGTACGGCGGAATCCAGCCTTCGAGGATCTTCGAGCCGACGGTGGTCGGCACGCCCTCGGTGGTGAAGATGTCCTTCAGGGCGAGCGGGACGCCGGCCAGCGGGCCGAGCTTCTCGCCGCGCTCGCGCTTGGCGTCGACGGCGCGCGCCTGCGCGAGGGCGCCCTCGCGGTCGACGTGCAGGAAGGCGTGCACCTTCTCGTCGACGGCGTCGATGCGGGCCAGGTGGGCCTCGGTGACCGCGACGGCCGTGAGCTCGCCGGAAGCGATCTTCGCGGCGATCTCGGCGGCGGTGAGCTTGATGATGTCCGTCATGTTCTTAGTCCTCCCCCAGGATCTGCGGCACCTTGAAACGCTGCTGCTCCTGGGCCGGGGCGCCCGAGAGCGCCTGCTCGGGGGTGAGCGACGGACGGACCTCGTCCGCGCGCATGACGTTCGTCAGCGGCAGCGGGTGCGAGGTCGGCGGTACGTCTTGGTCGGCGACCTCCGAGACGCGGGCGACCGCGCCGATGATGTCGTCGAGCTGTCCGGCGAAGTGGTCGAGCTCCTCGGCCTTCAGCTCCAGACGTGCAAGGCGGGCGAGGTGGGCGACCTCCTCGCGCGTGATGCCAGGCATGCGGCGATCCTCAGGGGTGAGTGTGCGGGTTGTGGCCCCAATCCTATGGGGCCGTGCGGTGTGCCCGTGAAACGGTTTCCCCGCCCGCTTCCTCCGGTGCCCGCCGCACGCTCCCCGCGGGGCCGCCCGCCGTGGCGCCACCGCCGCCGCTACTGCACCACGTGCCCCGAGGACCGGCCCATGTCCGAGGGCACGTCGGGGGTGGCCTCGGAGCCCTCGGCCAGAGCCGCCGCCGCGGCCTCCGCGGCGAGGTCGACCGGGCGGCGCCAGCCGCGCGAGCCCCTGGCCCGCAGCCACGCGGTGGTCTCCTCGGCGGGCATCGCGGCGGCGACCAGCCAGCCCTGCACCGCGTCGCAGCCGAGGTCGCGCAGCCGCTCCCACGTCTCGTCGTCCTCGACGCCCTCGGCGACCACGAGCAGCCCGAGGGAGTGGGCGAGGTCCACCGTGCAGCGGACGATCTCCGCGTCCTCGTTGTCCACGGCCAGGCGGGCGACGAAGGAGCGGTCGATCTTCAGCTCGCTCACGGGCAGCCGCCGCAGGTGCACCAGCGAGGAGTACCCCGTGCCGAAGTCGTCCAGGGACATCTTCACGCCGTGCCCGGTGAGCCCGGCCAGCGTGTCCGCGGCGCGCTGCGGGTCCTCCAGGAGCACGTGCTCCGTTATCTCCAGCTGGAGCGCGCCCGCGGGGACGCCGTGCCGGGCGAGGCGGGCCGCGACCGCTCCCGCGAAGCCCGGGGTGTGCACGTCGCGCGGCGAGACGTTGACGGCGACGGGGACCTTCAGGCCCTGCGCCTGCCACTTCGCGACCTGGCCGAGGGCCGTCTCCAGGACGTACTCCGTCAGGTGCGGCATGAGGCCCGAGGACTCCGCGATGGCGATGAACTCGTCCGGGGGCACCTTGCCCCGCTCCGGGTGCACCCAGCGCACCAGCGCCTCCAGGCCCGCCACCTTGCCGTCGAAGCGGACCTTCGGCTGGTAGTGCAGCTCCACGTCGCCCGCGTCGAGGGCGCGCCGCAGGTCGCCGAGGAGGCCGAGGCGGTCGGGGGTGTTGGAGTCCCGCTTCGACTCGTACACCTCCACGCCCGTGCGGTCCCGCTTCGCCTGGTACATCGCGACGTCCGCCCTGCGCAGCAGCCCCTCCGCGTCCAGCGCGTGGTCCGGGAAGACGGCGAGGCCCGCGCTGGCCTCCAGGACGAGGGTGAGGCCGTCCAGGTCGAGCGGCGAACCGAGCGCGGCGACCAGCTGCCGGGCCACGCGCGTGGCGGACGTCGTGGAGTCGGCGACGGGCAGCAGTACGGCGAACTCGTCGCCGCCGAGCCTGGCCGCCTCGGCGCCGCGCGGCAGCGCGATCCGCAGCCGGTCCGCTATCTGCAGCAGCAGCCGGTCCCCCGCCAGGTGGCCGAGGGTGTCGTTGACCGACCGGAAGCGGTCCATGTCGATCAGCATCAGCGCGGAGCGCGCGCCGATCCGCTCGGCGTCGTCCAGGGCCGTCCACGTCCGCTCCAGGAGCCACTGCCGGTTGGGCAGGCCGGTCAGCGGGTCGCGGAGCTGCTCCTCGGCGCGGGCGCGGGCGATCCACAGCGTGGAGTCGAGGGCGACGAGCGGGATCGCGAAGAGCGGCAGCAGTATCGGCAGGGAGATGGCCACCACGCATATCAGCGGGGCGATGCCGAGCAGCGCGATGCCGAGAAGTCCCTGCCGGACCAGGGCCGTCCGGGTGACGGTGGGCAGGGCGCCGGTGCGGGGCGCGTGGACGTACCAGAGCAGGACGCGGGTGACCGCGAGGTAGGCGACGGCGACCAGGGCGACCTCGGGCGCGGTGTACAGGTCCCAGCTCTCGGGCAGCCAGGGCGAGCCGGACGTCGGCGCCGTGCCGAAGGCGGCCATGGTGAGGGCGCCCGTGCCGATGCCGATGATGTCGACCGCGCCGTGCAGGACGCCCTGGCGCCGGCGGTGCCTGCGCGCGACGCCGACGAGGACGACGACGGTGAGGCTGACCAGGCCGGCGGGCATCCAGCCGTACAGCAGGAGTACGGCGACGGTGAGGGCGCCGCCGGAGCCCGTGCCGCCCCACCAGCGGTCCCTGCCGAGGGCGACGAGATGGCCGACGATGAGGCCGGTGAGGACGGCGAGCGACCAGCCCGCCGTGCCGGAGGGGAACAGCGCGTGCCCGTCCGCCAGGGCCTGGAATAACCCGGCGCCGAGCAGGAGCGCGGCGGCTGCGACGACCAGCACGGGCAGCAGCGGCCAGGGCTCGCGGGGTTCGTGCGCGCCCTGGCCGCCCGCCAGGACGGCGCCGCTCTCGGCGCCCCGCGCGGAGGGCGCGGTCCACGCCCGCTCGCGGGGCTCTATGGCCGTGCTCAGCGTCCCTGCCGCGGTTCCCGCTCCGGCTGTGCCCGGCGCGCCCGTGTCGGGGGCCGGTGATGTGCGGCGGCCCCGCAGCCACGTGCTCGGCGCGCGCCACTGGCGCGCGCGCAGCCGTGAGTCCGGGGCGGCGCTTTCGGTCGGTTCCATTCCCGTCCCTCTCACAGCCGGCGGTGCCCACGCCTTACGGACCCGGCCCGGTGCCGGCCGCGTCCGGTTCTTCCGTCCCCGCGCTCTCGACGAGCAGGCGGTCGCCCCGTCACTCGTTCCGAATAGGGGATGCCCCCTTCCACGCTCTTTGATGAGCAGGAGATGCCCCGTTCGCAGCGGGGCACGGCAGGCGCACACCTCAACAGTAGGCCGCAGAAGGCTTCCGCGGGCAGCGGTCGACCACGGTTGCCCGAATGCGCCCCGGCCACCCTTATGCATCTGGTATGCGCCGAACGGGTGGGCTTCAACCGCTACTCCTCGGTCGGAAGCGCGGATTCCCGTGCCGCGTCGGGTCCTTGCTCCAGCAGGACGGCGAAGCCGGCCTCGTCGAGAACCGGAACCTTCACCTGCATGGCCTTGTCGTACTTCGAACCCGGGTTCTCCCCCACGACGACGAAGGAGGTCTTCTTGGAAACGGAACCGGTCACCTTGGCGCCTTGACTCTGCAACGCCTCTTTCGCGCCGTCCCGCGTGTGGTGTTCGAGCGTCCCGGTGACGACCACCGTCAGACCCTCAAGCGGGCGCGGCCCCTCGTCCTCACCGCTCGACTCCTCCTCCATGCGCACCCCGGCCGCCCGCCACTTGCGGAGGATCTCGCGGTGCCAGTCCTCGGCGAACCACTGCTTGAGGGAGGCCGCGATGACCGGGCCGACGCCGTTGGTCTCCGCCAGCTCCTTCTCGGTGGCCTGATCGATGCGGTCGATGGAGCGGAACTCGCGGGCCAGCGCCTCGGCGGCCACCGGGCCGACATGGCGGATCGAGAGGCCGGTGAGGACGCGGGCGAGCGGGCGGTCCTTGGCCGCCTCGATGTTCTCCAGCATGGCGAGGGTGTTCTTCTTCGCCTCGCCCTTCTGGTTGGCGAAGAAGGTGACGACCTTCTCCTCGCCCGTCTTGGGGTCGCGCTTCGGCAGGCCGGAGTCCTGGTCCAGGACGTAGGACTTGATGGGGAGCAGCTCCTCGACCTTCAGGTCGAAGATGTCGCCCTCGTCGAGGATCGGGGGCCGGGCGGGCTCCAGGGGGCGGGTGAGCGCGGCCGCGGCGACATAGCCGAAGTTCTCGATGTCGAGGGACTTGCGCCCCGCGAGGTAGAAGAGGCGCTCGCGCAACTGGGCGGGGCAGGTGCGGGCGTTGGGGCAGCGGAGGTCGATGTCGCCCTCCTTCATGGGCCGCAGCGCCGTCCCGCACTCGGGGCACTCGGCGGGCATCTCGAACTCCCGCTCGGTGCCGTCCCGCAGGTCCACGACCGGGCCGAGGATCTCCGGGATGACGTCGCCGGCCTTGCGGATCACGACCGTGTCGCCGATGAGGACGCCCTTCTTCTTCACCACCTCCTGGTTGTGCAGGGTGGCGAACTCGACCTCGGAGCCCGCGACCGTGACCGGCTCGACCTGCGCGTACGGCGTGACGCGGCCGGTGCGGCCGACGCCCACGCGGATGTTGACCAGCTTGGTGTTGACCTCCTCGGGCGCGTACTTCCACGCGATGGCCCAGCGCGGGGCGCGCGAGGTGGAGCCGAGGCGGCCCTGGAGCGGGATCTCGTCGAGCTTGACGACGACGCCGTCGATCTCGTGCTCCACGGAGTGGCGGTGCTCCCCGAAGTACGCGATGAAGTCCCGGGCGCCCTGGAGGCCGTCGACGACCTTGTTGTGCCCGGCGGTGGGCAGGCCCCACTCGCGCAGCAGGTCATAGGCGTGGCTGAGGCAGTCGATGTCGAAGCCCTCGCGGGCGCCGATGCCGTGCACGACCATGTGCAGCGGGCGGGTCGCGGTGACGCGCGGGTCCTTCTGGCGCAGCGAACCCGCCGCCGCGTTGCGCGGGTTGGCGAAGGGCTTGTCGCCCGCCTCGACCAGGCGGGCGTTCAGCTCCTCGAACTTCTCCATCGGGAAGAAGACCTCACCGCGGACCTCCACCAGGGCGGGGACGCGGTCGCCCTTGAGGCGTTCGGGGATGTCCGCGATCGTGCGGACGTTCGGCGTGATGTCCTCGCCGGTGCGGCCGTCGCCGCGGGTGGCCGCGCGGGTCAGCCTGCCGTGCTCGTACGTCAGGTTGACCGCGAGGCCGTCGATCTTCAGCTCGCACAGGAAGTGGTACCCCGGCGCGCCCACGTCCTTGGCGACGCGGTCGGCCCAGGCGGCCAGCTCCGCGTCGTCGAATGCGTTGTCGAGGGAGAGCATGCGCTCGCGGTGCTCGACCGCGGTGAACTCCGTCTCGTACGACCCGGAGACCTTCTGGGTGGGCGAGTCGGGCGTACGGAGTTCCGGGTGCTCCTCCTCCAGGGCCTCCAGGGAGCGCAGCAGCTTGTCGAACTCCGCGTCGCTGACGACCGGCTGGTCCTTCACGTAGTACCGGAAGCGGTGCTCCTCGATCTGTTCGGCCAGCTGGGCGTGCTGATCCCGTGCCTCGGCGGGCACAGAGCCTTGCTGTTCGACAGCCACCGTTTCGTCCTCCCGTTACGTCATACCCAATTACTCAGGGTTGTCCGCGAGTGATCTCGCCGCCCTGACGCAGTGGGCGAGCACCTCGCGTGCGTACGCGGGAGATGCCCCCGCGAGTCCGCACGACGGGGTGACCACGACCGACTCCGCGAGCGATCCCGGATTCAGCCCCAGCCTGCGCCACAACGTCCTGACACCCATGACGCTACCGGCAGGGTCTGACAATCGGCCGTCCACGCCCGGCACGACACCGGCGAGGAGCCGCGTGCCGGCCTCGACCGCCTCGCCGATCGCCTCGTCGTCACGCTCGGTGAGCAAGGAGACGTCGCAGGAGACCGCGTCGGCCCCGGCGCGGCGCAGGAGCGCGAAGGGGACGTCGGGGGCGCAGGAGTGGACGACCGTCGGCCCTTCCCCGTGGACGGCGAGGACGTCCCGCAGGGTGCTCTCCACGACCTGCCGGTCCACGGCCCGGTGGGTGCGGTACTCGCTCGCCGTCTTGACCTGTCCGCGCAGCACGGCGATGAGCGAGGGCTCGTCGAGCTGGAGCACCACCTGGGCGCCCGGCACCCTGCGGCGTACGTCGGCGAGGTGCCCGCGCAGGCCCTCGGCGAGGGAGCCCGCGAGGTCGCGGCAGGCCCCGGGGTCGGAGAGTGCTGCCTCGCCGTTCCTGAGTTCGAGCGCGGCGGCGAGCGTCCACGGCCCGACGGCCTGGACCTTCAGCGGGCCCTCGTAGCCCTGGGTGAACTCCTCCAGGGCGTCGAGGTCCTCGCCGAGCCAGGCCCTGGCCCGCCGGGTGTCCCGGCCCGGCCGGTCGCCGATCCGCCAGCCGCTGGGCTCCACGCGCGCGTACAGGTCGACGAGCAGGCCCGCGGTGCGGCCGATCATGTCGGCGCCCGGGCCGCGCCCGGGCAGCTCGGGGAGGTACGGGATGCCCTGCTCGGGCCCCTCGAAGCTGCCGGTGACGGTCTTGGCCGCCTCTCGGGCGTCGCCGCCCGGCATGGACCCGACGCCGGTCGCCGGGCCCCAGGTGTGCGCGGTCATCGTCCGGGCCGCACCGTCAGGTCGTTGACCTCCGCGTCGCGCGGCAGGTCGAGGGCCATGACGATCGTCGTGGCGACCGACTCGGGGTCGATCCAGCGCGAGGCGTCGTACTCCTTGCCCTCCTGCTGGTGGACCTTGACCTGCATGGCGCTCGCGGTGCGGCCGGGGTAGACCGAGGTGACCCGGACGCCGTTGCCGTGCTCCTCCTGGCGCAGGGAGTCCGCGAGGGCCTTCAGGCCGTGCTTGGAGGCCGCGTAGGCCGACCACTCGGGGCTCGCCTTCAGGCCGGCGCCGGAGTTGACGAAGACCACGTGTCCCTGCGCGAGCCGCAGTTGGGGCAGGAAGTGGCGGGTCAGCTCGGCGGGGGCGATGAGGTTGACGTTGAGCTGGTGGCGCCAGGTCTTGGGGGTGAGGTCGCCGACCGGGCCGAGGTCGACGACGCCCGCGATGTGCAGCAGGGAGTCCACGCGCTCGGGCAGCGCCTGGTGGCCGAAGGCCCAGGAGAGCTTGTCGGGGTCGGAGAGGTCGCCGACGAGGGTGCCGGCGCCGGGGAACTCGGCGGCGAGCTCCTTGGCGCGGCCCGCGTCCCGCGCGTGCAGGACGAGATCGTCGCCGCGTGTGTGCAGACGGCGGGCGACGGCCGCGCCGATGCCGGAGCCCGCCCCGGTGATCACATGTGTTGCCATACCCGCCATGCTCGCATCACCGGGTGCCCTGTGATTCCTCCAGGTAGGCCAGGGCGCCGACGGGCTCTTCGGCGAAGAAGACCAGCTCGGTCAGCGGAAGGGGCAGGAACCCCTCGTCCTCCATGCGCCGGAACTGCTCCTTCAGGCCGTCGTAGAAGCCCTCGGAGTTCAGCAGGACGACCGGCTTGGTGTGCTTGCCGTGCTTCTTCAGCTCCAGGATCTCCGTGGCCTCGTCGAGCGTGCCGGTGCCGCCCACCATGATCACGATCGCGTCGGCCTTGGCCAGGAGCAGCGCCTTGCGCTCGGCGAGGTCACGCGCGACGACCATCTCGTGGGGCTCGGCGACCCGCCGCGCCTTGGCGGCGAGGAAGTCCACGGAGACGCCGACGAGCCGCCCTCCCGCCTCCTCGACGCCGTCGGCCACGACCTTCATCAGGCCGCTCTCGGAGCCGCCCCAGACCAGCGTGTGGCCGCCCTTGCCGAGCAGCTCGGCGAACTGGCGGGCCGGGCGGGTGTAGCGGTCGTCGAGGTCGGCGGCGGAGAGGAAGACGCAGATATCCATGGGGCCACGGTACGGTCCGACACTGACAGCACTCACCTCTGACAGCACTCACCGCTGACAGCACTCGCTGCTGACAGCACTCACCGAGGAGGGCGGAGCCATGGCCGCAGGACACCGGATCACCGTCGAGCGGGGCACCCAGCACGTGCGCGTGGTGCACGAGGGGCAGGTCGTGGCGGAGAGCGGGCGCCCGCTGCTGCTGCACGAGACGGGCTGCCCCGTGCGGTACTACCTCCCGCCGGAGGACGTCCGCACCGACCTGCTGACCCCGTCGGACACCACCACGTACTGCCCGTTCAAGGGAACGGCCTCCTACTGGTCACTGCCCGGCTCGGCCGACACGGTCTGGGCCTACCGGGAGCCGAAGCCCGACGTGGCCGGGATCAAGGACCACTTCTGCTTCTACGAGACGGACGTCACCGAGCCGGGGCGGTAGGCACCGGGGCGGCGCGGGCCGCGGGGCCGCCGCCGGCGAACGTCTTGCGGTAGGCGGCCGGTGAGACGCCGAGCACGGCGCGCAGGTGCTGGCGCAGCGAGTTCCCCGTGCCGAAGCCCGCCCGGTGGGCCACCACGTCCACGGGCAGGTCGCTCGATTCGAGCAGCGCCCGGGCCAGCTCGACGCGCTGCGCGGTCAGCCAGCGCCCCGGAGGCATGCCGACCTCCTCCTGGAAGCGGCGTGTGAACGTGCGCAGGCTCATCCGCGCGTGGGACGCCAGCTCGCCGAGGGGCAGCGGCTCGTGGAGCCGTTCGAGCGCCCACGCGCGCGTGGCGGCCGTCGTGGCGAGCGTCGGCTCGGGGACGGGCCGCTCGATGAACTGCGCCTGTCCGCCCTCGCGCCAGGGCGGCACGACGCAGAAGCGGGCCACGCGGTGCGCCACGGCGCTGCCGTGGTCGCGGCGCAGCAGGTGCAGGCAGAGGTCGACGCCGGCGCCGACGCCCGCGGCCGTCAGGACGTCGCCGTCGTCCACGAAGAGGACGTCCTCGTCGAGCGCGACCCGGGGGAAGGTGCGCCGGAAGTGGTCGGCCTCCTTCCAGTGCGTGGTCGCGGGGCGCCCGTCGAGCAGCCCCGCGGCGGCGAGGACGTACGAGGCGGTGCAGAACGACACCCAGCGCGTGCCGGGGCGTACGCGGGCGAGGGCGGCCGCGACCCGCGGGGACAGGGCGCCGTCCGTCGCTCCGTCGCAGAGCCCGGCCGTGGGCGGGATGACGACGGTGTCCGCCTCGGCGAGCGCCTCGGGGCCGTGCTCGGCCATCACCTGGAACCCGGCGTCGGTGCGCACGGGACCGCCGTCCACCGTGCAGACGACGACGTCGTACAGCGGCTGCCCTCCGGCGTCCTGCGCGGCCCCGAAGATCCGTGGCGGGATGCCCATCTCGAAGGCGTACACGCCGTCCAGCGCGAGGACCACCACGCGGTGCCGTCCGTTCCCCGCGGCCATGACCGAATCCATGGCCGAATCCTGTCACATCATGGCCAAACTGCCAGCACTGTGATCGTCCGCGGCGTCGCACGCTGGGTGCCCAAGCCGTCCGGGGGAGTCCGGGACGGCCCGCCCCCGTCACCGTCACCGTCACAGGAGAACCACCATGAAGATGCGTGCCATGAGCCCCCGCGCGTGGGGAGCCGCCGAGAACCTGGTCCCCGTGGAGGTGGACCGTCCCGAGCCCGGCCTCACCGAGATCCTGGTCCGGGTGCACGCGGCGGGCGTCAACCCCGTCGACTGGAAGACGCGCGCGGCGGGCGCCTTCGGCACGTGGGGCGAGACCCCGGTCCTCGGCTACGACGTGTCGGGCGTCGTCGAGGAGGTGGGCCCCGGAGTGACCCTCTACCGCCCCGGCGACGAGGTGTTCGGCATGCCCCGCTTCCCCGAGCAGACCGGCGCGTACGCCGAGTACGTCGCGGCCCCCGCCCGGCGCTTCGCGCCCAAGCCCGCGGGCATCGGCCACGTGGAGGCCGCCGCGCTGCCGCTGGCGGCGCTCACGGCCTGGCAGGGCCTGGTGGAGACGGCCGGACTGCGCGCCGGGCAGCGGGTCCTGGTCCACGCGGCGGCGGGCGGCGTGGGCCACCTGGCCGTGCAGATCGCCAAGGCGCGCGGCGCGTACGTCATCGGCACCGCCCGCGAGGACAAGCACGCCTTCCTGCGCGGCCTCGGGGCCGACGAGACGATCGACTACGCGCGCGTGGACTTCGCCGAGGCCGTCCGGGACGTGGACGTCGTCCTCGACGGCGTGGGCGGCGAGTACGGCGCGCGGTCCCTGGAGGTGATCCGCCCCGGCGGCCACCTGGTGACCCTCCCCGACCCCGGCGGCCTCCCCGACCCCGAGCGGGCACGGGAGCGCGGCGTGCACACGGGCTGGACGCTGGTGGAGCCGGACCGCCTCGGCCTGCTGGAGATCGCCCGTCTGGTGGACGAGGGCAGGCTCCGCGTCGAGATCGACACGGTGCTGCCGCTGGCGGAGGCCGCCAAGGCCCACCTGCGCGGCGAGGAGGGGCGCACGCGCGGCAAGATCGTGCTCCGGGTGGCCTGACGCTCCGCCGTGCCCGGTCCGGGGCGGCCCGGCCCGGTCACACCCCCGCCGTCACCCGTTCCGTCGTCGCGATCGTCGCCGAGCCGACCACGCGCGTGCCGTCGTACAGGACGATCGCCTGGCCGGGGGCGACGCCGCGGACGGGCTCGGCGAAGGCGACCCGCAGTTCCCCTTCGACCAGCTCGGCGGTGACGGGCGTCTCGTCGCCGTGGGCCCGGAGCTGGGCCGTGTACGTGCCGGGGGCGAACGGGGAGGTGCCGCACCAGCGGGGCTTGACGGCCGTCAGGGACGTGACGTCCAGGGACGCGGCCGGGCCGACCGTCACCGTGTTGTTCACCGGGGAGATGTCCAGGACGTAGCGCGGCTTGCCGTCGGGGGCGGGGGTGCCGATGCGGAGGCCCTTGCGCTGGCCGATGGTGTAGCCGTACGCGCCCTCGTGGGTGCCGAGGACCGCCCCGGACTCGTCCACGATGTCGCCCTCGGCCTTGCCGAGCCGGGCGGCGAGGAAGCCCTGGGTGTCGCCGTCGGCGATGAAGCAGATGTCGTGGCTGTCCGGCTTCTTGGCGACCGCGAGGCCACGGCGCTCGGCCTCCGCGCGGATCTCCTCCTTGGTGGTGACCGTGTCGCCCAGGGGGAACATCGCGTGGGCGAGCTGGCGGTCGTCGAGGACCCCGAGGACGTAGCTCTGGTCCTTTGCCATGTCGGAGGCGCGGTGCAGTTCGCGCGTGCCGTCCTCGTTGACGATCACCTTGGCGTAGTGGCCGGTGACGACCGCGTCGAAGCCGAGGGCGAGCGCCTTGTCGAGCAGCGCGGCGAACTTGATCTTCTCGTTGCAGCGCAGGCACGGGTTCGGGGTGCGCCCCGCCTCGTACTCGGCCACGAAGTCCTCGACCACGTCCTCGCGGAACCGCTCGGCGAGGTCCCACACGTAGAACGGGATGCCGATGACGTCCGCGGCGCGGCGGGCGTCGCGGGAGTCCTCGATCGTGCAGCAGCCGCGCGCGCCCGTGCGGAACGACTGCGGGTTCGCCGAGAGCGCGAGGTGCACTCCCGTCACGTCGTGGCCCGCCTCGGCGGCACGGGCGGCGGCGACGGCGGAGTCCACGCCTCCGGACATGGCGGCCAGGACACGGAGGGGGCGCGGGGAGGGCTGTGGGCGCTGCGGGGTCTCGGTCAAAGTCATAGCTTTAACAGAGTACGGGGCTTCGGGAACCGGAAGCCCGTGAGTAAGCGTTGACGATCACATGGGGGCAGAAACCGACGGCGGGAAGAAGCCGGGGCGCGGCGGCATCGACCGGCGCACCCTGCTGATCGGCGGCGCCGTGGCGGTCACGGGCAGCGTGCTGCTCGCCAAGGACGACCTCGACCGGCTGTGGTGGCGGGTGCCGGGCGTGGCGAAGGAGCGCAAGGAGGGCGAGGTCGACGCCAAGGGCGTCCAGTGGACGGCGGCCTCGGACGACAACTGGCGGCGCGCCGACCGCCCCGACGACTACGACGTCGACCGCGTGGTGATCCACGTGGTCCAGGGCGGGTTCGACACGGCGCTGCGCGTCTTCAAGGACCCGGCGCACGGCGCCGCCGCGCACTACGTGATCCGCAAGGACGGGCACATCGCGCAGATGATCCGCGAGCTGGACGTGGCGTTCCACGCGGGCAACAGGAGCTGGAACGAGCGGAGCATCGGCATCGAGCACGAGGGCTTCGTGGACCAGAAGTCCTCGTTCACCGATGAGATGTACGCGGCCTCGGCGCGGCTCACCGCCGGCATATGCAAGAGGTACGACTTCCCGGTGGACCGCGAGCACATCGTCGGGCACGTGGAGGTGCCGGGCACGGACCACACGGACCCGGGGCCCCACTGGGACTGGGACCGGTACATGCGGCTGGTGCGCGAGGCACGGGACCGGCTGGAGAGACCCGCCCGCCCGAAGAAGGCCTAGCGGCCCGCCGCCCGCCGCCCGCCGCCCGCCGCCCGGCGCCCGGCGCCCGGAGAGGCCCTAGCTCAGGCCCGCCGTCCGCGCCCGCTCCACCGCCGGGCCGATCGCCGCGGCCACCGCGTCGACGTCCGCCTTCGTCGACGTGTGGCCGAGGGAGAAGCGCAGGGTGCCGCGCGCCAGGTCGGGGTCGGTGCCCGTGGCGAGCAGGACGTGGCTCGGCTGGGCCACGCCCGCCGTGCACGCCGAGCCCGTGGAGCACTCGATGCCCTGGGCGTCGAGCAGCAACAGAAGGGAGTCGCCCTCGCAGCCGGGGAAGGTGAAGTGCGCGTTGGCGGGGAGCCGGCCACCGGGGGCCGGGTCGCCGCCGAGGACCGCCTCGGGGACGGCCGCGCGGACCGCGGCCACCAGCTCGTCGCGCAGGGCGCCGATCTCGGCGGCGAACCGCTCCCGGTGCCCGGCGGCATACTCCCCCGCCACGGCGAACGCGGCGATGGCGGGCACGTCCAGCGTCCCCGAGCGCACGTGCCGCTCCTGGCCGCCGCCGTGCAGTACGGGCACGGGGCTGTACTCACGGCCGAGCAGCAGCGCCCCGATCCCGTACGGGCCGCCGATCTTGTGTCCGGAGACGGTCGCCGCGGCGAGTCCGGAGGCGGCGAAGTCGACGGGGATCTGGCCAAATGCCTGGACGGCGTCGGCGTGCAGCGGGACGCCGAACTCGGCGGCGACGTCGGCGAGTTCGCGGACCGGCTGGATGGTGCCGATCTCGTTGTTGGCCCACATGACCGTCGCGAGGGCCACGTCGTCGGGGTTCCGCTCGATCGCCTCGCGCAGCGCGCCGGGGTGGACACGGCCGTGCGCGTCGACGGGGAGGTACTCGACGGTGGCGCCCTCGTGCTCGCCGAGCCAGTGGACGGCGTCGAGGACGGCGTGGTGTTCGACGGGGCTCGCGAGGACGCGGGTGCGGGCCGGGCCGGCGTCGCGCCGGGCCCAGTACAGGCCCTTGACCGCGAGGTTGTCGGCCTCGGTGCCGCCGGAGGTGAAGACCACCTCGCTGGGCCGGGCGCCGAGCGACTCGGCGAGGGTCTCGCGGGCCTCCTCGACGGTGCGTCGCGCCCGCCGCCCCGCCGCGTGCAGCGAGGAGGCGTTGCCGGTGACGGCGATCTGCGCGGTCATCGCCGCGATCGCCTCCGGGAGCATCGGAGTGGTCGCTGCGTGGTCGAGGTAGGCCATGGTGGGCACGATTCTACGAGCCGTGCGGCACCCGGTGCCCCCCGCGGTGTCAGCCGGCGACGCTCCAGGACACCGTGCCGTCCATCGCGACGAGCGAGGCGAGCACGATCAGGTCGGCCACGCCGAGGCCGAGGCCGAGCAGCGCGCGCCCCCTGCGGGTGGTGCCGCGGCGCAGGGCCAGGCCCGCGAGGACGATGGCGGCGGGGCCGAGGAAGAGGTTCAGGACCAGCAGTCCGACCAGGCCGAGGACGAAGGAGGCGACGGCCATGCCGTCGGTGTCACGCCGGCCGGTGGGCCGCGGGGCGCGCCCGGAACCGGCACCCTCCTCGGCCCCGCGGGAGCCGGTCAGGGCGCGAGCGGTGTTCGTGGGGTCGGTGTTCGTGGGGTCGGTGTTCGTGCGCTCGTTGGTCGTACGGTCTGCGGTCGTGCGGTCGGCGGTCGTGCGGTCAGCGGTGAGCTGCATGGTTCGACTCCTGTCGGACACGACGGACGGAGGTGTGGCGGCTTCGCGGCGGCTCAGTGGTGGCGCGCGCGGCTGCGCTCGCGGATCGCGAAGACCACGAGCCAGACGCCGATGACGGCGGCGGCGACCAGGGTGACCGGCAGCGGGGCGTGTGCCACGGAACCCATGGCGACACCCAGCAGCAGGAGGGCGGCGACAAGGAAGAGCATGAGATCCCTCTCGATTCGTCGAACCGATGCGGTGCGTGCCGCGTGCGTGCGGCACGTCGTGCTGCGTGCGGACGGACGCGGTCCATCCGGTGAACGGTTGTAGTAACAACTGTTCACTGAGTTCCAGAGTACTCGCTCCCGCGCTTTCAAAACTCGGAGAACAGTTGTTGACTGCATGGCATGAGTCACACGCTCGGCGCCCGGCAGGCCCAGAAGCAGAAGACACGGCAGGCACTCCTGGACGCCGCGCTCCAGCTCCTGGCCGAGCAGAGCCTCAGCAGCCTGGGCCTGCGTGAGGTCACCCGCGCCGCGGGCGTGGCACCCACCGCGTTCTACCGGCACTTCCGCGACACGGCCGATCTCGGCGTGGCCCTCGTCGAGGAGGCGCTGAACAGCCTGCACACCGCCCTCACCGCCCTGCTGGCCGCGACCGGCGAACGCGCGGGCGACGACGACGGCGAGGAGCGCATAGCGGCCACCGTCGAGCTGATCGCCGCCTATGTCCGCGCCCACCCCGCCCACGTCCGCTTCATCGCCCGCGAGCAGCACGGCGGCGTGCAGCCGGTGCGGGCCGCGATCCGCGGGCAGCTCGCGCTGTTCGCGCAGGAGGTGAAGGAGCAGTTCGCCCGCGAGCCCGAGGCGGCCGACTGGGCCGAGGACGATCTGCTGATGCTCGCGGGGATGTACGTCGACCACATGGTGATGACCGCATCGGCGCTGATGGAGGCCGGGGGCGACCCCGAAGCCGCCGCGCGGGTCGCGGCCACGGCACGCCGGCAGCTCCGCCTCGTCAGCCTGGGCCGCCGCCACTGGCTGGACGAGCGCCCCGCGTGAGGCCCGGCGAGCACTCGGCGCCCCCGCGACGGGGGACGCGTCCGCACGGGTGTCTCCTCGCGTAAGGAGTGACTACCCTCAGCGCTCATGACCTCCGCGCGTGACACCTGGACCCTCGACCGCACCTTCGCCGGCCCGTCGGGCGCCGTCCGCTGGGCGGCCCTCGGCCCCGCCGACGCCCCGCCCGTGGTCCTCGTCCACGGCACGCCCTTCTCGTCGTACGTCTGGCGGGGCGTCGCCCGCGCCCTCTCGGGCGAGCACCGCGTGTACGTGTGGGACCTGCCCGGATACGGCGCATCGGAGATGCGGGAGGAGCAGGACGTCTCGCTCGCCGCGCAGGGCCGCGTGCTCGCCGAACTGCTCGGCCACTGGGGCCTCGAACGGCCCGCCGTCGTCGCCCATGACTTCGGCGGCTGCGTCGCCCTGCGCGCACGGCTGCTGCACGGCGCCCGCTACGACCGCCTCGCGCTCGTCGACCCGGTCGCCCTCGCCCCCTGGGGCACGGCCACCTACCGTCTCCTCGGCGCCAACGCCGCGGTGTTCGCGCAGCTCCCGCCCGAGCTGCACGAGGCTCTCGTGCGCGAGTACGTGCGGTCGGCGAGCCACCGGGGACTGCACCCCGCGGTGCTCGACCGCCTGGTGGAGCCCTGGTGCACCGAGGAGGGCAGGCCCGCGTTCTACCGCCAGATCGAGCAGAACGGCCAGCGCCACACCGACGAGATCCAGGGCAGGTACGGCGAGCTGGACCTGCCCGTACTGATCTGCTGGGGTGCGCGGGACACCTGGATTCCGCCCGAGCGCGGCCACGAGCTGGCCTCGGCGATCCCCGGCGCGGAGCTGCGCCTGATCGAGGGCGCCGGTCATCTCGTCCAGGAGGACGCGCCCGCCGAACTCACCGCGGAGCTGGCCCGGTTCCTGCGGGGCGACCGGTGACCGCGGGGGCGTCCGGGCCGTACAGGCGGGTGACCGCGGCCGCCGCCGCGGCCAGTTCGTCGCGCACCTCGGGCGGTGAGAGGACCTCGACGTTGTCGGCGAAGGGCAGCAGCATCCGTGCCTCGCCGGGCACGCCGTAGGCGAGGCGGACCGTCACCCACTCCCCCGTTCCCTCGGCGTCGACGACCTCGGTGACCGCGCTTCCGTTCATCCGCAGGAACTGGTCGAAGCGGGTGCGCCGGACGCGGGCCGTCACGTCGATGCCGCCGGGGCGGTCCTCCACCTGGCGCTTCAACAGCGCCCATACGTCGGGGAGTTCCACCCCCGGCCGCCGGACGACCGGCGCCTCGGTGAGGCGCGCCGAGCGGATGCGGTCGGCGCGGAAGAGCCGCGGGGCGCCGTCGAGGTCGGCGACGAGGTACCAGACGCCGGCCTTGGAGACGAGGCCGTACGGATCGACGGTGTAGCGCCGGGGCTCCGCGTCGCCGCTGTGCCGGTAGCACAGGCCGAGCCGCCGGTCCGCGAAGACCGCGTCCCGCAGGGCCTCCAGGTCGGCGCCGGCCTCCGGGCCCCGGAGCCAGCGCGAGGCGTCGACGAGGATGCGGCGGCTCGTCACCTCGGCGGCCGGGCGGTGCGGTGCCGGGAGCGCCGCCATGACCTTGCGCAGGGCGGAGCCGAGCGCCGCGTCCAGGCCGAGCGCGGCGTGCGCCCCCCGGGCGGCGAGGACGAACAGGGCCCGCGACTCGTCGGCGGTCAGCCCCGTCACGTCGGTGCGGTAGCCGGCGAGCAGTTCGATGCCGCCGTGCCGCCCGCGCTCGGCGTAGACCGGGACGCCGGAGGCGGAGAGGGCCTCGACGTCCCGGTAGATGGTGCGGACGGACACCTCAAGGCGCTCGGCCAGCTCGTGCGCGGGCACCCGGCCCCGCGTCTGGAGCAGCAGGAGGATGGAGAGCAGCCGGTCGGACTTCACCGCGCAAGCATCCCCCACGGCGACCCGCGCCCCACGAACACCACCGGGCCACCAGCTTCAGCCCGGCCCGGCCCAGCCCAGCCCCACGAACACCACCGGGCCACCAGCCCCAGCCCGGCCCTGCCCAGCCCGCCCAGCCCGCCCAGCCACACGAGCACCACCGGACCCGAGGGCCCGGCAGTCCTCAGCTCAGCCGGACCCGCGCCAGCTGTCGCGACTGGGCGACCAGGCGCTCCTCGCTGTCCCAGACCTCCGCGTCCTCCTCCAGGAAGCCGCCCGCGAGGTTGCGCGTGGTGATCGCGACGCGCAGCGGTCCGGGGGCCGGGCGGTGGCGGACGTGCGCCGTGAGTTCCACGGTCGGCACCCAGCCGGTCAGGCCCATCTCGAACGCGGTCGGCGGCAGCGCGTCCACCGCGAGCAGCAGCGAGAGCGGGTCCGCGTCCCTGCCGTCCGCGAGGCCGAACCAGGCCCGCATCTCGCCCTTCCCCGAGGGCTGCCCCAGCGCCCAGCCGAGCGTGGCGGGGTCCAGCTTGAGGAACAGCCGGTCGGCGATGGCCGAGCTGCCGGGGACGGGGCGGTCGCCGGGGGCGTCCTGCGCGCCGAAGCACTGGTCGAGCGGCGGGATCGCGGGCGGCCGCGCGGTGGTGCGGACGTCGTCGGGGAGCGCGTCGAGGTCCCCGTACGAGGCGAGCACGCGGATGCGCTCGATCTCGCGGCCCTCGTCGTCGTACTGGAAGAGGGAGGCCTGTCCGGTGGAGAGCGTGCGGCCCGCGCGCACCACGTCCGTGCGGATCACGGCGGGGCCGGGGCTCGACGCGGTGAGGTAGTGCGCGGAGATGGTGAAGGGGTCGGCGTGCGGCAGGGCGTCGGCGAGCGCGCGGCCGATGACGGCCAGGAGGTAGCCGCCGTTGACGGCGCTGATGATCGTCCACCCGGCGGAGAGTTCGATGTCGTACACGCCGGGCCCGCGCCGGGTGACCGCGGTGTCGCGGTCGAACTCGCTGTCGCCGATGCTCGCGGGGACCACTGCGGGTATTGATGCTGCCGTTGCCATGGCAGCAACGTACAACATGCGATTACTGAGCGGTAGCTTTTCCTTGATGGGGGCCGCGGTCTCCTACGGCGTCTCGTCCGCGTCCGCCTCCACCGCCGTCGAGCGGCGGTTCCAGGCCCGCGGGGCCCGCCAGTGGTAGCGCATCGCGAGGAGCCTGAGCGTGAACGCCGTCAGGATGGCGATGGAGGTGGTCAGGGCCGACAGCTTCTCGTAGTGGATGCAGAGGGCGACCATCGCGGCGCCGACGATCGCGGGCACGGCGTACAGGTCGCGGTCCCAGCGCACGAGCGAGGGCACCTCGTTGGCGACGATGTCGCGCAGCACGCCGCCGCCCACCGCGGTCATCAGTCCGAGGGCGGCCGACGCGGTGAGGCCGAGGCCGTAGTCGTACGCCTTGGTCGTACCGGTGACGCAGAACAGGCCGAGCCCGGCGGCGTCGAAGATGTTCACCGCGAGCTGGGTGCGCTCCACCTCCGGGTGGAGGAAGAAGACCAGGAGGGCCGCGAAGAGGGGGGTGATGAAGTAGCCGAGGTCGGTGAAGGCGGCCGGCGGGACCGCCCCGATGACCAGGTCGCGGAAGAGTCCGCCGCCGAGCGCGGTGACCTCGGCGAGCACGGCGATGCCGAAGACGTCGAAGTTCTTGCGCACGGCGAGCAGCGCGCCGGAGATCGCGAAGACGAAGATTCCCACGATGTCGAGCGCGTGCTGGACGGTGGGGGTGAACAGATCCAGGAGCACGCGCCATTCTTACCCGAGCGCGCCCCGCCCCCTCCGCCACCCTCACCCGCCCCTCCCTGCCTCCGCCCCCCCGCCCCGGGCCTCCACGGGCGCGTGCGCGGCGGCCTAGCCGAGCGCCGGCTTGCCCCGGGTGAAGAGCCAGGTGCGGAAGAGTTCGTCGAGCTGCTCCCCGGAGACCCGCTCGGCGAGCCGGACGAAGTCGGCGGTGCTGACGTTGCCGTACCGGTTCTGCTTCACCCAGGTCCTCAGGAGCCTGAAGAAGTCCTTGTCGCCGATGCGCTCGCGCAGGACCTGGAGCGTCATCGCGCCGCGCTGGTAGACGGCGGAGGAGAACATCGTGTCGCGCTGCGGGTCGCCGACGACGGTCTGCCAGAACGGCGAGCCGGCGGGGCGCGCGTCGTACGCGGCGAGGAAGGACTCATGGGCGCTCGCGCGGCCCTTGTGCTCGTTCCAGAGCCAGGGCGCGTAGGTCGCGAAGCCCTCGTTGAGCCAGATGTCGCTCCACTTGTCGACCGTGACCGAGTCGCCGAACCACTGATGGGCCAGTTCGTGGACGATCGTCCCCTCGGAGCGCACGGCCGAGTAGACCGGCTTGGTCTGGGTCTCCAGGGAGTACCCGGCCTGCGGGAGGTCGTCGACGATCGCGCCGGTCTCCTCGAAGGGGTACGGCCCGAAGACCTTCGACCAGTGGTCGGTGACCTCGGCCGTGACGTCGTACACGTCGACGTCGCCCGCCGGCAGCGCGGGGTCGACGGCCACGTAGATGGGCGTGCCCCCGGGCGTCCTCCCCTTCCGTACGTCGAACTTGCCGATGGTGGCGGTCGCGAGGTAGGTCGCCATCGGCTTGGACTCCCGCCAGTGGGCGACGGTGTGGCCGCCCTTGGTGGACGTGCCGACCAGCCGGCCGTTGGAGACCGCGGTCAGCCCCTTGGGTGCCGTGATCCGGATGTCGAAGGCGGCCTTGTCCGAGGGGTGGTCGCTGCCGGGGAACCAGGTCGAGGCGGCGTTGGGCTCGCAGGCGACGAAGACGCCGTCGGGGGTCTTCATCCAGCCGTAGTCGGAGCCGAAGACGATGGGGCCGCTGAGCGGTTCGGGCACTCCGCCGTAGGCGACGCTCACCTCGAACGTCCGGTTCTCGCGCAGGGACTCGCGCGGCGTGACGCGGATCTCGTCGCCTTCGCGCGTGAAGCGGGCCCGTCTGCCGTTCACCTCGACCCGGGTGACGGTGAGCTTCTGGAGGTCGAGGCCGAAGGAGGAGAGGTGCCGGGTGGCGCGCGCGGTGATCGTGGCGCGGCCGTCGAGCCGGTCGGTGTCCGGTTCGTAGGCGAGGTCGAGGGCGTAGTGGCGTACGTCGAAACCACCGTTGCCGAGCTTCGGGAAGTACGGGTCGCCGACGCCGTCCGCGCCGGGGTGGGGCGCGGGGGCGGCGGCGATCAGACAGAACGAGAGCGCCGCGGTCGCGAGCGCGCCCAGACGTGCCGAACGGGAGAGTGCCATGAGTCTTCCCTTCGAACGCGTTCCGATGGGGTGTCCGCCGGAACGGACACGCAGACTCTGCACTCTCCCGTCAGGGCATGTACATGACCCGGGGCGCGTACTTCGTCCGGGTCAAGTTGCCCTAGCCGTCGGTCGACTTCTGACCCTTGTCCTTCACGACGGCGTCCTTCGCGACCTCAGGCTTCGCGACCTCAGGCTTCGCAGCCGCGGGCTTCGCGGCCTCGGGCTTCGCCTCCTCCGCCTTGGCGACCACCGACACCACCTCGATCGCCTCCTTGGCGTCCGAGAGGAGCTTGGTGTCCTCGGGCGCCTGGTCCTCGGCGTTCTCCGGGTGGTGGCACGCCACCTGGTGCCCCGTGGCGAGCGTCGCCAGCGGCGGCTCCTTGGTCTTGCAGATCTCCGTCGCCTTCCAGCACCGCGTGTGGAAGCGGCAGCCGGTCGGCGGGTCGATCGGCGAGGGGACGTCGCCGCGGAGCAGGATGCGCTCGCTCTTGAGGCCGCGCCGCTTGGGGTCGGGCACCGGCACGGCGGAGAGCAGCGCCTTGGTGTACGGGTGCATGGGGGTGGAGTAGAGGTCCTTGCGGTCCGCGAGCTCCACGATCTTGCCGAGGTACATCACCGCGATGCGGTCGGAGACGTGCCGGATGACCGACAGGTCGTGCGCGATGATCACGTACGTGAGGCCGAGCTCGTCCTGGAGGTCGTCCAGGAGGTTGACCACCTGGGCCTGGATGGAGACGTCGAGGGCCGAGACCGGCTCGTCGGCCACCACCAGCTTGGGCCGCAGGGCGAGCGCCCGCGCGATGCCGATGCGCTGGCGCTGGCCGCCGGAGAACTCGTGCGGGTAGCGGTTGTAGTGCTCGGGGTTGAGCCCGACGCGCTCCAGCATCTCCTGCACGGTCTTCTTCACGCCGCCCTCGGGCTTGACGCCCTGGAGCTTGAAGGGCGCGCCGACGATCGTGCCGATCGTGTGCCGCGGGTTCAGCGACGAGTACGGGTCCTGGAAGATCATCTGGACGTCGCGGCGCAGCGGGCGCATGCCGCCGGTGTTCAGATGCGTGATGTCCGTGCCCTCGAACTCGACACGGCCGCCGGTCGGTTCGAGGAGCCGGGTGATGAGCCGGCCCATCGTCGACTTGCCGCAGCCCGACTCGCCGACCACGCCGAGCGTCTCGCCGGGCCGCACGTCGAAGGTGAGCCCGTCGACCGCCTGCACGGCCGCGACCTGGCGCTGGAGCAGCCCCTTCTTGATGGGGAAGTGCTTCACCAGGCCGTCGACCTTGAGCAGCGGCTCGGGGGAGCTCTTCGCCTGCGCCGGGATCGTCATCTCCTGGCCCTTCACGTCATCGTTCACAGCTTCGGCGCAATCTCTTCGGTCCAGATCCGGGTGCGCTCTTCCTGCGGCATGTGGCAGGCGGAGTAGTGCCCGTCGGCCACGAGGCGCAGCTCGGGGCGCTCACGGCGCGTGATCTGGTCCTTGGGGACGTCCGCGTAGGGGCAGCGCGGGTTGAAGGCGCAGCCGCTCGGCAGGTTGATCAGGCTGGGCGGGGAGCCCTTGACCGGGATGAGCCGCTCGGTCTCCTCGCGGTCGATGCGGGGCATCGAGCCGAGCAGACCCCAGGTGTAGGGGTGCTGGGGCTCGTAGAAGACCTTCTCCGCGGGGCCGCGCTCCACGCACCGGCCGCCGTACATGACCAGGAGTTCGTCGGCCATCTCGGCGACGACGCCCAGGTCGTGCGTGATCATGATGACGGCGGAGCCGAACTCCTTCTGCAGGTCCCTGATGAGGTCGAGGATCTGCGCCTGGACGGTGACGTCGAGGGCGGTGGTCGGCTCGTCGGCGATGAGCAGCTCGGGGTTGTTGACGAGCGCCATGGCGATCATCGCGCGCTGGCGCATGCCGCCGGAGAACTCGTGCGGGTAGGAGTCCACGCGCTTGTCCGGCTGCGGGATGCCCACGCGGTCGAGCATCTCGACGGCCCGCTTGCGGGCGGTCTTCTTGTCGACGTCGTTGTGGACCCGGTACGCCTCGGTGATCTGCTTGCCGATGGAGTAGTACGGGTGCAGCGCGGACAGCGGGTCCTGGAAGATCATCGCCATCTCGCGCCCGCGCAGCTTGCGCACGGTGTCGGGGTCGGCGCCGAGCAGCTCCTGGCCGTTGAGCCAGATCTCGCCGGAGATCTGCGCCCTGCGGGCGCCGTACTGGCCCGCGGTGTGCAGACCGAGGATGCCGAGCGAGGTGACCGACTTGCCGGAGCCGGACTCGCCCACGATGCCGAGGGTCTTGCCCTTCTCCAGCGAGAAGTTGAGGCCGTCGACGGACTTGACCAGGCCGTCGTCGGTCGGGAAGTGCACCTTGAGGTCGCGCACCTCAAGGAAGGCGGAGGGAGCGGCGGAGTCGGCGACGGGCTCGCCCACCGCGGCTCCGCTCTTGGACAGTTCGGTCATCCCAGCCTCACTCGCGGGTCGATGACGGCGTACAGAAGGTCGACGACGAGGTTGGCCACGGCGATCGCGAGCGCCGCGCACAGGGTGACGCCGAGGATGACGGGCAGGTCCTTGCTGCTGATGGCCCTGACCGCCTCCAGGCCGAGGCCCGGCAGGTTGAACGTGGACTCGGTGAGCACGGCGCCGCCCATCAGGACACCGAGGTCGAGGCCGAAGACCGTGAGGATCGGGGTCATCGCGGAGCGCAGCGCGTGCTTGCGGATGACGACGCCCTCGGTGAGGCCCTTGGCGCGCGCGGTGCGGATGTAGTCCTCGCCCAGCACTTCCAGCATGGTGGCGCGGGTGAGGCGGGCGTACATCGCGGCGTTGAGGAAGGCGAGCACGATCCACGGCAGGATCAGCGTCTGGAACCAGACGTCGATCGAGTCGTCGGTGCTGAGGCTGTCCGCGATCTTCACCCAGCCGAGGTTGTGGACGAAGACGCCCATCGCGATCATGCCGGTGAAGAAGACGGGGAGCGAGACACCGCCGAGGGCGGTGGTCATCGCGGCGCGGTCCCAGATGGTGCCGCGGCGGAGTGCGGAGACGACGCCGGTGGCGACACCGCCCGCGAGCCAGAGCACACAGGCTCCGGCGGCGAGGGCGCCGGTGACGGGCAGCGCGTCCTTGAGGGTCTCCCAGACGGGGGCCTCGGTACGGAAGGAGTAGCCGAAGCAGGGCGCCGGGCAGTGCGTGACGTCGCTGCCGTTGGCGTAGTCGCGCCCCATCGGGATGCCCTTGACGAAGTCCCAGAACTGGACGAGCAGCGGGTCGCTGAGACCCAGTTTGGTCCGGATGCCCTCGATCTGCTCGGCTCCGGTGGCCTTGCCGGCGAAGAGGACGGCGATGTCCTGTCCCGCCCACTTGGGCAGCATGAAGAAGACGGTGAAGGTCGCGAGCAGTACGACCAGCACCATGATGATTACGGCGATCAGGCGCCGGATGAGATAAGCAAGCACTGTGCGCGGCCCGGCGGTGGCCGGAACCCCCTTGTGAGGGGTCCCGGCCACCGCCCGGGGCCATCACCTGCCCTTCGGACTGGCGGGATTCGGCGGCGGTGTTCGTTCAACTACGGGTACTGCCAACTACGGGTACTGCGGGGTCCTACTTCACGACGCCGAGGGAGACGTAGTCGTAACGGCCGTTGTAGCCGTCGGACATGTAGGCGTTGGTCAGCCGCGGTCCGCGCCAGGTGATGTTCTTCTCGTAGAGGAAGGGCATCCAGTCGGCGTTGTCGAGGATCTTCTTGTCGAGCTCCTTGTAGATCTCGCCCGCCTTGACCGGGTCGGTCTCCGCGATCGCCTTGTCGAAGAGGCCGTCGACCTTCTTGTCCTTGATCTGCGACTCGTTGTAGTTGCCGGTCGGGTTCAGGAAGCGGCTGTCGAACAGCGGCTGCGCGTAGCCCTGGCCGGACGGGAAGTCCGGGCCCCAGCCGCTCATCGTCATGCCGTAGCCGCGCTTCTTCACGACGGAGGGCGAGCCGGTGATGCTGGAGGTGTCGGCGCCGTCGAGGGCGTCGACCTCGACGTTGATGCCGGCCTTCTTCAGCTGCGCCTGGAGGGCCTCGGCGGCGTCGACCTCACCCGGGTTGTTGTTGCGGGCGGTCAGCTTGGTGGAGAAGCCGTTCGGCTTGCCGCACTGCTTCAGCTCGTCCTTGGCCTTGGCGATGTCCGGCTTGCCCTTGCGCTCCAGGACGCCGTACGGGTCGTAGTCGCTGTAGCCCGGGATCGCCTTCGGGAAGGTGCTGTTGGCGATGTCGCCGGCCGCGACCTTGCCGCCGCGGGTCTGCTGGAGGCTCGCGAAGTCGGTGGCGTAGAAGACGGCCTTGCGGCAGTGGACGTCGTCGAAGGGCTTCGCCGTGTGGATCAGGGCGACGTAGCGCACGAAGGACGTGTGCATGTTGTCGACGCTGTCACGGTGGTCCGACACGGCGGTGACGCGGCCGGACTGGGTCATGCCCGTGCCGTTGAGGTCGAGGTCGTAGTCGCCCTCCATCAGCTTCTTGTCGTTCTCCTCCAGGTTGGCGGAGATCGTCACGTCGATCTTGTCGGGCAGCGCCGCGCGGACCGGGTCCGAGGACTTCTTCCACTTGTCGTTGCGGACGAGGACGATCTTCTTGCCGGCCTTGTACGTCTGGAACTTGTACGGGCCCGCGGAGAACGGCCGCTGGGTGTACTTCGCCTTGGTGTCCTTCTCCTTCTTCACCGGGGAACCGGTGGGCATGGCGAGGAACTGCTCGAAGTCACCGTTGCGCTTGGGCAGCTTGAAGACGATGGTCTGGTCGTCGGGCGTCTCGATCGCGGCCAGACCCTCCTTCGAGGTGTCCTTGTACGGGCCCTTGTACTTGCCCTTGGGGTCGAGCGTCTGCTTGATGTAGCCCGGGCCGCCGGTGATGGTGTCCGTCGCCCAGATGCGCTCGATGCCGTACTTGACGTCCTTGGAGGTCAGCTTCGAGCCGTCCTCCCACGTCAGACCATCACGCAGCTTGTACGTGTAGGTCTTGCCGTCGTCCGAGATCTTCGCCGTGGAGGTGGCGAGGTCCGGGACCAGCTTGGTGCCCGCCTTGCCCGGCTTGGTGTCGTACGTGACGAGCTGACGCGTGTAGAAGCGCATGAAGTCCCACGTCATGCCGTAGTACGCGCGCTGGGGGTCGGCCGAGTCGAGGTCCTGCTTGCCGACCATCCTCAGCGTGCCCCCCTTCTTCGTCGAGGGGTTGGCGACCTTGTTCAGCGCGGCGTTGTAGCCGGCACCCTTCGAGTCACCGTCTCCGTCACCGTCACCGCCGCCGCACGCCGTGGTGGTCACCAGCGCCGCGACCACGAGGGCCGCACCAGCGGTGAGCCGTCGTTTCGAGGAAACTGTGGGCATTTTCTCGTAACCTCCGAGATTCGCGGTCCCTGGCCATGTGCTGCCTGAGAACCATGGGTAGAGCCACCTGACATGCGGCAGGGGCAAGTCAGTCGGGGACTTCTAACGCGTCCCCTTCGGGTCGAGCGCGTCCCGCAGCCCGTCGCCGAAGAGGTTGAAGGCCAGCACGGTGATGAAGATCGTCACGCCGGGGAAGACCATGAACATCGGGTCGTGCTCATACGTTTCGAGCGCGTCGCGCAGCATGCCGCCCCAGGAGGCCGTCGGCGGCTTCACACCGGCACCGAGGAAGCTCAGGGCCGCCTCCGTGAGGATGTTGGTCGGGATCATCAGCGTCGCGTAGACGGTGATCGGCGCGACCAGGTTGGGCAGCAGTTCGCGGAAGAGGATGTGGCGCTTGCCGCCGCCGAGGCTGCGGGCCGCCTCGACGTACTCGCGCTCACGGAGCGAGAGGGTCTGCCCTCTGACGATGCGTCCGACGTACGGCCAGCCGAAGAAGCCGATGACCAGGACGAGGATCGCGACGCGCACGCTCGTGCCGGTCAGGCCGAGCAGGTCGTCGGGGAGCACGGAGACCAGGGAGATGATGAAGAGGAGCTGCGGGAAGGAGAGCAGCACGTCCATCACGCGGCTGATGAGGGCGTCGACCCAGCCGCCGAAGTAGCCGGCGATGATGCCGAAGAGGGTGCCGAGCGCCACGGCGACGATGGCCGCGAGGAACGCCACGAGGAGTGAGATCCGGGCGCCGTAGACGATGCGGCTGAAGACGTCGCGGCCCTTGTTGGGCTCTACGCCGAAGAGGAAGTCGCTGCTCACACCGCCGAGCGCGCCCTTGGGCAGGTTGGTCAGCTCGTCGAGCTTGTCCTGGTGGAAGTCGTTGGGCGGGTGCCCCAGCAGGCCCACGATCAGGGGCGCGAAGACAGCGACCAAGACCAGGAAAACCACGGTGATGCCGCCCGCGAGGGCGACCTTGTCCCGCTTCAGGCGGTTCCAGGCGATCTGCTTGAGGGACCGACCCTCGACCTTCTTCACCCCTGCATCAACTGCGGGAGCGACGTCCTCGGTCGGGTCCGCGTCCGCAGGTGTGTCATGCAATGGTGCCGTCATCGTGGCAGGGACCCCTCTCAACCGGCGGTGGCCGGCCCGCACTTGCCGCTGTAGCGACGTGATCAGTCCGTCGTACACAGGGGCGAAGGCCCCTGGAGCGGGAGTCTTCATCCACGTCGCGATCTGTTACCAGTCTTGAAGGTGAATGGATGCGCAACCGTGATGCTGTTCGAGGTGTTCCGTTATGCGGACGCGTGTGAACGGGGTGCGAACACGGGGCAGTTGGGTCTCAATGCGCCACGGGAGGCCATAGGGCCCCTGTCGCACCAGAACGGACATCGTCTCCGTTCGTGCAGTTCAGTAACGGTCAGTACTGCGCCGGGTAGCCGTAACCGCCCGCCGGAGCCGGTGCGGCCTGGGCCTCGCGGTCGTAGAACGGACGGGTGTTGGCCCGTAGCCACATCGCCACCGGGTCGTAGTCGTCGGACATCGCGACGGTCGAGACGGGGAGTCCGTCGGGGACCGCGGCGATGGACTGCTGCATCATCGCGCGCACCGCGTCGACCGACGGCGGCGACGTGTCGTACACGTCGAGGCCGATGGCCAGATACGGCGCCCCGAGAGCCGGCTGCACCCACGCGCGGCGCAGCGAGCGCACGGCGGACGTGCGGTGCGCGTTCTGCGTCAGCAGGGCGTAGAACTGCGGAATCTCGATGGCCGGCTCGGTCAGCCTGAGCGGGCCCGCGGGCAGCAGGTCGAGGCCGCACGCGATGCGGCGCAGGTCGAGCCACGGGATGCCGACGCCGCCGCCGGGCGCGTGCGGGTTGAGCCAGAGGCCGTAGAGGTCGGGGTAGAGGGTGCGGGCGACGTCGATGCCGCGCACCACCTCGTGGCTGCGGTTCCAGCCACTGGCCGACAGCTCCTGGGCGGAGGTCACGCACGGTGCGTAGCCGAGGCCGTCGACCTCCATGTTCCCGTACTGGGCGTCGGGCGAGCCCGCCTGGCCGTGCCAGAGCAGCATCCACACCTGGTCGGCGGAGAGTGCGTGCAGCAGTGCCTCGTACGCGTCGTAGCGCCCCGGCGTCACCTGGCGCAGCAGCTGCTCGATCTGTCCCCAAGGCCGCGACTCCGCCCGGCCAGGGGAGGCCCCGTCGCCCGCGGCCGTGCCCGACGCACTCACCCGTAACCGCCCCTTCACGACGAACTCGATGGACCCGAATGCAACCAGCTTAAGCGTCGATCCCGGCGTGGACTTGACGTACGCGGCCCCCGGCCCGGCGCGTACTGCTATGCGTTCAGCCCACCCGGAGGTAGAACGGCCGCACCTTGGCGCGCAGCCAGTCGCCGACCGGGTCCTGCGCCACGTCGAGCAGGACGAGGTTGACCGGCCAGGCCACCGGGACCTGCCCGAGGGCGCGGCCGAGTGCCTGCATCGGGAGGTCGCGGGCGCCGCCCTCCCAGGTGGTCAGCTCGACGCCGACGAAGAGGGTGGGGTCGTCGGTCTCGACGGCGGCCAGGCAGCGGCGGGCGGTGAACACGACCCCCGTCGCCTCGAACTCGCGGGCCGCGGCGGCCAGGAAGTCCACGGGGTCCTCCTGCCAGTCCGGCTCGTAAAGACGCACCCGGCCGCCGCTGGTGGGCCCGTCGAGCGGGGTGCGGCCGGCCCGGCACAGCTCGGCGACGGCCGGGGGCGGCAGGGGTACGCCGACGGTGCCGTCCGGGTTCAGCGCGATGCCGAGCTGCGGCGGGAGGCCGCGCGCGAACTCCACCGCGGGCGCCACCGTGCACCCCATGCGGTCGGCCGCGTCGCCCAGGGCCTGGCGGAACTGCTGCTCGGAGGTGAAGACGGGGACGTACGCCTGGCCGTCGATCTCCAGGGTGGGCAGGTCGAGGATGCCGCTCTCGGGGCCGCCGCCGTTCGGCAGCGGTACCCAGACCCGGCTGCGGCCGAGCACCTCGACGACGCGGCCGCCCGCCCCTGGGACGCCGAGGGAGGCCGCGAGGACCTCCTCCAGTTCGTTGCCCGGCCATCCGACGTACGGATGGGCGTGTGCCTGCGCCGGAAATTCCATCAGTCCAACCCCTGCTCGCGACCGCTCTGCCTGCGGCTGGCACCCTAGCGCCGCCCGCGCTCAGCGGTCGAAGGCGATCCCCCGCAGCACCCGCGCCGCCGCCCGGTCGAGGAGCACCGCGGAGCCGCAGCCGCGCGGCAGCTCGCCCCGCTCGGCGTCGCCGACCAGGCGGCCGATCGTCCTGCGGTGGCGTGCGAAGGCGTACCGCGAGACGCCGCGTCCCCGCTCGCGCTGGCCTTCGAGCGCGGTGTCCGCGGGTACGTCCAGGAGGAGCAGGTGCAGCGTGCTGCCGCGCCGCGCCGCCTCGCGGGCCAGCCAGCGGCGCACCCAGGTCTGGGTGCCGCAGTCGTGCACGACGACGCTCGCCCCCGAGCGCAGGGTGCGCCGCAGTCCCGCGTAGTGCGCGAGGCGGACGAGGGGGCGGTACACCGCGTACGGCAGGTGGCGCGGCATGCGCGCGGCCCAGCGGTCGCGGGTGTCCTGGGAGTCGACGCGGGGGCCCGTGACGGCCTGCCGCATCAGCGTCGACTTCCCGCCGCCGGGCAGCCCGGAGACGACGACCAGGTCGCCCTCGCCGAAGGTGAGGCGGTGCGGGCTGTGGCCCGCCCGCTGCCTGAGGTCCCTGACGACGGCCACCGGAAGCAGCGGTTCGCAGCTCTCCCTTGGCGGGGCGGCGGCCTGCCCGGGCAGTGCCACCCCCGTGGTCGTGGCGTAGCCACTGATCCTGCTGCGCACCGTGATCGGCCTCCCCGTAGCTGTCACGTACTGCTTTCCCACGCAAGTGTAAAGAGAAGGTAATGCCGCACAAGAGGACCGAGATCCGCGGCGCATCGTGACGGAGCCGCACCGGGCCACGGGTCCCCCTCGCGGGAGCCGCGTGCAATGATGTGCCCGCCAACTCCATACCGGCCGTTTGAATCCGCGCGGGAGAGTTCCCAGCACCCGTCGTACGACGTAGCGCGTACGACGCCCTGGGGCGCCGAAGGAGCAAGTTCCTCCCTTGAATCTCTCAGGCCCCGTACCGCGCGGGCGAGGCACATCTGAAAAGCGGACCGTCTCCACGGTCCCACCCAAGGTGCAAGCCGGGAGTCCCGAAATCGGGCACGCTCGCGGCGAACCTCTCAGGTTCCGATGACAGATGGGGAGGATCGACCTCGCCCGTCATGCCCTGGGAGTTCCCTTCATGAGCACTGCCCCCCGTCTCACTGCTCTCGATGCCGTGCATCGAGCGCTCGGCGCGACCATGACCGACTTCGCGGGCTGGGACATGCCGCTGCGGTACGCCAGCGAGCGCGACGAGCACAACGCCGTGCGCACCAAGGCCGGCCTCTTCGACCTCTCCCACATGGGCGAGATCACGGTCACGGGCCCCGAGGCCGTCGACTTCCTGAACTTCGCGCTGGTCGGCAACATCGGCTCCGTCGGTGCCGGCCGCGCCCGCTACACGATGATCGTCGACGAGGACGGCGGCATCCTGGACGACCTGATCGTCTACCGCCTCGGCGAGGCCGAGGCCCCCGAGTACATGGTCGTCGCCAACGCCTCCAACGCGCTGACCGTCCTCGACGCGCTGACCGCCCGGGTCGCCGGTTTCGACGCGGAGGTCCGCGACGACCGCGACGCGTACGCGCTGCTCGCCGTCCAGGGCCCCGAGTCCCCCGGCATCCTGAAGTCCCTCACGGACGCCGACCTGGACGGCCTGAAGTACTACGCGGGCCTGCCGGGCACCGTCGCGGGCGTGCCCGCGCTGATCGCCCGCACGGGCTACACCGGCGAGGACGGCTTCGAGCTGTTCGTCGCCCCCGGTGACGCGGAGAAGCTGTGGGGCGCGCTGACGGAGGCGGGCACCCCCGTCGGCATGGTGCCCGCGGGCCTCTCCTGCCGCGACACCCTGCGCCTGGAGGCGGGCATGCCGCTGTACGGGCACGAGCTGACCGCCGGTCTCACGCCGTTCGACGCGGGTCTCGGCCGGGTCGTGAAGTTCGAGAAGACCTCGCAGGCGGACACCTTCGTGGGCCGTGCCGCCCTCGTGGCCGCCGCGGAGCGCGCCGAGACCGCCCCGCCGCGCAAGCTGGTCGGCCTGGTCGCCGAGGGCCGCAGGGTGCCGCGCGCCGGCTTCCCCGTGGTGGCCGACGGCAAGGTCATCGGCGAGGTCACCTCCGGCGCCCCGTCGCCGACGCTGGGCAAGCCGATCGCCATGGCGTACGTCGACGCCGAGCACGCCGCCCCCGGCACGGCGGGCGTGGGCGTGGACATCCGCGGCACCCACGAGCCGTACGAGGTCGTGGCGCTGCCGTTCTACAAGCGCCAGAAGTGACCCTCGGTGCGGGGGCCGCGGGCGCCGCGGCGCCAGGAGTGACCCCCCGCACACCGTCCCCGTTCCACAGCACCCACCCGCGTACAGGAGAATTCAGGACATGAGCAACCCCCAGCAGCTGCGTTACAGCAAGGAGCACGAGTGGCTCTCGGCCGCCGAGGAGGGCGTGTCGACCATCGGCATCACGGAGCACGCGGCGAACGCGCTCGGTGACGTCGTCTTCGTGCAGCTTCCTGAGGTCGGTGACACGGTGACCGCGGGTGAGACCTGCGGCGAGCTGGAGTCGACCAAGTCGGTCAGCGACCTCTACTCCCCGGTCAACGGCGAGGTCGTCGCCGCCAACCAGGACGTCGTCGACGACCCGTCGCTGGTGAATTCCGCCCCCTTCGAGGGCGGATGGCTGTTCAAGGTGCGCATCACGGACGAGCCGGACGATCTGCTCTCCGCCGATGAGTACACCGCTTTCGCCGCCGGCTGACCCATACCGTTAGGGACTGTGTGATGTCGCTTCTGAACACCCCTCTCCACGAGCTGGACCCGGACGTCGCCGCCGCCGTCGACGCCGAGCTCCACCGCCAGCAGTCGACCCTGGAAATGATCGCCTCGGAGAACTTCGCTCCGGTCGCCGTCATGGAGGCCCAGGGCACCGTCCTCACGAACAAGTACGCCGAGGGCTACCCCGGCCGCCGCTACTACGGCGGCTGCGAGCACGTCGACGTCACCGAGCAGATCGCGATCGACCGGATCAAGGACCTGTTCGGCGCCGAGTACGCGAACGTGCAGCCGCACTCCGGCGCCTCCGCGAACCAGGCCGCCCTCTTCGCGATCGCCCAGCCCGGCGACACGATCCTCGGCCTGGACCTGGCGCACGGCGGCCACCTCACCCACGGCATGCGCCTGAACTTCTCCGGCAAGCAGTTCAACGTGGTCGCGTACCACGTGGACGAGGCCGGCCTGGTCGACATGGCCGAGGTCGAGCGCCTGGCCAAGGAGAACAGCCCGAAGGTGATCATCGCGGGCTGGTCCGCCTACCCGCGCCACCTCGACTTCGCCGAGTTCCGCCGCATCGCCGACGCGGTCGGCGCGAAGCTGTGGGTCGACATGGCGCACTTCGCCGGCCTGGTCGCCGCGGGGCTGCACCCGAACCCGGTGCCCTACGCGGACGTGGTGACCTCCACCACGCACAAGACCCTCGGCGGCCCGCGCGGCGGCGTCATCCTGGCCCGCGACAAGGAGTTCGCGAAGAAGCTGAACTCCGCGGTCTTCCCCGGCTTCCAGGGCGGCCCGCTGGAGCACGTGATCGCGGCCAAGGCCGTCTCCTTCAAGGTCGCGGCCTCGGAGGAGTTCAAGGAGCGCCAGCAGCGCACCCTGGACGGCGCCCGCATCCTGGCCGAGCGCCTCGTCCAGGAGGACGCCAAGGCCGTCGGCGTCGACGTCCTGTCCGGCGGCACCGACGTGCACCTGGTCCTGGTGGACCTGCGCAACTCCGAGCTGGACGGCCAGCAGGCCGAGGACCGCCTCCACGAGGTCGGCATCACGGTCAACCGCAACGCGGTCCCGAACGACCCGCGCCCCCCGATGGTCACCTCGGGCCTGCGGATCGGTACGCCCGCGCTCGCCACCCGCGGCTTCCAGGAGGAGGACTTCCGCGAGGTCGCCGACATCATCGCCGAGGCCCTGAAGCCGGGCTTCGACGCGGACGCCCTCAAGGCCCGCGTGACCGCCCTGGCCGACAAGCACCCGCTCTACCCCGGCCTGAAGTAGTTTCGTACCCTTTTTTTGTACGCTTTTGTTCGTACGTACGAAACGTCGGGGCACCTTGCACACTGGATGGTGAGCAGGGTGCCCCGCACCACGTGAGCCGCACGTGTGCCGCCCCGCGCAGATCCCCGCACGCACCGCCTTGTACCTCTGCACCACCCCGGCAGACAACGGCGTCTACCAACCACCCTTGGAGTGTCCCGTGGCCATCTCGGTCTTCGACCTGTTCTCGATCGGCATCGGCCCGTCCAGCTCCCACACGGTCGGCCCGATGCGCGCCGCCCGCATGTTCGCGAGCCGGCTCAAGAACGAGGGCCTCATGGCCCACACCCACGCGATACGGGCCGAGCTGTTCGGCTCGCTCGGCGCGACCGGCCACGGCCACGGCACCCCGAAGGCCGTGCTGCTCGGCCTGGAGGGCGAGTCGCCGCGCACCGTGGACGTGGAGAGCGCCGACGACCGCGTGGAGCGCATCAAGCAGACCTCGCGCCTCGACCTCCTCGGCATGCACGAGATCGGCTTCGACTTCGACGAGGACCTGGTCCTGCACCGCCGCAAGGCCCTGTCGTACCACGCCAACGGCATGACGATCTCCGCGTACGACCGCGAGGGCGCCCCGCTCCTGGAGAAGACGTACTACTCCGTGGGCGGCGGCTTCGTCGTCGACGAGGCGGCGGTCGAGGGCGACAACCCGATCGTGCCGGACGACACCGTGCTCAGGTACCCGTTCCGCACCGGCGACGAGCTGCTGCGGCTCACCGAGGAGACCGGGCTCTCCATCTCCGCGCTGATGCTGGAGAACGAGAAGGCCTGGCGCACCGAGGCGGAGATCCGTGCGGGGCTCCTCGACATCTGGGGCGTCATGCAGTCCTGCGTCGCGCGCGGCATGTCCCGCGAGGGCATCCTGCCGGGCGGCCTGAAGGTCCGCCGCCGCGCCGCCAACTCCGCCCGCCAGCTCCGCGCCGAGGGCGACCCGCAGGCCCGCGCCATGGAGTGGATCACCCTGTACGCGATGGCGGTGAACGAGGAGAACGCGGCGGGCGGCCGTGTGGTCACCGCCCCGACGAACGGCGCCGCCGGCATCATCCCCGCGGTCCTGCACTACTACATGAACTTCGTGCCCGGCGCCGACGAGGACGGCGTGGTCCGCTTCCTGCTCGCCGCGGGCGCCATCGGCATGCTCTTCAAGGAGAACGCCTCCATCTCCGGCGCCGAGGTCGGCTGCCAGGGCGAGGTCGGCTCCGCCTGCTCGATGGCGGCGGGCGCCCTCGCCGAGGTCATGGGCGGCTCTCCCTCCAAGGTCGAGAACGCCGCCGAGATCGGCATGGAGCACAACCTCGGCCTGACCTGCGACCCGGTCGGCGGCCTCGTCCAGATCCCGTGCATCGAGCGCAACGGCATGGCGGCGGTGAAGGCCGTGACCGCCGCGAAGATGGCGATGCGGGGCGACGGCTCCCACAAGGTCTCCCTCGACAAGGTCATCAAGACCATGAAGGACACGGGCGCCGACATGTCCGTCAAGTACAAGGAGACGGCGCGGGGCGGGCTCGCGGTCAACATCATCGAGTGCTGAGCCCGTCCCCGGCGTCACCCGGACGGCCGATACCCTGGCCTCCGTCAGCAGTGCACGAAGAAGGGGTGGGTCCGGTGGCGGACATCGAGGAAGCGCGGAAGACGTTCGAGCAGTTCGACGCGGACGGCGACGGCTTCATCACGGCGGCCGAGTGGAAGAGCGCCATGGCCAGGATGGGCGACTTCTACATGACCGAGACGGTGGCCGAGGCCGTCATCGGCACGAAGGACACCGACGCGGACAAGCGCCTGTCGTTCGACGAGTTCTGGGCGAGCCTGAACAAGTAGGACGAGCGGTGGCGGAGGGGCCCGGCGCATCTTCACCATCGGCCTGGGGCTGCTCGCGCTGAGCGTGTTCTTCTCGGCCCGCATCGCGCGGCTGAGGGTCTACACCGTCTCCGAGATGCTCGAC
>NZ_JBFAHX010000036.1:0-77821 GCF_040654435.1 Streptomyces sp. NPDC050703
TGACCGGGGACGCCGCACGCCGATCGCACGCACCGACCGCCGCTGCGCCCGCGCTCCGCGCGGACGACGGGGGTTCAAAGACAGGCTCTCAGGCCGGCGGGGCCTGGCCGGGCCGGGAGGTCACCGACGGGGCGCCGCCGGAGCCGAGCGTGGCGGTGAGGCCCGCGTCGACGGGCAGCACGACCCCCGTGATCCACCGGGACCTCGGGCCGGCCAGGAACAGCACGGCCTCCCCGACGTCCCAGCCCGTGCCCTCGACGGCCAGCGGTGCCGCGTGCCGACGCTGCTCGCGGGCGCTCTCGTCGATGCCCTGGGAGGACACCATCGGGGTGTGGACGTAGCCGGGGGCGACCGCGTTCACGCGGATTCCCTCGGGACCGTGGTGGGCGGCCATGGTCCTGGTGAGTCCGATCACCGCCGCCTTCGTCGTCGGGTAGGCCACCTGCGGGTGGCCGCCGACGAGCCCGACCGCGGAGGACATGTTGACGATCGATCCCCCGCCGCCCGCGCGCATGCGGGGGATCGCGGCCCGGGACATCAGCATCATCGACGTCAGGTTGAGGCGCAGGCACGCGTCCCAGGCGAGCGGGTCCACGTCGACCACGGTTCCCGCGGGGCCCGCGACACCGACGTTGTTGACCAGGACGTCGAGCCCGCCGAAGGTCTCGCAGGTCCGCCGGACCACGTCGGCGCACTCCTCCTGGCTCGTCACATCGGCGGTGACCAGCAGGGCGTCCTTGCCCCGTGCCGCGATGAGGTCCCGGGTCCCGGCCATGTTCTCCGCTGCGGAGTCGACCACCACCACATGGGCCCCGGCCTCGGCGAGCAGCACCGCCGCGGCCCTGCCGTTCCCGATGCCCGGCGCACGCGAGCCGCCGCCGGTGACGATCGCGACCGCGCCCTCCAGACCGAAGTCGACGGACATGCTGACCTGCCTTTCCGTACGGGACGGGTGCAACGGGGCTCTCAGACCTGCCGGGTGCGGCCGGTCCAGTAGCGTTCGCGTACGGCGCGCTTGAGGACCTTGCCGTTCGCGCTGCGGGGCAGGGCGGTGACGAAGTCCACGCGTTTGGGCGCGCGGATGCTGCCGAGCGTCTTCTTGCACAACGCGATCAGCTCCTCACCGGACGGCCGGGCGCCCGGGTTGGGCTCCACCACCGCCGTGACCGCCTCTCCCCAGTCGTCGTGCGGAACACCGATGACCGCGCAGTCCTGGACCGCGGGGTGGCCCCAGATGACCTGCTCGATCTCGCTCGGGTAGATGTTCACCCCGCCAGAGATGATCATGTCCTTCTTGCGGTCGGTGATGAACAGATAGCCGTCCGCGTCGAAGTGGCCGATGTCGCCGGTGTGCAGCCAGCCGTCGACGACGGTCTCGGCCGTCCTTTCGGGGTCCGCGTAGTAGCCCTTCATCACGAGGTCGCCGCGTACGCAGACCTCCCCCGACCCACCGGCGGGGACCTGCCGCCCCTCGCCGTCCCGGATCTCGACGGAGACCAGCGGGTAGGGGCGGCCGCAGGACGTCAGCCGGGCGTCCGGCGCTATGGCCCCGTCGGTGAAGTGCTCGTCGGGGCGCATGAAGGACACCCCGGCGAACGCTTCCACCTGGCCGTAGCACTCCATCAGGACCGGCCCGAACAGCTCGATGGCCCGCCGCAGCTTCTCGGCCGACATGGGCGCCGCCGCGTACAGCAGATAGCGCAGGGAGGACAGGTCGCGCTCGGTGAGCCCCGGTGTCTCCATCAGCCGGTAGACGACCGTGGGGGCGAGGAACAGCTCGGTGACCCGGTGCCGCTCGATGGCGTCGAGGATCGCCGTCGGCTCGGCCCCCGGCAGGAAGACCACCGTGCCGCCGCGCGCCGTGGCGGCGAGGCTGATCACCCCCGAGGCGTGGCTCAGGGGCAGTGCCGCCAGGTCGACGACCGGGTCCTGGTCCTCGTAGTGGAACGCCATCATCAGATGCGCCAGGCAGGTGGACAGCGACCGGTGGGTGTTCATCACCCCCTTCGGCGCACCCGTCGTGCCGCCGGTCGAGGAGATCGCCACCACGTCGTCCATCTCGTGGTGCGTGCGCGGTGGTGTCGCCGGCAGGCCGTGCGTCCACTCCGCCAGGGAAGGGGCGCCGGCCGCGGCCGCGTCGAGGCACACGTACTGCCTGATCTTCGGCAGCGACGGCGCGAGCCCGGCCACCACCGACGCCGTCGAGCTGTGGAAGAACAGCACCTCGCAGTCGAACGCGTCGATCGCGCGCCGCAGGTCCGCGGGCGGAGTGGTCGGGTTCAGCGGCACCCAGGCGGCACCGGCCCGCCAGATGCCCAGGACGCCGATCCAGGCCCGCGCGTCATTGGGCGACAGCACGCCCGCCTTCGTCCCCCGGCCGCAGCCCGCCCGCGCCAGGGCGTGCGAGATCCGGCACGACAGCTCACCCGCCTCGTCGAACGTCCAGGACCGTTCGCCGCACACATAGGCGACGGCGCCCGGAGCGCGCCGCCTGCCGCGGTCGAAGAAATCGATGATCGCCATTACGCCCCCAGTACCGTGATCGCGGCGACCGCTTCCTCGCCGCCGTAGAAGCCGCCGCTGTTCTCCGCGAGCGCGATGCGGGCCCCGGGCACCTGCCGGACGCCCGCCTCGCCGCGCAACTGCCGCACCAGCTCGTACACCTGGGCCAGGCCCGTCGCACCCAGCGGATGCCCCTTCGCCTCCAGGCCGCCCGACGGGTTCACCGGGATGCGCCCGCCCAGCGCCGTCTCCCCGGCCTCCGCGGCCGCGCCGCCCGCCCCGGGCTCGCACAGGCCGAGCAGTTCGGTCTGCTGGATCTCCCCGAAGGCCGTGGCGTCGTGCAGTTCGGCCACGTCGACGTCCCGCGGCCCCACCCCGGCCCGCTCGTACGCCCGGCCCGCCAGCAATCCGCTGACGTGCTGGTCCCACGCGTCCTGCGGGCGGACGACGCCGGTGCCGAGCACGTTCGCCAGGACGCGCACCGCCCGGCCGTGCCCGGCGAGCCGCCGCAGCCCCCGCTGCCCGCAGACCACGACGGCGGCCGCCCCGTCGGTGACCGGCGCGCACATCGGGACGGTCAGCGGGAACGACAGGGCGCGCGCGGCGAGGACGTCGTCGACGGTGAAGTCCTTGCGGTAATGCGCCCTGGGGTTGTGCACGGAGTGCCGGTGGTTCTTGGCCGAGACCGCGGCGAACTGCCGCTGCGTGGTGCCGAAGCGCCGCATGTGCGCGCGGGCCATGGCCGCGTAGATGTCCATGAAGACGCTGCGCCCGCCCGTGCCCGCGTCCTCGGCCTCGCCGCCCAGCGCGGTCAGCGACGCCGCCAGCCCTGCGGGGTCCGACACGTCGTACGCGCCTTCGAAGACCGCCATGGTCCGGTCCCTGTCCGCGACGTTCATCTTCTCGGAACCCACCGCGAGCGCGATGTCCACGGCACCCGCACGGACCTGGTCGACCGCCAGATGCAGCGCCGTGGCGCCCGTGGCGCAAGCGTTCTCGACGTTGTACATCGGTATCCGCTCGAAGCCCATGCCCCGCAGCGCGATCTGACCGCCCACCATGAGCTGCCCCTGCAACGCCCCCTGCGTGGTGTTCCCGAAGAAGGCCGCCTCCACGTCCCGGCGCTCCAGCCCCGCGTCGGCCAGCGCCTCGCGCACGGCCTCCGCCGCCAGGTCCGGCACACCGCGGCCGTCGTGGCGGGCGAACCTCGTCATCCCCGCCCCGGCGATCCATACCTGCTCCGACATGGAGCGACTCCTTGTGTTCCGGGGCCTCCCGGCGAGGGGAGGCCCGGCCGAATGGGTGCTCAGAGCCTGTGCTCTCAGGGGCAGCCGACCACTTGGGCCGCGTAGGAGAGACCGGCGCCGAAGCCGAGCAGGAGGACCGGGGCGCCGCTGGGGATCTCGGCCCGCTCCACGAGCTTGGACAGGGCGAGGGGGACGCTGGCCGCCGAGGTGTTGCCCGAGTCGACGACATCGCGGGCGATGACCGCGCCGGTGGCGCCGATCTGCCGGGTCACGGCCTCGATGATCCGCAGGTTGGCCTGGTGCGTCACGACGGCTGCCAGGTCGGCGGGGGCGACACCGGCCCGCTCGCAGGCTTGGCGCGCGACCGGCGCGAGCGAGGTCATCGCCCAGCGGTAGACGACGTGCCCGTCCTGGCGGAACAGGGCGGGCGGACCGGCCGGCCCCGTGGTGCCCAGGGTGATGGCCGAACCGCGTTCGGGCTGGGAGCCCCACACCACCGGCCCGATGAGGCCGGGCCGGGAGGCGTCCGCCGCCGTGACGACCGCGGCACCGGCCCCGTCACCGAAGATGACGCAGCTCGTACGGTCCGTCCAGTCCAGGAAGTCGCTCATCTTGTCCGCGCCGATCACCAGCGCGGTACGGCTGCCGCCGCCGCGAATGGCGAGGTCGGCGGTGGCGAGCGCGTAGGTGAACCCGGCACAGGCGGCGTTGAGGTCGAAGACGCCGGCGGCAGGCACCCCCAGGTGCCGGGCGACGCGGGCGGCGGTGCTCGGCATCCGGTCCACGGCCGTGCACGTCGCGACGAGCACCAGGTCGATGTCCGCGGCGTCCACCCCCGCCCGCGCGACGGCCTTGGCGGCGGCCCCGACGGACATGTCCGCGACGCTCTCGTCCTCGGCGGCGATGTGACGTGTCGCGATGCCGACGCGGGACCTGATCCACTCGTCGGAGGTGTCGACCATGGCGGCAAGCTCGCCATTGGTCAGGACGCGGGTCGGCTGGTGGTGGGCGATCGACAGTATGCGGCCGGCGGTGGTGGCGGTCACGGGTCCTCCAGGGGTCACGTGGCGAAAGGCGGGGGCGTTGGCGGCGGCCCGGGCGGCACCGCGCGGCGGGGGCTCAGAAGACGCCCGGCGACGACCCGACCGCGTGTGCCGGGTCCGGCGGGGCCGCGCCGTCCAGGGCGTCGGTGATCGTGGCCAGGACGTCGGAGACCGCCGAGTGCAGGAAGAAGTGCTCACCGGGCAGGACGACGAGACGCGAGCGGTCGCGGACCTGCCGCAGCCACAGGTGCAGCTTCGCGCTCGCCACGAGCGGGTCCGCCTCGCCGCCGAAGACCGTCAGCGGCACATCCAGCGGCGCGAGAGCCCGGTACTCGTAGGTCTCCAGCAGGGAGAAGTCGGCGCGCAGCGCGGGCAGGACCAGCTCCATCAGCGCGGCGTCGGCGAGGAGTTCGGGCGGTGTGCCGCCGAGGAAGCGCAGCTCCTCGATCACCTCGGCGTCCGGCGCCGCGTGGATCGGCGGCCGGGTGCGCGGCACGTCGGGGGCGGCCGAACCGGAGACGAACAGGTGCGCCGGCCGGGGCAGTCCCCGCTCACGCAGCGTCCTGGCCAGTTCGAAGGCGATCAGACCGCCCATGCTGTGGCCGAACAGGGCGTAGGGCCGGTCCAGGTGCCCGGCGAGCACGTCGGCCAGCATCCCGGTGACCACGGGCATCCTGCTCACCGGGGTCTCGCTCCAGCGGGTGCCGCGGCCGGGCAGTTCCAGCGGATGCACCCGCACGTGCTCGGGGGTCAGATCGTGCCAGGTCCGGTACGCCGACGCGTTCCCGCCCGCGTAGGGCAGGCAGAAGAGACGGATGCCCGGCTCGTCTCCTGGCTCCGACCGGGCGAACCACGGGTTGCGCATGGTGTGCCTCTCTCTGGTCGTGTTCCGGCGCGTGGTGCGCCCGCGCGGGTCAGACGGCCACGCCGCCGTCGATCTGGAACGTGGTGCCGGTGATGTACGCGGCCCGGTCCGAGAGCAGGAAGGAGACCAGGTCGGCCACTTCGTGCGGCTCGCCGAACCGGCCCAGCGGAATGCGCTGCCGGAACTGCTCCCGCAGCTCGCCGGGCAGCTCCATGACGGGGTCGGTGGCGACGAAGCCGGGCACGACGACGTTCGCCCGGATTCCGTACCGCCCGGTCTCGCGGGCCAGGGACTTGGTGAACCCGATGATCCCGGCCTTGGACGCGGCGTAGTTGGTCTGCCCGGCGTTGCCGTACAGACCGGCGATGGAGGACATCGTCACGATCGCACCGCTCCGCCGCTCGATCATGCCGTTGATGACGGTCCGGCAGACGTAGTAGGTGCCGTCGAGGTTGACCCGCTGCACAGCGGCCCAGTCGTCGTCCTCCATCGCCGCCAGCGGGCCGTCGCGCAGCACGGCCGCCGAGGTGACCGCGGCGGAGACCGGGCCGAGCGTCTCCTCGGCCGCGTCGACGAACTCCTCCACCGCGAGGCTGTCGCCGACGTCGGTGCGGCGGACGCAGGAGCGCCGGCCCAGCGCGTCGATCTCCTTCACCAGGCTCTCGGCGGCGGCGGTGTCGGAGGCGTAGCACACCGCCACGTCGAAGCCGTCCCGGGCGAGCCGCACCGCGACGGCGCGGCCGATGCCGCGCGTGCCGCCCGCCACCAGCGCCACCGGGGCGGCCTGCCGCGCCCCGGCCGGGGCCTCGGCGCTCATGCCCTGCCCTCCCGGTCCTCCGTGGCCAGCTCCTCCGACGCCAGCAGGCGGCGCAGCTCCTCCTCCACCTCGTCGTCGGTCAGTCCGTCGAGCGGGTCCGGGTCCTCATCGGGCTCGGCGCGGCTGAGCACCTCGATGGTGCTGCCGGGACGGTCCGCCCCGGCGGCCGGGCCCGCGTCGAGGAGCGCGGCGGTGTGGGCGACGGTGGGCAGGTCGAAGAAGGCCCGCAGGTCGAGTTCGACTCCGAGCCGGTCCTTGAGCCGGGCACCGATCTGGACAGCGGCCAGCGAGTGCCCGCCGAGGGCGAAGAAGTCGTCGTCGACGCCGACCCCCTCCACCCCGAGGATGTCCTGCCACACCTCGGCGACGTCCCGCTCGTGGTCCGTGCGGGGCGCGACGTAGGGCGTGTCCAGCTCGGGTCGCGGGTGGCTGGTGCCCGGCGGGGCGAACTGCTCCATCTCCCGCCGCAGCAGCTCGGGGGTCAGGGACCTGGCCAGCTCGCGTACGGAGGTGAGGTCCCGGTGGCTGACCACGACGTGGCCGGGCAGGCCGGACGCGCCGAGGAGATGGGCGAAGACCTCCTTGCCCTGCTCCTCGGTGATCCCCTCGGCGAGGGTGCGCAGGGCACCGGCCGCGGGCTCCTCCTCCTCCTCCGTCCCGCCGCCGCCGGCGGGAGGCTCGGCGGACCGCAGGATCTGCTCGCGCAGGCCCGCGGGGTCGTTGATCCGCTTGATGGTGAAATCGGCGATGCGGGCCAGCAGCCGGCCGTCGGGGCCGAGGAGTTCGATGTCGCACGTACTGGTCTCGCCCGCGGAGTCCGCCGCGCCCTTCACCTCCACATGGGCGTGGACGGTGCTGGTCAGGCCGTGGAAGAAGCGCAGGCTGCGATAGCTGAACGGCAGGTAGAAGGTGTCGGGGGCGTGGACCCGCGCGGTGCCGCCCGCGGCGTCGAGCAGCGCGGGGTGGAGCAGGTAGTCGTCCAGGTCGGCGTGGTACGCCTCGTCGAGGCGCAGGGTCGCCATCACCCGCCGCGGGCCGACCTGTATCTCGCGCATGCACTTCCAGCGCGGCCCGAAGGAGAACTCGATGGGCCCGCCCTTCTCGAACCGGTCGAGGCGCAGGCCGAGCTTGATGGACTCCTCGGTGTCGAGGACCTTCGTCACCCCGCAGCCGGCGCGCAGCTCGTCCAGGTCCCGCACGGTCTCCGGCGCGGCCTCCGGGAAGGCGACGGTGCCGCGCGCGTGATCGGTCCAGACCGTGGCGCCGGGCGCGCCGCTCTGGCTCCGCACCGCGAAGTGCCACCGGCCGTCGCGTTCCTCGATGGTGGTGAAGACCTCCCGGCTCTGCCCGTCCGGGACGACGACGGGGATCATGTACTGCACGTCGCCGATCTCGATGTCCCGCCCGGCGGCCTGCTCGGCGACGGCGGCCCGTACCAGTTCCAGGTAGGCCGTGCCGGGGACGAGCCCGTGGCCCTCGATGCGGTGGTCCGCCACGATCCAGCTGTCCTCGGTGCTGAGGACGGTGCTGTACGTGCGGGAGGTGGGGGTCGAGCGCACCAGGCGCCGCAGCAGCGGGTGGCCGTCGAGCGGCGTCCCGGGGCCGAGGCCGAACCGGGAGCCGAGGCCGGCCGCCATCCCCACGTCACGCCAGGTGTCCCAGCCGACGGCGGTGACCGGCAACCCGCTCTCCCGGCGCTTGTGCTGGGCCCACGCGTCGAGGAAGGCGTTGGCCGCCGCGTAGTCGCTCTGTCCCGGGCCGCCGAGGACGGAGGTCACGGAGGAGCACAGGAACATGAAGTCGAGCCCGTCGTCCCGGCAGACCTCGTCGAGGACGAGCACCCCGTGCGTCTTGGCGGCAAGGACCTGCGCCGCGTCGTCCGGGGACTTGGTGACGATCATGCCCTGGGAGGGCAGGCCGGCGGCGTGGATGACGCCGTCGAGGGGCCCCGCCACCGCCCGCACCTCACCGACCGCCCGGCGCATCTGCTCCTCGTCGGTGACGTCGGCGCGCGGCAGGACCACGCGGGCACCGGCCGCTTCGAGGCGGCGCAGCCGCTTGATGAGCACGCTGGTGGCGTCGGCGTCGCCGTGTGCGCCGAGGTGGGCGTCCCAGGTGTCGCGCGCGGGGAACGCGGACCGGCCCAGCAGGGCGAGGACCGGCCGGTCGACCGTCGCGGCGATGTGCTCGGCGAGGGCGAGGCCGACGCCGCCGAGGCCGCCGGTCACCAGGTAGACGCCGCCGTCGCGCAGCGCGGTGCGCTCGGCCGCCGCGCCGGCGACCCAGTCCACCCGGTCGAAGCCGCGGACCCACACGTGCCGCCCGCGCACGGCGAGTTCCGTGGCGGTGCCGGTGCCGTCGAGGGCCGCGAGGACGGTGTCGGCGGCCGGGTCCACGGCGGCGCCGGTGACGTCCCAGACGCGGCACTCCGTGCCCGCGGTCTCCTGCGGGATCACCGTGGCCGCCCCGAGCAGGAGGGCGTTCTCGGGCTTCAGCGCCTCCTCGCCCGTCACGTCGAACACGCCCTCGCAGAGCACGTCGAGGGTGACCGGCGCGGGCAGCCGCTCGGAGCCGAGGGCCTGGGCGAGCGCCAGGAGGCCGTCGAAGCCGGTGCGGCGCGCGGCGTCCAGCCGGGCGCGGGCCGGTGCGGTGCCGTCCGGTGACCCGGCCGTGCTCCACAGGTGGACGAAGCGGAAGCGCCGCCCGTCCCCGGCCGCGGAGGGGAGCGCGGCCAGGGACGAGGCGAGCGCGGACAGGTGGTCCCGGTCGGCCGGATCGAGCGTCCAGGCGTCCTCGCCGGTCCGCTCCCGGCGGGCGCCGGCGGTGACGCGCACGACGCGGTCCCCGGCCGCCGCCAGACGGTCCGCGACGGCACCGCCGAGGGGGAGTTCCGCGCCCAGGACGATCCAGGTGTCGCCCGTGGCGGTGGCCGCCCGCCCGGCGGGCAGGGCGAGGCGCTGCCAGACGGGGGCGTAGAACCACTCGTCCGCGGGGGTGCGCTCGGGCCCGGTGTCCAGGGGCGCGCCCGGCCGCCCGGCGGGCTCGACCCAGAAGCGCCGCCGCTGGAAGGGGTAGGCGGGCAGGTCCACGGGCGGCCGGTGGCCCGCGCCGACGACGGACGCCCAGTCGACGCGGACACCCGCGCCCCAGACGGTTCCGAGGCCGTTCAGCAGGTGGACGCCGGCATCGGTGCGCTCGCCGGGGTGGGGCAGGGAGCCGGCGACGGTGCGCGTGGGCGACCAGGACCGGTGGGCGCGGACGAAGTTGGCCAGGTTCTGGCCGGGGCCGGCCTCCAGCGGTACGAGGAACGGGTCGGCGAGCAGCACGTCGAGCGCGTCGGAGAACCGGACGGGCCGGCGCAGATGCGCGCCCCAGTACTCCGGGCTCGTCGCCTCCTCGTCGGTGATCCAGGTGCCGGTGACGTTCGACAGGAACGGGATGGCCGGGGGGTTGAGGGTGACGGCGCGGACCTCCTCGACGAACGGGGCCACGGCGGCGTCCATGCCGGGGGAGTGGAAGGCGTGCGAGGTGTGCAGCCGACGGCAGCCCACCCCTTCGTCCTTGAGGCGCCGCTCGAAGGCGTCGACGGCCCCCGGCTCACCGGCGACCACGGTGAGCGCCGTGGAGTTGACGGCGGCGACGGCCAGGCCCTCGCCCAGCCGGGCGGTGGTCTCCTCCTCCGAGAGGAAGACGCTGAGCATCGCGCCGGGCGGCATCTCCTGGACGAGGCGGCCACGGGCGGCGACCAGGCGCACCGCGTCCCGGAGCGAGAACACGCCCGCCAGGCAGGCGGCGACGTACTCACCGATGCTGTGACCGGCCATGGCACGCGGCCGGACACCCCAGGACTGCCACTGCCGCGCGAGGGCGTACTCCACGCAGAACAGCGCGCTCTGGGCGAGCCGGGTCCGCCGCAGCCGTTCGGCGCCGCGCGGACCGTCCCCGTCGAGCACCAGGGCGCGCAGGTCCTCGCCCAGATACGGGGCGAACAGCTCCGCGCAGCGGTCGAACTCGGCGGCGAAGACGCCCCGCCGCCCGTACAGGCCGCGCGCCATGCCGGGGTACTGGGAGCCCTGCCCGGGGAAGAGGAACGCGACCGGGGCGTCGTCCGCGGCTGCGGCCGTGGGCGGGGCCTGTGCCAGCCTGCGCAGCGCGGTGACCGCCTCGCCGCGGTCGCGGGCGACGACGGCACCGCGGTGGGCGAAGTGGGCCCTGCGGTGGGCCAGGGTGTGCGCCACGGCGTCCAGGGGGAGGTCCGCGCCGCTCTCCAGCCGGTCGGCCAGCCGCCCGGCGGCCTCCGCGAGCGCGGGCGCCGACTTCGCCGAGAGGGGCAGCAGCCGGGGCCGCGCGGCGTCGTCCGCTCCCTCGCCGTCCCGGGCGGGCTCCACGGCGGGGGCCTCCTCAAGGACCACGTGGACGTTGGTGCCGCCGATGCCGAAGGAGCTGACGCCGGCCCGGCGGGGCACGTCCGCGCGCGGCCAGGCGCGCAGCGCGGTGTTCACGTGGAACGGTCCGGACTCCAGCTGCAGGCCGGGGTTGGGCCGCTCCCAGTGCAGGGTCGGCGGGATCGCCTCGTGCTTGAGGGCCAGCGCCGCCTTGATGAGGCCGGTGACACCGGCGGCCGCGTCGAGGTGACCGACGTTGCTCTTGACCGAGCCGATCGCGCAGCGGTCGCCGCCGTCGGCGTCCGCGCCGTAGGCGCGGGTCAGCGCGGCGAGTTCGATGGGGTCGCCGAGCGGGGTGCCGGTGCCGTGGGTCTCGATGTAGCCGACGGTGGCGGGGTCGACGCCGGCCAGCTCCAGCGCCTCGGTCACCACCTCGGCCTGGCCGTCGACGCTCGGCGCGGTGTAGCCGGCCTTCAGGGAGCCGTCGTTGTTGGCGGCGGTGGCGAGGACGACCGCGTCGACGCCGTCGCCGTCGGCCTGCGCGTCGGCGAGGCGGCGCAGGACGACGATGCCGGCGCCGTTGCCGGGCACGGTCCCCTGCGCGTCGGCGTCGAAGGCCCGGCAGGTCCCTTCCGGGGAGAGGATGCCGCCGGGTTCGTGCACGTATCCGGCGCGCAGCGGGGCGCTCACGGACACGCCGCCGGCCAGGGCGATGTCGCACTCGCCGTTGAGCAGGCTCTGGCAGGCCAGGTGCACCGCGGTCAGCGAGGTGGAACAGGCCGTCTGCACGGTGATCGCGGGACCCCTCAGGTCCAGCTTGTACGCGGTGCGGGTGGCCAGGAAGTCCTTGTCGGAGGCGAGCATCACCTGGTACATGCCGGACGTCTCCAGGACCTGCTGGTTGTTCATGAGGTTGAACAGCAGGTACGTGTTGAGCCCCGCGCCCGCGAAGACGCCGATGCGGCCCTCGAAGCGGGCCGGGTCGACACCGGCGGACTCCAGCGCGTGCCAGGCGCATTCGAGGAAGACCCGGTGCTGGGGGTCGAGGAGCTCGGCCTCGCGGGGGCTGAAGCCGAAGAAGCCCGCGTCGAACAGGTCGGCGTCGGCCAGCGCGCCCTTGGCCCTGACGTAGTCCGCACGGGCGAGGGAGGCGGGGTCGACGCCGGATGCGGCGAGTTCCTCCTCGGTGAAGACGGTGATGCCCTCGCGGCCCTCTTCGAGGTTGCCCCAGAAGGTCTTCACGTCGCCGGCGCCGGGAAAGCGGCCCGCCATGCCGATGATGGCGACGCGGTCTAGGGCCTGGTCCTTCTCCTGGTCCTGGTCCTTCTCGTGGTCCTGGCCCTGGTCCTGGTCCTGGTGGTGCTGTGACACGTGGATCACCTGTCTCCGCGAGAGGAAGCCCGGCGTTCGGCCGCCTGTTGCCGCCGGTTACGGGACTGACGTCGGTTCTGTGCGCGTTGCCTGGCGCTTCGGCCGGCGGTGTCGGGGGCGGTGCGGGGGCCGCCGATACGGGCGGCGAGGGACTCGACCGTGGGGTGCTGGAACAGCTCGACCATGGTCAGTTCGTGGCCGAGCGCGGTGGCGAGCGAGGTCCGGAACTCGGCCATGAGCAGGGAGTGCCCGCCGAGGTCGAAGAAGTTGTCGCGCAGCCCCACGCGTTCGACGCCCAGCAGTTCGCGCCACATCCCGGCGAGGGTCTGCTGCAGGCCGGCCTCGGGGGCGACGAACCGGGTCGCGAGGCCGGCCCTGCCGGTCCGCGGCGCGGGCAGGGCCTTGCGGTCCGTCTTGCCGCTGGGGGTCAGCGGCAGGGCCTCCAGCACGGTGAAGGACGCCGGGACCATGTACTCCGGCAGGTGCTCGCGCAGATGGGCGGTGAGTTCTTCGGCGCCGGGCGCGGCGGCGGCCCCGGAGGTGACGTAGGCGGCCAGCCGGACATCACCCGGTGCGGGCTCGTGGGCGATCACGACCGCCTCGCGCACGGCGGCGTGCCGCGTCAGGACGGCCTCGATCTCGCCGAGTTCGAGGCGCTGGCCGCGGAGCTTGACCTGGTGGTCGAGCCGGCCGAGGAACTCCAGCGCGCCGTCGGCCCGGTGCCGGGCCAGGTCGCCGGTGCGGTAGATGCGGGCCCCGGGCACGAACGGGTCGTCCGTGAAGCGCTCGGCGGTCAGGTCGGGGCGGCCGAGATAGCCGCGGGCGAGGCCCTGGCCCCCGATGCACAGCTCTCCGGCGACCCCGGCGGGAACCGGCCGGTCGTGGCGGTCCAGCACGTACATGCGGGTGTTGGCGATGGGGCGGCCGATGGGCACGGGGCGGGGGTCGTCCTGCGGGCGGCAGTGCCAGGCGGTGACGTCGATGGCGGCCTCGGTGGGGCCGTACAGATTGTGCAGCTCGGCCGTGTGCAGGGCGAGGAAGCGGTCGTGCAGGTCGCGCGAGAGCTCCTCGCCGCTGCAGAAGACGCGCCGCAGGGAGGCCGAGCGCTCCGGCGGTTCGGACAGGAAGAGCCGCAGCATGGACGGCACGAAGTGGATCGTGGTGATCCGCTCCGCGGCGATCGTGTCGGCCAGGTAGCCGGAGTCGCGGTGCCCGCCGGGCCGGGCCATCACCAGGACGGCGCCGCTCATGAGGGGCCAGAAGAACTCCCACACCGACACGTCGAAGGAGAACGGGGTCTTCTGCAGCACCCGGTCGCGGGCGTCGAGACCGTAGGCGTCCTGCATCCACAGCAGCCGGTTGCGCAGGGCGGAGTGCACGTTCATCACGCCCTTGGGCCGGCCCGTCGACCCGGAGGTGAAGATGACGTACGCCAGGTCGTCGCCGTCCACGCCCGCGTCCGGATCGTCCGGGGAGTGCGCCGCCAGCTCACCGGCCAGCTCCTCCATCCGCAGCACGGGGCAGCCGAGTCCGGGCAGCCGGCCGTCCGGTCCTTCGTGGGTCAGCACCACGGGAGGCCGGGCGTCCTCGACGATCGCTGCCAGCCGGGCGGGCGGCAGGGCGGTGTCCAGGGGGACGTACGCCCCGCCGGCCTTGAGGACGGCGAGCAGGGCGACCACGAGGTCGAGGGAGCGCTCCATGGCCACACCGACGAGGACGTCGCGGCCCACGCCGCGCCCGCGCAGGAGGTGGGCGAGGCGGTTGGCCCGCCCGTTCAGCTCGGCGTAGGTCAGCGAGGCGCCCGCGTACCGGACGGCTTCGGCGCCGGGGGTGCGGCGGGCCTGCCGCTCGACGCACTCGTGCACCAGGCCGTCGGGCCACTGCCGCGCGGTGTCGTTGAGCTCTTCGAGCAGGTGATGGCGTTCCGGCCCGTCCATGAGGGCCAGGTCGTGGACGGGGGCGCCGGGGCGGGCGACGATCTGCTCGACCAGGTGACGGAAGTGACCGGCGAGGCGCACGACGGTCTCCTCGTCGAACAGGTCGCGGTCGTACTCGAACCAGCCGGTGAGACCGCCGTCGGTGTCGAACGCCTGGAGCTCCAGATCGAAGCGCGCGCCTTCGCTCCGCACCGGCAGCCGGGTGAGCCGGGCACCGGCCATGGCGAGCGTCGGCACCGGCTCGCGGCCGTAGCTGAAGCTGACCTGGTACAGCGGGGGCCGGCTGAGGTCGCGCGGGGTGTTGCGGTCGGCGACGATCAGCTCGAAGGGGATGTCCTGGTGGGCGTAGGCGCCGAGGCAGGCGTCGCGGACCCGGGTGAGGACCGCCTCGAAGCCGGGGCCGCCGGACAGGTCGGTCCTGATGGGCAGGGTGTTGACGAAGTAGCCGATGAGGGGTTCGACCTCGGCGTGCCCGCGCAGCGCGGTCGGCACGCCGACGACGATGTCGTCCTGCCCGGTGTAGCGGTGCAGCAGGATGTTGAAGGCGGTGAGCAGCGCCATGTACGGCGTCGCGCCGTGCCGTGCGGCCAGCGCGGCCAGCTCGCCGACCAGGGCGGGCGGCAGGGCGACGGGGACCGAGCCCCCGTTGAAGCCCTGCACGGCCGGGCGGGGCCGGTCGGTGGGCAGGTCGAGCACGGCCGGGGCGCCGTCGAGGTGCTCGCGCCAGTGGGCCAGGCCCCGCTCCCATTCGGCGCTGTCGGCCTGCCGCTGCTGCCAGGTGGCGAAGTCGCCGTACTGGACGGCGAGTTCGGGCAGCGGGGAGGGCAGGCCCGCGGCGAACGCCTCGTACAGCTCGGACAGTTCGTTGAGGAAGACGGCGAGGGACCAGCGGTCCGACACCAGGTGGTGCATGGCGACGACGAGCACCGACCGGTCGGGTCCCGTGCGCAGCAGCCGCACCCGCAGCAGGGGGCCGGTGTCGATGTCGAAGGGCTCGGCCAGGGCGTCGTCGATCCACTTCCGGCGGTCGGCGTCCGTGTGGCGCGGGCCGCTGAGATCGGTCTCGGGGACGTCGACGGCGAGATGGTGGTGGACGATCTGCACCGGGGCCCCGGCACGGGACCGGAAGGTGGTGCGCAGGGCCTCGTGACGGCGGACGATCTCGGCGACGGCGGCCCGCAGCAGACCGGCGTCGAGGTGGCCGTCGACGCGCACCGCGCCGGGCACGATGTAGCCGGGGTTGCGGGGCCTGAGCTGTTCGAGGAACCAGGTGCCGCGCTGGAGGACGGCCAGCGGGAAGGTGACCTCGGCCGAGTGTTCGGCGAGCAGGGCGTCGAAGCGGGCCCGCTCCTCGGGTGTGAGGGCGGCCAGGCGCTCGGCGAGATCGTCGCTCACGACTGCTTCTCCCGGTCGGGCACGAGGGCGGGGGAACCGGTCAGCTCGTCGAGGAGCGCCGTGGCGGCGTCGACGGCCCGGGGCTGGCGCCGGATCGCGGCCGGTGCCCCGGAGCCGTCGTGCCCCGCCGAGCCGCTGCCGCCGGTCGCGGCGAGCTCCCTGACGATGCCCTCGGCGACACTGGCGATGGTCGCGCCGCCGAGGAAGTCGGTGACCCGCAGGGTCAGGCCGAGCCTGCTCTGGATCTCGTTGCGCAGTTCGACGGCCATGAGGGAGTCGAGGCCGAAGCCGGTCAGCGGCTCGTCCACGCCGACGTCGGTGGAGGCGGAGCCGAGCACGTCCTTGACGCTGAGCACGAACTGCGTCCGCAGGGTGTCCAGGCGCTCGGACTCGCCCAGCGCCAGCAGCTCGGCCGCCGTGGGGATACGGCTCGCGCGGCGCCGGCCGCGCGAGGAGCGGCGGGCGGAGCGGGCGCGGCGACCGCCGGTGCCGCTCTCGTCCGACGGTCCGGCGGCCTCCTCGGCGGGCGCCGCCGCGCCGCCGTCCCACGGGCGCGGGGGCTGCCAGCAGCGGACCGGGTCGAACGGGTACGTGGGCACGGCCACCTTGGCGCGGGCGTAGTCACGGTCGAAGCCCGCCCAGTCGACGGGGGCGCCCGCCGCGTACAGCTCGGCCACCGTGCCGAGCAGGACCTCCCAGTCGTCCTGCCGGGGCCGCAGGCTGGGCAGGAGCAGGTCGTCGTGGCCCGGCGGCAGGGCGTCGCTGATCACCCCCAGCAGGGTGGGGGCCGGGCCCACCTCGACGAAGGTGCGGTGGCCCATGGACCGCAGGGTCGCCACCCCGTCGGTGAACCGGACGGTGCCGCGGACGTGCCGGCACCAGTAGTCGGGGTCCGGCGCCTCGTCCCAGGACCACAGCCCGCCGGTGACGTTGGAGACCAGGGGGATGCGCGGGGCGGTGAAGGTGATCCGCCGGGCGGCACGGCGCAGCGGTTCGAGGACCGGGTCCATCAGCGGGGAGTGCCCGGCCGAGGCGATGTGCAGCCGCTTGGTCTTCACCCCGCGGGCGTCGAACGCGGCGCACACGGCGGCGACGAGGTCGCCGTCGCCGGAGACCGCCACGTTGGCGGGGCCGTTGACCGCGGCGACGGCGATCCGCCCCGGATGCGCGGCGAGCTCCGCGGCGACCTCCTCCTCGGAGGCGAAGACCGCCGCCATGGTGCCGGGCAGCGAGAACTCCTGGATGAGGCGCGCGCGCTCCACCGCGAACGTCAGCCCGTCCCGCAGGGACATGGCACCCGCCACGCAGGCCGCGACGCACTCGCCGAAGCTGTGGCCGAGCACGGCGGCGGGCGTGATGCCCCAGGAGCGCCACAGCTCGGCCATGGCGTACTCGACGACGAACGTCGCGGGCTGGGCGTAGGCGGTGTCGTTGATCCGCCGGTCCTCGGGGTCGTCGGGGAACAGGACGGACAGCAGCGGCCGGTCGAGGAGCGGGCGCAGGATCTCGGCGCACTCGTCGACCGCACGCCGGAAGGTGGGCTGCGTGTCGTACAGCCCGCGGGCCATTCCGGGCCGCTGGGCCCCCTGCCCGGTGAAGACGAACACGATCTCGGGGCTGTCCGCCTCGCCGCGCACCAGGCCCGGGGGCTCCTCGCCGTTCACGAAGGCGGTGAGCCGGGCGGCGACCTCCTGGCGGCTGGCGCCGACGGCGGCGAGCCGGTGGCGGAAGTGGGAGCGGCCGGCGCCCGCCGCGTGGCAGACGTCCGCCAGCGGGGTGTCATCGGCGGTGAGGCGTTCGGCGTAGCGTCCCGCGAGCGCGGTGAGGGCGCTCTCGCTGCGGGCGGACAGGGCGAGCACCGAGGCGGGCCTGCGGTCGTCCCCGGCGGGCGGCGCCTGCGGTGCGGGCGCCTCCTCCAGGATCAGGTGGACGTTGGTGCCGCTCAGCCCGAAGCTGCTGACCGCGGCCGTCCGGGGGCCGTCGGTGTGCGGCCACGGCGTCACGGCGGTGGGCACCCGGAAGGTCGTGCCGTCGAAGGAGATGTTGGAGTTGAGCCGGTCGAAGTGGAGGTTCGGCGGGATCTCGCCGCGGTCGACGCAGACGGCGGCCTTGATGAGCCCGGCGATGCCCGCGGCCGCCTCCAGGTGGCCGATGTTGGTCTTGACGGCACCGAGGTAGACCGGCGACCCGTGGTCGCGGCCGTACACGTCGGCGAGGGCCTCGGCCTCGATGGGGTCGCCGAGGCGGGTGCCGGTGCCGTGGGTCTCGATGTAGCCGACCTGATCGGCCGTCACCCCCGCGGCCCGCAGCGCGCGGTGGAAGACGTCGCGCTGCGCGGCGCCGTTCGGCGCGGTGATGCCCGCGCTGCGGCCGTCCTGGTTGACGGCGCCGCCGCGCACGACCGCGAGGACGCGGTCCTTGTCGCGCAGGGCGTCGGACAGCCGCTTGAGCACGACCACGCCGCAGCCCTCGCCGCGCACGTAGCCGTCGGCGCTGTCGGAGAAGGTCCTGGCGCGGCCCTGCCGGGACACCGAGCCGAACTGCGACTGTGAGATCATCAGCATCGGCGAGAGCACCACGTTGACGCCGCCGGCCAGGGCCATGTCGCACTCGCCGAGCCGCAGGCTCTGGCACGCCTGGTGGACGGCGAGGAGCGAGGCGGAGCAGGCGGAGTCGACGGCGAGGTTCGGGCCGCGCAGGTCGAGGAGGTAGGCGATGCGGGCCGGGATGAAGGACATCGCGGCACCGGAACTGGTGTACGCGCTGACGTCCTCGGGGTGGCGCAGCTGGGCGGTGATGTAGTCCCAGGAAGCCGCGCCCATGAACACCCCGGTGCGGCTGCCCGCGAGAGCGGACGGCGCGTGCCCCGAGTCCTCCAGGGCTTCCCAGCACACCTGGAGGCTCAGCCGCTGGGCCGGGTCCATCGCCACGGCCTCGCGCTGGGAGATGCCGAAGAAGTCGTGGTCGAAGTGGTCGAGGTCGTCGAGGAACGCGCCGGCGCGGGTGTAGATCTTCCCCGGCTTCCCGGCCTCCTCGTCGTAGAACGCCTCGTGGTCCCAGCGCCCGGCGGGTATCTCCCCCACGGCGTCGGTGGCCCCCGCCAGCATCCGCCAGTAGGAGTCGGTGCCGGTGACGCCGCCGGGCAGGCGGCAGCCGGTGCCCACGATGGCGACGGGCTCGGCGTGTGCCCGCTCGTACTCCGCCACCTGCCGCTGGAGGCGCTCCATCGTCAGATAGGCGCGCTTGAGCGCGTCGGTCGCTGTCAGGTCCTGTCCCGGAGTCATCGCTGGGCCCCCTCGTCGATCTGTGTGGTCTTGGCCATCAGGAGTGCTTGGAGTTCCGCGGCGGACATCGCGTCGAGGTCCACGGCCGCGTCCGGGGTTCCCCCGGCGGCCGGCCGGGCCGGCGCGGGTCCGGCCGCGCCGCCGGAAGGGGCCGCCCGGTCCCCGTCCGCGTCCTGGCCCGGATCGAGCGCGATCTCCATCCGGTCGGCCAGGTAGGGCACCAGGGCGTCGAGGGTCGGGAAGCGCCAGGTGACGGTGGAGGGCAGCTTGACGCGCAGCGACGACTCCAGGGACTTGCGCAGTTCCAGCGAGAGCAGCGAGTCGAACCCCATGCCGGTGAGGGGGGCGCTGGTGTCGACCCTGGCGGGGTCCGCGCCGATGAGGCGGGCGGCGGTCGCCCGGCAGTGCTCGGTCAGCACGGCCCTGCGGCGGCGGCCCGGTTCGACGGCGAGCATCGAGCGCCGTATCTCCTCCCCGGGGCCGCCCGCGCTCTCCGCCTGCCCGGCGTGGTCCTCGACGAGGGTGCGCAGCAGGCCGCCGCCGTGGTGGTCGCGGACCTTCGCGCGGTCCAGGGGCAGCACGCAGACCTGGGCGGCGGAGCTGCTCAGGACGCGGTCGAGGGCGGCGATGCCCTGCTCGGGGGTGATGCTCCCGATGCCGCGGGCGGCCAGGGCGCCGCCGCGCTCGGGGCGGGCGGCGAGGCCGATCCGCGCCCAGGGGCCCCAGTCGATGCTCAGCGCGGGCAGGCCCAGGGAGCGCCGGTGGTGGGCCAGGGCGTCGACGAAGGCGCTCGCCGCGGCGTAGTTGCCCTGGCTGGCCGAGCCGAGCACGGCGGCGGCCGACGAGTACAGCACGAAGAAGTCCAGGTCCCGGCCGAGGGTGGCCCGGTGCAGATGCCAGGCCGCGGCCGACTTCGGGCCGGCGACGGAGCGGAACCGTTCCCCGTCGAGTCCGGTGAGCAGGCCGTCGTCGAGGACGCCCGCGGCGTGCACCACCCCGGCCAGCGGCGGCAGGGAGCCCGCCAGGCGGGCCAGCAGGTCGTCCACCGCCCGGCGTTCGGACAGGTCGGCGGCGGCCACGACGACCTCGGCCCGCTCGCGCAGCGCGGCGACGGCCCGCCCGGCCTGCGGCCCGGGGGCGCTGCGGCCGGCCAGGACCAGGTGACGTGCGCCCTGGTCCACCAGGTAGCGGGCCGTCTCCAGACCGAGCGCGCCGAGCCCGCCGGTGATCAGATACGTGCCCGAGGGGCGTACGGGCGCGGCGTCCGCCGCGGTGGTCACCGGCTCGTGGGCCGCCGGTACCAGGACGAGCTTCCCGGTGTGGCGGGCCTTGGCCATCGCGGTGAAGGCCGCGGGGGCGTCGCCGAAGGTGTGCGTGGTGACGGGCAGCGCCGTGAACTCGCCGCGGTCGAAGCCCGCCACGAGGTCGGCGAGCAGGCCGGCGACCCGGGCCGGCTCCTCGCGGATGGTCTGTTCGAGGTCGACGGCGAGGAAGGCCCGGTTGCCCTTGAAGAACTCAAGGCCGATGGGGCTGTTGTCGTGGATGTCGCGCTTGCCGATCTCCACGAAGCGCCCGCCGGGGGCCACCAGTTCCAGGGAGCGGACGAGTGTCTCGCCGGAGGAGGAGTTGAGGACCACGTCGACCCCGCGGCCGTCGGTGAGCGCCCTGATCTCGTCGGCGAAGTCGAGGGTGCGGGAGTCCATCACGTGCGCGACACCCAGGCCGCGCAGCAGCTCGCGCTTGGACGCGGTCCCCGCGGTGGCGAACACCCGGGCACCGCGCCGCCGCGCGACCTGGAGCGCGGCGAGACCGACACCGCCGGTCGCGGAGTGGATGAGGACGCTCTCGCCCTCGCCCAGCCGCGCCAGCCGTTCCAGGCCGTGCACGGCGGTGAGGAAGGCGATGGGCACGGCGGCGGCCTGCTCGTCGTCGAGGCCCGCGGGAGCGGGGGCGACCAGCCGCGCGTCCAGGGTGATGAAGGCCGCCATGGCGCCGGGCGCGGCGGCGATGACCCGGTCGCCCACCCGGCGCCCGGTGACGCCGTCACCCACGGCGACGATCCGGCCGGCGCATTCGGCGCCGAGGGGGACGACGCCCTCGGCGCCCGGATAGGAGTCGAGGGCCTTGAGCACGTCGCTGAAGTTCAGGCCCGCGGCGGTGACCTCGACCTCGACCTGGCCCGCGGCCGGCGGGGTGCGGTGCCACCACGTGGGGCGCAGGCTGGTGAGACTGCCGGGGCGGGCGGCCAGCAGATGGTGGTTGCCGTCGCGAGCGGCGTCGAAGTCCCACGTCGGGCGCGGGCGCCGGGCGTCGCCGGTGTGCTCCCAGGGCCGCAGGGCGGGCGTCAGCCGGGCGCCGCCCCGCAGGGCGACCTGGGCGTCGTCGGACCCCAGCACCTCGGCGAGCAGCGGCCCGGCCTCCTCCGCGGGCCCGGCCGGGTCCAGGTCGATGACGGAACTGCGCAGTTCCGTGTGTTCCAGGGCGATCACACGGGCCAGGCCCCACAGCGGCGCGTGCCCGACGTTCACCTCGTCCCCGTCGGCGACGTGCTGGGCGCCGCGGGTGAGCAGGACGAGGCGGGGGGCGGGGTCCTGCCCCGCCAGGGCGAGTTCCTGCACGAGGTGGAGCACCGGCAGGCAGGCGTCGCCGGTCGCGCCCGCCGGGGTCGGGTCGCCGCCGTCATCGGGCGGGCCCGCGTCGAGCGCCGAGGCGTGCACGATCCCGTCCGGGCGGATGTCCGAGGCGGCGAGGTCGGCCAGCAGGGCGGCGATGTCCGCCCGGCTGCCGGGGTCGAGTTCGTAGTGGTGGGCGTCGAGCTTGCGGTAGGCCGGTCCTGCGGTGACGGTCCGGCAGGTGGCGCCGTGCGCGCGCAGCGCGTCGGTGAGGCCGGCGGTGGTGCGGCCCCGGTCGGCGAAGAGCAGCCAGTCGCCCGCGGGCCGGTCGGCGGCGGGAGGGGGAGCGGGGCGCCAGACGAGGTCGAGCAGCGCCTCGTCGCGCGGGTCCGGGGCCCCGGCGGGGTCCAGACGCCGCAGGGTGATGCCGGTGACCTCGCCCACGACGGCGCCCTCGGCGTCGTACAGGACCACGCGGGCGCCGGTGATCGTGTCGGCGGAGGGGTGCGGCGCGGTGACGGAGGCGTGCGCCCAGCGGGGGGCGGCCCGGTCGCCGACGAGGGTGAAGCCGCCGACGGCCACCGGTACGTACGTGGCGTCCAGGGGCTGGTCCTGGGCGTCGAGGGCGGAGCTGAGGACCTGCAGCGCGCTGTCGAGGACGACCGGGTGCACGGGGTGCTCGCCGCGGTCGGTGGTCAGGGCGCTCCGCTCGCGCAGCCGGGCCACCGCCTCGGCCCGGCCCCGCCACAGCTCCTCGATGCCCTGGAAGGCGGGCCCGTACGCCAGTCCGGCGCGGCGCAGGGCGGTGTAGTGGTCCTCGGGCGGGGCCGGCGTGGCGCAGCGCGCGCGGACGGCGGCCAGCGGCTCGGCGGTGGCGGCGGGCGCCGTGCGGCGCAGGCCCGCCGACGCGGCCTCGGCCCACTCCTCGTCGGCACCGGACCGGGTGAACAGCTTCACCGTGGCGGTGTCGGCGGTCGCGGGCACCAGGGCGAGCTGCAGCGTGGCCTCTTCGGCCTCGTCGGGCAGTACGGAGAGCCGGGTGAAGGCGGCGTCGTGCAGGACGGCGCCGTCGCCGAGGCGGGTGCGCGCGGCGGCGAGCGCCGCGTCCAGGACCAGGGCGGCGGGCAGCACGGGGCTGCCGCCGACCTGGTGGTCCCGCAGGTAGGGGAACCCGGCGAGGTCCACGGGGGCCGACCAGTGCACGGCGTGCGGTGCGAGCGCGGACTCGGTGCGCGCCCGCAGGACCGGGTGGCCCCGGTGCGCGGACCGGCGCGCCGGCCGTTCCTCGCGCCAGTCGCGGCCGTGCTGCCAGGGGTAGGTGGGCAGGTCGGCCATGGGCCCCGCGGGACCGTGCACCCGCGCCCAGTCGACCTGGTGGCCGGCGGTGTACAGGCGGCCGAGTTCGGCGAGCACGGTGGCCCGCCCCGGCTGGTCCCTGCGCAGGGACGACACCGCGACAGCGTCGTCGTGGTCGGCGAGGCGCTCGGTGACGGCGTCGGTCAGCATCGGGTGCGGTGTCACCTCGACGAAGACGTTGTGGCCGGTGCCTGCGAGCGTGGCGACGGCGGTGTCGAACAGCACCGGCCGGGTGAGGTTGGCGGCCCAGTACCCGGCGTCGAGCCGGTCGCCGGGAACGAACTCGCCGGTGCCCGTGGAGATCATCGGGATGGTGGTGGGTCCGGGCCGCAAGGGGGCGAGGACCCGCCCCAGTTCGGCGGCGACGGGCTCCATCAGGGGGCAGTGCGAGGCGAACCCCACGGACTCGAGGACCTTGCTGTAGAGACCGTCGTCGGCCAGGGACTTCGCGAACTCCACCAGGGCGCCGTTCTCGCCGGAGAAGACCGTGGAGCCGGGGCTGTTGGCGGCGGCGATCCACACCGGCCCCGGGGCGCGCTCGGCCAGCAGGGTGCGGGCCTCCTCCAGGGAGACGCCCACGACGGCCATCCGGCCTTTGCCGGTGGCGGCGTGCAGCACGGTGCCGCGGTGGAGGGCGATCAGGAGGGCGTCCTCCAGGGAGATCGCGCCCGCCACATGGGCGGCCGCGATCTCGCCCACGCTGTGCCCGACCACGGCGGCGGGCTCGATGCCCCAGGAGCGCCACAGGGCGGCGAGTGCCACCTGGACGGCGACGAGGGCGGGCTGGCCGACCGCGGTGTCCAGCAGCCGGGAGCGGGCCGGGCCGGCCGCGAGCTCGTCCAGCAGGGACCAGTCGGTGTGCCGGCGCAGCAGGGTGTCGGCCCGCTCCAGGGCGGCGCGGAAGGCCCGCTCCCCCGAGAGGTCACCGGTGAGGAACTCGGCGGGCAGAGGCCACCAGCGGGGCCCCTGCCCGGAGAAGACGAACACCGGTTTGGACTCCAGGCCGGCCCGGCGCACCCCGGTGCTGAGTCCGGGGGCGCTCTCCCCGCGGCCGAACGCGTGCAGGGCGGTCCGCAGTTCGGCGGCGTCGGCGCCCACACAGGCCAGCCGGTGCTCGTGGTGGGTGCGGCGCACGGCGGCAGCGGCCGCGAAGGCCCCCACGGGTGTGGCCGCGGTGAGCTTGCCGGCGTAGCGGGCGGCGAGGTCCCGCAGGGCCCCCTCGTCGCGGGCGGAGACGGTCAGCAGCGCGGAGCCCTCGGCCGCGGGGCGGGCGGTCACGGCGGGCGGCGGGGGCTCCTCCACCACCAGGTGGGCGTTGGTGCCGCCGAAACCGAAGGAGCTGACGCCGGCGAGCGCGGGACCGGCCGTGTCGGGCCAGGGCTGACGGGTGTGCGCGACGCGGAGCGGAAGGTCGTCGAAGGGGATGTGCGGGTTGGGCGTGCGGTAGTGCAGCGTCGGCGGCACCGTGCGGTGGCGGACCATGAGGGCGGTCTTGATCAGCCCGCCGATCCCCGCGGCGGCCTCCATGTGCCCGAGGTTGGACTTCACCGAGCCGATCAGGCAGGGCCGGTCCGCGGCGCGGCCCTCGCCGAGCACCGCGCCGAGGGCCTTGGCCTCGATGGGGTCGCCGAGGATGGTGCCGGTGCCGTGCGCCTCCACGTAGGCGATGTCCGCGGCGCGCACCCCGGCCCTGGCGTGGGCGGCGCGCACCACGGCCTCCTGGGCCCGGGGGTTGGGCGCCATCAGGCCGTTGCTCGCCCCGTCCTGGTTGACGGCACCGCCGCGGATCACGGCGTGCACCGGGTCGCCGTCGGCCAGGGCCCGGCCGAGCGGTTTGAGGATCACCACGCCGGCGCCCTCGGACCGCACGTAGCCGTCGGCGCTCGCGTCGAACGGTTTGCAGCGGCCCTCGGCGGACATGACGCCCGCCTTGCTGAAGTTGATGGCGAACGCGGGGGAGAGCACGAGGTTGACGCCGCCGGCGACGGCCAGGTCGCACTCGCCCCGGTGCAGGCTCGCGCACGCCTGGAGCACGGCCACGAGCGAGGAGGAGCAGGCGGAGTCGACGGCCATGCTGGGACCGCGCAGGTCCAGCAGGTACGAGAGCCGGTTCGCGGCGATGCTCAGGGCGCTGCCGGTGCCGGTGTAGGCGTCGATGGCGTCGAGTTCGCTCAGCTGGCCGGTGGCGTGGTCGAACGTGGAGATGCCGATGAACACCCCGGTCCGCGAGCCGGCCAGTGAGCCGGTGGGGACGCCCGCGTTCTCCAGGGCCTCGAAGGAGACCTCCGCGAGCAGCCGCTGCTGCGGGTCCATGCGGGCGGCTTCCTGCCGCGAGATGCCGAAGAAGTCCGAGTCGAACCGGTCGACGCCGTCGACGAAGCCGCCCCAGCGGCTGGTGGTGCGCCCGGGGGCCGCGGGGTCGTCGTCGGTGAACTCCTCGGTGCTCCACCGGTCGGCGGGCACTTCGGTGACCGCGTCGCGGCCCTCGCTGAGCAGGTGCCAGAAGCTGTCGGGTCCGTTCGCGCCGCCGGGGAAGCGGCAGCCGATCCCGATGATGGCGACCGGCTCGTCCGCGCCCGGCCAGGCGGCCCGGGGGGAGGGGGCGGCGGGCGGCGCGGGGGCCGTGAGCGTGGTCGCGGGCTCGGCGGCGGGGGCCGCGGCTGCGGGGGAGCCGGGGGCCGTGCCCGCCAGGTGGGCGGCGAGCTTGGCGACGGTGGGGTGTGCCCAGACGACGCCGGAGTCCAGCGAGCACCCGAAGCGGCGCTCCAGCTCCCCGACCAGGGAGACGAGTTCGACGGAGCGCAGCCCGTGCGCGGCGAACGGCAGATCGGGGTCGACGGAGGCGGCCACACGACCGGTAACAGCAGCCAACGCCTCACGCAGCCACGCCGTGACCTCCCCGACGTCCGGCGCGGGCCGCGCGGGGGCGCCCGTGTCTGCGTCCGGTGCGGTCCGGCCTGCGGGGGCGCTGGTGTCCGCGTCCGGTGCGGGTCGGTCTTCGGGGACGCCCGTGTCCGTGCCCGGTGTGGTCCGGTCTGCGAGGAGGCCCGTGGCCGGGTTCGGTGCGGGCCGGCCTGGGGGGACGCTGGTGTTCGTGTCCGGTGCGGGTTGGTCTTTGGGGACGCCCGTGTTCGTGCCCGGTGTGGTCCGGTCTGCGAGGAGGCCCGTGGCTGGGTTCGGTGCGAGCCGGCCTGAGGGGACGCTGGTGTTCGCGTCCGGTGCGGTCCGGTCCGCGGGGACGCCCGTGGCCGCGTCCGGTGCGGTCCGGTCCGTGGGGGCGGGGCCCGTATCGTCCGCGCGCCACAGTGCGAGCGGCTGCGCCTCGCCCGCCAGCAGGGCGTCGACGCAGGCCGCGCGCTGCAGCTTGCCGCTGGAGGTCTTCGGCACCGTGCCGGTCCTTGCCAGGGCGACGATGTGGGGCTGGAGGCCGTGTTCGCGGACGACCTCGGCCCGTATCGCGTCGATGACCCGGGCGCGGTCCTCGGGTGAGCGGCTGCCGCGGTACTCCTGCACGACGATCAGCCGTTCCTCGCCGTCGATCTCGCGCGCGCCGGCCACCCCGCAGCCCTCCCGCAGGCCCGGATCGGCGCTCTCGACGGTCCGCTCGATGTCCTGGGGGTAGTGGTTGCGGCCGGCGACGATGACGACGTCCTTGATGCGGCCGGTGACGTAGATCTGGTCACCGTCGGCGAAGCCGAGGTCGCCGGTGCGCAGGAACGGGCCCTCGCCGGTGTCGAGACGGGCGCGGAAGGTCTCCTCGGTGGCCTCGGCGCGGCGCCAGTAGCCGTGCGCGACGCTCGGTCCGGCGACCCACAGTTCACCCACCCGTCCCGCGGGCAGCGCGGCACGGGTGTGCGGGTCCACGACGACGACCTTCTGGTCCTTGAGCGAGACGCCGCAGCTGGGCAGGTTGCGTGCCGCCTCGCCCGGTGCCGCGTCCTCGGCGGTGCCGCCGAGGAGCGCCTCGGCGCGCAGGTCGCGGTGGACGGGTTCGGCGGCCGGGTCCCCGGTGGACACCACCAGGGTGGCCTCGGCCAGCCCGTAGGACGGGGCGTGGGTGACGGGCCGGAAACCGCACTCGGCGAACGTGCGGGAGAAGCGGTCCATGGTCTGCCCGCGCACCGGCTCGGCCCCGTTGAGGGCGACACGCCACGTACTCAGGTCCAGCGTCCGCCGGTCCTGCTCGGTCACCTTGGCCACGGCGAGGTCGTAGGCGAAGTTCGGGGCGGGGCTCGCGGTGGCACCGGTGTCGGAGATCGCTCGCAGCCAGCGCAGTGGCCGCTTCAGGAACGAGTACGGGGACATGAAGGTGACCGGGTATCCGCCGTACGCCGGGGTGAGCAGGCCCATGATCAGACCGAGGTCGTGGAAGGGCGGCAGCCAGCTCACCATGTGCTGGTCGGGGTCGTTTCCGAAGAACTGCCGGTTCATCTCCGAGATGTTGTGCATCAGGTTGCCGTGGCTGACCATCACGCCCTTGGGGCTGCTGGTCGAACCGGAGGTGTACTGCAGGAACGCCAGGTCGTCGCGGGTGGTGCCGGGGTGGCGCCAGCCGTCGGCGGCGGCGGTGTCGATGTCGTCGACGGCGAGCCACACGATGTCCCGCAGCGCCGGGGCGTGTTCGGCGAAGCGGTCGACCATGGCGATGGTCGCGGCGGGGGCGAGGACCACCGCCGGCTCGGCGTCCTCCACGACGGCGGTCAGGCGCGGCAGGGTGCGCATCGGGAAGGCCGGGTCCGGCGGGTAGACGGGCACGGCGACGACGTCGGCGTAGAGGCAGGCGAAGAACGAGGTGACGTAGTCCAGTCCGGCCGGGCACATGATCAGGGCCCGCTCTCCGGCGGGGAAGCGTTCCTGCAGCGCCGCGGCGATCGTGCGGGCCCTCAGGTCGAGGTCGGCGTTGCGGAGGGCCTGCGGCTCGCCCTCGCCGTCCACGAGAAAGCGGAAGATCTGCTCCTGAGCGTGCTCGCCCAATACCGTGCGGAAATGGTCGACAAGCGATCGTGCGTCCCGGCCCGACATCCGACCGTCCTCTCCATGCTGGAAGCCTGCGTAAATTCTCATGAAAGTGGGCGGACCGGCCGCGGATCGCGGTGGTGCGGATGCCGCGGGCACGGCGCGTCAAGCGCGGTGCGGGGGGCCGTGAGCCGTTGTGCTGTCCGCCGATATCGGCTGCCCGGCCGTTCCGAGAAGGGAATCGAGAAGCGGGTGTCCGGCGTCCGGGATGCGGTGGCCGGAGAAGCGGCGGGGAGAATCGGACCGTTAATTCGGCCGAATTCCCTTTCGATTTCCGCTATTCGTCGGCCAGCATCCATCAGATTCCCTCGGACCGTCAAGAAACGTTCGGCGTGCGGAACCGGTTGATGGCGGGCTCGTGCCGCGACCTGAGCACGGGGTCGGTGACGCCGAGCCCCTCCTCGGGGGCCAGGCACAGCACCCCGACCTTTCCCTGGTGCAGGTTGTGGTGCACGTCGTGGACCGCCTGCGCCGTGCCGTCGAGGGGCACCACCTGCGACAGCGTGGGGTGCACCTGTCCCTTGGCGATGAGGCGGTTGGCCTCCCACGCCTCGCGGTAGTTCGCGAAATGGGTGCCGACGATCCGCTTGAGGTGCATCCAGAGATACCGGTTGTCGAAGGTGTGCTCGTAGCCGGAGGTGGAGGCGCAGGTGACGATGGTGCCGCCGCGGCGGGCCACGTACACGCTCGCGCCGAAGGTCTCGCGCCCCGGGTGCTCGAAGACGATGTCGGGGTCGTCGCCCCCGGTCAGCTCCCTGATCCGGGCCCCGAACCGGCGCCACTCGCCCACGTCCTGGGTGTGCTCGTCCTTCCAGAACCGATAGCCCTCGGCGCTCCTGTCGATGACCAGCTCCGCTCCCATGCGCCGGCACACCTCGGCCTTCCGGGGGCTGGAGACCACGCACACCGGTGTGGCTCCGCCGTTGAGGGCGAGCTGGGTGGCGTAGGAGCCGAGGCCGCCGGAGGCGCCCCAGATCAGTACGGTGTCGCCCTGCTTGAGGCGGGCGCCGTTCGCGGAGACCAGCTGCCGGTACGCGGTCGAGTTGACCAGCCCGGAGGCGGCCGCCTCCTCCCAGGTGAGGTGGCGCGGCTTGGGCATGAGCTGGTTGGCCTTGACCAGTGCCAGTTCGGCGAGTCCGCCGAAGTTGGTCTCGAATCCCCAGATCCGCTGCTCGGGGTCGAGCATCGTGTCGGAGTGCCCGTCGGGGTGGTCGAGTTCCACGGACAGGCAGTGCGCCACCACCTCGGCCCCGGGCCGGAAGCCCGTCACGCCCTCGCCGCAGCGCAGCACCACGCCGGACAGGTCGGAACCCAGCACGTGGTAGGGCAGGTCGTGCCGGGCGGCCTGCGGCGAGGTGCGGCCGTACCGGGAGAGGAAGCCGAACGTCGGCAGAGGTTCGAAGATCGAGGACCACACCGTGTTGTGGTTGATCCCGCTGGCCATCACCGCCACCAGCACCTCGCCCGGGGCGGGTTCGGGGGTGGCCACCTCCTCCAGATGCAGCGACCTGCGCGGGTCCTTGTCCCGGCTCGCCACGCCCTCGAACATCGCCGTCTCATCGGCGTGCAGCACCACTCCTCGGTAGAAATCGGGGACCGGCAAGTGCGCCACTTCGTCGAGTTCACCCGCACAGATGGCGTCAAGGATCTTCTGCATCGTCTCCGGGCCTCTTTCCGGCTCAGTCTGTGAGAACTGTGAAATACGGACGCATTTGTTCGGCGTTTCTGCGCAACAAAAGGCAGGGCCGCCTTGCCGATTCGTGGAGGCAAGTGCGGGGTGAATGCTGGCACTTGGCTCGCGACCCAGTCCAGCGGTGAACCGTTCATGGGTGCGGCGCCTCGGGCAATTCGACGCCGGAATGTCCGCCCGTGTTCAACCGTCTGATTCGGCCGGTTGAACGCCCTGAGTGGCCTGAACGCGGTGACATGAGCCCGGATCGAGAGACGGTGGAGACCGGCTTGAGGCGTGCCGGGCGCGGCGTTTCCGGGCCGGGCGCCGGGGAATTGGGGGCAGAGCGGCGAACGGGCGCGTGAACAGGCGGGCGAGGTGAATCCGTGCAGCGTTCAAGTGGTCGAAAAATCCAGTTGAACGTCCGCTTTCCGCGGCATCTCCCGTGCTGCCGCGGGCTTCTCAGGGATTTCCCTGAGCCGGGTCTCAGGGATGTCCCCGATGCCGGATGCCTTTCTTCCGCTTACCGTGAGCCACGCGGGCGGCCAGGGGGGTATCGCACCGCCCGGCACGGCATCGTCCGCACAGGAAAACAGAGCGCTCGCCCGCTTTCTCCGGGCCGGGTGAGCAGACCGAGGAGGAACTCGTGACCGCCAGCGACACCAAAGGTCTCCTGAAGGGAGCGGACGTGCGCACCACCGCCAAGGGCTGGACGGCCGGCCGCGTCACAACCGTCGTGGTCGGCGCGTTCCTGGCTCTCGTGGCCCTGACACTCGTCGGCGTGGGCGGCACGGCCGTGTACTACGCCTCGAAGGACGACGGCTACATCGACCTCGGCACCAGCAAGTACGCGCACCGCACCGACACGTACGCGATGGCCAGCGAGAGCTGGCGCGCCGACAAGGAGATGGCGGGCCTCTACGACGACCTCCGCATCACCTTCGAGCCGGACCGCGGCTCCGACGCGGTGTTCATCGGCCTCGCGGGCAAGGAGCAGATGCGCCGGTACCTGGACGACGTCCAGCACGTGACCATCCACGACTCCACCGACAAGGGCGACAGCGAGAGCAAGCACCCGGGCGGCACCCCGAAGACGCCGCCCGCCGAGGCCGACGGATGGATCGCCAAGGCCAGCGGACAGGGGGCCCAGACGCTGGACTGGTCGGTGACCTCGGGCGACGTCACCGCGGTCGCCATGAAGGCCGACGGCTCGCGCGGCCCCTCCGGCCATGTGACCGTGGCGGCGAAGATCGGATGGCTGCCCTGGATCGGCGCCGCGTCGCTGGTCGCCGGACTGCTCCTGCTCGTCGGGTCGGTGCTCATGATCGTGCGTCCGCTGCGGCGGGCGCGGGGGCGCACCGCCTGACCGCGGCAACGGCGGACGGACACACAGGGCGCAGGCACGGTCATCCGTGCCTGCGCCTCTTCGTTGCCCGAAGACGTCCGCGCCCGGTCCCGGCGACGCGTCCGCCGGTGCACGCGGTTGCCTCGGCGCCGCCGCCGGGCGACCATCCTCAGAGCCTGTGTCATGACCCCGGCCGGGCGTGCGACACCTGGCACGCACTCCCCCACGCCTGAAGGGCGCGGGGGGGGGACCCCCACCGAGGACGCTCCGGCGCCTCGCGATCGCACGCACCGGACGCCGCACGCTGATCCGACCGGGGGGATGACACCGGCTCTCGGGGCACGTGGTCCCACCGGCCCGCGCGCCCCGGGCACAGCCGCCCCGAGGCGGCGGCGCCGAACGCACAGCCGCCCCGAGGCGGCGGCGCCGAACATGGACAGGCCCGGCGGCGGTCGGTAGACAGGGGCATCCGAAGCCCGGGCACGAGGCCGATCGTGGCGGCCCCCACCGGTCCGCGGTTTCCCTTCTCCCAGGACACTCGCCCGCAGAGCCCGTGTCACGACCCCGGCCGGCACCCGACGCCCGGCACGCACGCTCGCCGCCAGGGCGGCGCGCCACCTCGGACGGCGGGCACGGATCGCCGAGAGGCAGGGCGCCCCACCGGACGTCGGCACCGCGGCCCGCGAAGACGACAGCGCAGGCGCAACGAACCTCCTCCCCGCCGAGTTCAACGATCAGGAGACTGGCGCATGACCGACATCGACCTGACCAGCCTCACGCCGGAGCAGAAGCGCGCGCTGCTGGCAGAGCGGTTGCGGCGCAAGGGCGCCCAACGGCCCCCGGCACGCGAGCGCCGGTTCTCCGCGTCGTTCCCCCAGCAGCGCATGTGGTTCCTGGACCGCCTCAACCCGGGCAGCGCCGCCTACAACATCCCGGCGGCCGTACGCGTGCACGGCCCGCTCGACGTGGAGGTCTGGCGCCGCGGCCTCGCCGAGATCGTCCGCAGGCACGAGTCCCTGCGCACCACCTTCGAGGAGTCCGACGGCGAGCCCGTACAGGTCGTGCACCCGACCGGCGAGCTCGAACTGGCCGTCGAGGGCTGCGAGCACCTGCGCGGCCCCGAGGGCGAGGCGGGCATCCAGGAACTCGCCCGCCGCGAGTTCGCCCGCCCCTTCGACCTCGGCACCGGGCCGCTCATGCGGATGAAGTTCCTCCGGCTGGCGCCCGACGAGCACGTGCTGCTCCTGACCATGCACCACATCGTCGCCGACCTGTGGTCGACGTCGGTGCTCTTCGGCGAGCTGGTCACCCTGTACCGGAGCCATCTGCGGGGCACCGCGGCCGAGCTGCCGGAGCTGTCCGTCCAGTACGCCGACTACGCCGCGTGGCAGCGCAAGCAGCTCGCGGGCCCCGGCTTCACCGCCGAACTCGACTACTGGGCGAAGACCCTCGACGGGGCCGCCCCCATCCTCGAACTGCCCACCGACCGCCCCCGCCCCGCGGTCCTCGGCAGCGGCGGCGGTTCACGGCCCTTCCGGCTGCCCGCCCCGGTGATGGACGGCGTGCGCGAGCTGAGCAGGCGCGCGGGAGTCACCCCGTTCATGACGCTGCTCGCCGCCTACGTCGCCCTCCTGCACCGGTACAGCAGGCAGGAGGACGTCGTCGTCGGCGTGCCGGTGGCCAACCGCGGCCAGGCCCAGGTCGAGCAGCTCATCGGCTACTTCGTCAACACCCTCGCGATCCGCAACGACGTCTCCGGCAACCCCACCTTCACCGAGCTGCTCGGACGCGTGCGCGGGGCCGCCCTCGGCGCCTTCGCCCACCAGGAACTGCCCTTCGAGCGCCTGGTGGAGGAACTGCGCCCGGAGCGGGACCTGTCCAGGTCACCGCTGTTCCAGGTGTCGTTCGTCTACCAGAACATCCCCGTCCCGGAGTTCGGCGCGGGCGGTCTGCGCCTGGAACTGATGGACGTGCCCAGCTCCACCGCCCGGTTCGACCTCGAACTGCAGGTCTTCGAGCAGGGCGACACGCTCGGCGGCTGGTTCGAGTACAACACCGACCTCTTCGACGCGGCCACGGTCGACCGCATGGGCGGCCACCTGGCGGTGCTGCTCGACAACGTGCTGCGCGACCCCGACCAGCCGATCCTCGACATCGCCCTGCTCACGGCGGCCGAGCAGGCGGCACAGGACCAGGAACGGGCCGACACCCGCGTGGAGTGGCCCGACGAACTCCTCACCCACCAGCGCGTCGAACGGCAGGCACGGCTGCGGCCCGACGCCGAGGCGGTCCACTGCCGCGGGGAGTCCCTCACCTACGCCCAGCTCGACGCCGCCGCCAACCGGCTGGCCCACAGGCTCCGCCGCCACGGCGTCACACGCGACGTACTGGTCGGGGTCTGCCTGGAACGCTCGCTCGACATGGTCGTCGCGGTGCTCGCCGTGCTGAAGGCCGGCGGCGCCTACGTGCCCGTCGACCCCGGGCTCCCCGGCGACCGGATCGCGTTCATGACCGAGGACGCCGCCCTGCCCGTCATCATCACCCAGAGCTCCGTGGCACCGGGGCTGCCGCGATCCGCGGCCACCACCCTGTGCGTGGACGACCTGCGCGCGGAGCTGGCCGCCGAGTCCGCCGAACCCCTCGGCACGCCGCTCGACGGCGAGGCCCTCGCCTACGTCATCTACACCTCCGGCTCGACCGGCCGGCCCAAGGGCGTCCAGCTGCCGCACCGGGCGCTGCGCAACCTCTTCCGGGCGATGAAGCAGTGGCCGGGCATCGACTCCGGCGACAGCCTGCTCGCCGTCACCACCCTGTCCTTCGACATCGCCACCCTGGAGCTGCTGCTGCCGCTCGTCGAAGGCGCCCGCGTGGTGCTCGCCACGCGTGACGTGGCCACCGACGGCACGCTCCTGGCCGCCGAGATGGCCGCCACCGGCGCCACGATGATGCAGGCCACCCCCTCGACCTGGCGGATGCTGCTCGACGCCGGATGGCCGGGCCGCCCGGGGCTGCGCGGACTCATATGCGGCGAGGCCCTGCCTCCCGACGTGGCGCGGCGCCTGCTGGACGGCGGCGTCGAGCTGTGGAACATGTACGGCCCGAGCGAGACCACCATCTACTCCCTGGGCACGCGGATCGTGGACGAGACGATCACCATCGGCCGGCCCATCGCCAACACCGAGATACACATCCTCGACGCCGAGGGGCGCCCGGTGCCCTCGGGCGTCCCCGGCGAACTCTGCATCGGCGGCAGCGGCCTCGCCCGCGGCTACCTCAACCGGCCGGAACTGACCGAGCGGCAGTTCATCCGCAACCCGTTCACCTCCGGCGCGGACGACCGGCTGTACCGCACCGGCGACCTGGTGCGCCGCCGCGTGGACGGCGCCATCGACTACCTCGGACGCCTCGACCACCAGGTCAAACTCCGCGGCTACCGGATCGAGCTGGGCGAGATCGAATCCGTGCTCATGCGCCAGGACCAGGTGACGGACACCGTGGTCGTCGTCCGCGAGGACCAGCCGGGCGACCAGCGACTGGTGGCCTACGCGGTGCCCGCCGCGTCCGCGGGCACCGGCGACGAACTGCGCCGCCGGCTGCGCTCGGCACTGGCCGAGAAGCTCCCCGACTACATGGTCCCGTCCGCCTTCGTGTTCCTCGACGCCCTGCCGCTGACCCCCAGCGGCAAGACCGACCGCGGCGCGCTGCCCGTCCCCGAAGGCCAGGAGTCCCGCACGGCGGCGGCCTACGCCGCCCCCCGCGACAGCGCCGAAGAGGCCCTGTGCGACCTGTTCGCCGAGGTGCTCATGGTGCCCAGGGTCGGCATCGACGACGGCTTCTTCGCCCTCGGCGGCCACTCGCTCCTCGCCACCCGGCTGGTCGCGCGCATCCGCGCCACGCTCGGGGTGGAGCTGCCCGTACGCGCCCTGTTCGAGAAGCAGCGGGTGGCCGAACTGGCGGAGCTGGTGCGCGGCGGCGGCGGTGACACGCGGCCCGCGCTGCGCCCCACCACCCGTCCCGACCCGCTGCCGCTGTCCTTCGCCCAGCGACGGCTGTGGTTCCTGCACGAGATGGAGGGCCCCTCACCCACGTACAACCTCCCCGTCGTGCTGCGCCTGACCGGGGCGCTGGACGTGGACTGCCTGCGGGCCGCCCTGGCCGACGTCGTCGCCCGTCACGAGTCGCTGCGCACCGTCTTCCCCGGCACCGGCGCGGCGGCGTGCCAGCACATCCTCCCGCCGGACCGGGCACGCCCGGCGCTGCCGGTGACCGAGGTCGCCGCGGCCGGCCTGGACGACGCGGTGGCACGGGCCGTCCGGCACTGCTTCGACCTGACCCGTGAGATCCCCCTGCACGCGGAGCTGTTCACGACCGGGGCCGACGCCCACGTCCTGGCCGTCGTCGTGCACCACATCGCTGCGGACGGCTGGTCGCTCGCGCCCCTGCGGCACGACCTGGCCACCGCCTACCGGGCACGCCGCGCGGGCCACGCCCCCGCGTGGGAACCGCTGCCGGTGCAGTACGCCGACTACACGCTGTGGCAGCACCGGTACCTCGGCCGGCAGGACGACCCCGAGAGCCTCTGGTCACGGCAGACCGCCCACTGGCGCGAGGCCCTGGAGGGCATGCCGGAACGGATCGCCCTGCCGGTCGACCGGCCGCACCCGGCCGAGGCGTCGCACCAGGGGGACACGGTCACCTTCCAGTGGGGCCCTGACCTGCACGAAGGGCTCGGCCGGCTGGCCCGCCGCTGCGACGTCAGCATGTTCATGGTCCTCGACACGGCCCTGGCCGTCCTGCTCAACCGCCTCGGCGCGGGCGAGGACATCCCCATCGGAGTGGCGAACGCGGGCCGCGACGACGAGGCCACCGAGCACCTGATCGGGTTCTTCGCCAACACCCTGGTCCTGCGGAACCGGATCGAGCCGGGCCAGACGTTCCGCCAACTGCTCGCCGCCGTGCGGGAACAGACCCTGGAGGCGCTCGCCCACCAGGACATCCCCTTCGAGTCCCTCGTGGACAGCCTGCGGCCGTCCCGGTCCATGTCCCACCACCCGCTGGTCCAGGTCATGCTGTCCTGGCAGAGCGCCACCGACGAGACCCTGGAGCTGCCCGGCGTCGAGGCCGCACCGCTGGTGACGGGCACCGGCACGGCCCGCATGGACCTCGTCCTCCTGCTGCACGAACGCCTCACGGCCGAGGGGGCCGCGCGCGGCATCGACGGCGGCATCGAGTACAACGCCGATGTCTTCGACCCGGAGACGGTGCGCACCATGCTCGGCAGGCTGCGCCAGGTGGTCCTCGCGATGATCGCCGACCCGGACCGGCCGGTCGGTGACGTCGACGTCCTCACCCCCGCCGAGCGGCACCGCGTGCTGGAGGAGTGGAACGGAACCGGCGGTACGGAGCCGGCCGCCGGCCTGCCCGAGCTGTTCGAGGCCCAGGCCGCCCGCACCCCGGACGCCGTCGCGGTCAGCGGCGGCGGCGAACGGCTGACCTACGCCGAACTGTCGCGCGCCACGGACCTGCTCGCCGCACGGCTGCGTGCCCTGGGGGTGGGCGCCGAGGGGGCCGAGGACGCGGTGTGCCTGCTGATGGAGCGCTCGGTACGGGTGCCCGTGGCCATCCTGGCCGTCCTCAAGGCCGGCGGCGTGTACGTGCCGCTGGACCCCCGCTACCCCGAGTCCCGCATGCGGCTGATCATGGAGGAGTCGGGAGCCGGCGTACTCCTCGTGGACGGCGGCGCGGACGGGGGCGGACCCGCGCACCCCGCCGTCGACGGGGTGCGCGTACTCGACGTGAGTGCCGGACCGGCCGTCGCCGACGCGGGGGACGGGCCCGCCGCCCCGTCGGTCCCGGGCGGCCCCGACCGGCTGGCCTACGTCATGTTCACCTCCGGTTCCACCGGGCGCCCCAAGGGCGTCGCGGTCACCCAGGGCAACGTCGCGAGCCTGGCCGCCGACCCCGCGTGGCGCAACGGCAACCACTCCCGCGTCCTGATGCACGCCCCGAGCGCGTTCGACGCCTCCACCTACGAACTCTGGGTGCCGCTGCTGAACGGCGGCGAGGTCGTCGTCGCGCCGGCCGGGGAACTCGACCCCGACGTACTGCTGCGCACCATCCGCGAACGGGACGTGACGTCGGCGTTCTTCACCGCGGCCCTCTTCAACCTGCTCGTCGAGTACGACGTCACGGCCCTGGCGGGCATGCGCGAGGTGCTGGCCGGCGGCGAGGCCCTGTCGCCGCCCGTGGTCGCCAGGGCACTGGCCGCCTGGCACGGGACCGTCCTCACCAACGGGTACGGCCCGACCGAGACGACGACGTTCGCCGTGCTGCACAGCATGAGCGAGCTCACCGACGGCACGGTGCCGATCGGCACCCCGATGGACGACACCCGCGCCTACGTCCTCGACGAGCGGCTCCGCCCGGCACCGGTCGGCGTCCCCGGCGAGCTCTACCTCGCGGGACGGGGGCTGGCCCGCGGCTACTACGCCGACCCCGGCCTGACCGCGCAACGCTTCGTCGCCTGCCCCTACGGAGCGGCGGGCGAACGCATGTACCGCACCGGCGACCTGGCCCGCCGGCGCGCCGACGGCACCATCGAATACCTCGGCCGCACCGACGACCAGGTCAAGATCCGCGGCTTCCGCATCGAGCCCGGCGAGATCGAGAACGCCCTCGGCGCCCACGAGGCCGTCGCCGACGCGGCCGTGCTGGTCCACGACAAGCCCTCCGGCGGCAAGGACCTCGTCGGCTACGTCGTGCTCGCCGACGGCGCCACCGCCGACCCGGCCGGACTGCGCTCCTTCGTCGCCGAACGGCTGCCGCAGTACATGGTGCCCGTCGCGGTGCTGGTGCTCGACGCGTTCCCGATGACGGCGAACGGCAAGCTCGACCGCCGTGCGCTGCCCGTACCCGACCTGAACACGGCCGCCGGCTCCCGCGCGGCGCGGACACCGGCCGAGCGGACCCTGTGCACCGTCTTCGCCCGCGTCCTCGGACTGCCCGAGGTCGGGGCCGACGCCGGGTTCTTCGACCTGGGCGGCGACAGCATCCAGGCCACCCAACTGGTCGCCCGCTCCCGCACCGAGGGACTGGTCTTCACCGTCAGGGACGTGTTCACCCACCAGACGGCGGCCGGCATCGCCCAGGTGGCGCGGCCGGCCGACGAGGAGGCCGCCACGGCCGTCGCCGACGTCGGCACGGGCACCATCGCGCCGCTGCCCGTGCTGGAGCGCCAGCGGCGGCTGGGCGGGTCCCCCGTCGGCTTCGACCTCTCGGCCACCGTCGGCCTGCCGGCCGGCATCGACGAGGCCGGGCTGACCGCGACGCTCCAGGCCGTCGTCGACACCCACGACGCCCTGCGCACCCGCCTGGTCACCGGGCCCGACGGGCGGTGGTCGCTGCACGCGGCCGCGGCCGGCACGCTCCGCGTCGCCGACATCCTGCGCCGCGTCGACATCACCGGACTCGACGACGCGGACCGGGACGCCCTGATCAGCGAGGAGACCACCGCGGCCAAGCGGAGCCTGGACCCGGCCGCGGGCGCGATGCTGCGGCCGGTGTGGTTCGACGCCGGACCGGAACGGGCGGGGCGGCTGCTGCTCGCGGTCCACCACTTCGCGGTCGACGGCGTCTCCTGGCGCATCCTGCTGTCCGACGCCGCCGCGGCGTGGGAGGCGATCTCCGCCGGACGCGAGCCGGTCCTGGCGCCGGTGACGACGTCCCTGCGCGGCTGGGCCGAACAGGTGGCCACCGGCCCCGCCGTCGCCCGGCACCGGCCCGAACTGCCGGTGTGGCAGGACGTCCTGCGGGGCGCCGAACCCCTGGTCGCCGGAGAGCCGGACCCGGAGCGCGACGTCACCGGCACCGAGGGACGCCTGTCGCTCACCCTGTCCGCCGAGGACTGCGCGCCCCTGGTCACCGAGGTGCCCGCCGCGCTGCGCAGCGGCATCCAGGACGTGCTGCTGACCGCCCTCGGCCTCGCCGTCGGACGGTGGCGCTCCCGCCGTGGCGGCCCCGGCGCGCCGGACGGGGGCGCGGTGGTCCTCGACGTGGAGAGCCACGGCCGGCACGAGCACCTGGCCGAGGGCGCCGACCTGTCCCGCACGGTGGGCTGGTTCACCAGCGTCCACCCGGTGCGCCTGGACGCCGCCGCACTGCCCTGGCAGCGGGTCACCGAGGGAGGCGACGAACTGGCCGCCGCGGTCGTCCGCACCGCCGAGTGCGCACGGGCCCTCCCCGGCAACGGACTCGGCTACGGTCTGCTGCGCTACCTGGACCCGCACACCGAGGCCCAGCTCGCGGCACTGCCGGCGCCGCAGCTGCTCTTCAACTACCTCGGCCGGGTGCCCGTCACCGACGAGGAGCTGCCCTGGCTCCCGCTGCGCGACGACACCGCCCCCGGCACCGCGGGCGTCCGGCCGCTGTCCCACCCCCTGGAGGTCAACGCCGTCACCCAGGACGGCCCCGACGGACCGCGGCTGGTGGCCGACTGGAGCTGGGCGCCGTCGCTGCTCGGCGAGGACGAGGTCCGCGAACTCGCGGACGCCTGGTTCGAGGCGCTGCGCGCCCTGACCCGCTGCGCGGCCGGTGTGCGCGACGGCACCGTCGCGCCGCCCCGCCGCCAGGACGCCCCCGCCACGGCCTTCGGGGCGGCCGACCTGCTGACCGCCCCGATCCCCAGGGCCGACCGCGGCGAGGGCACCGGCCTCTCCTTCGGCCAACTGGAGTTCCTGCTCCAGCCGGTGGGCCCCAACCACGCCCACCACGCCGTCATCACCGCCTTCCGGGTGCGCGGCGAACTCGACACCGCGGCCCTGCGCCGCGCCCTCGACGACCTCGTGCGCCGCCACGACATCCTGCGCACCCGCTACGTCCAGCGGGGCTCGGCGACCCTGCAGTTCGCCGACGGACGGCCCGAGTGGCCGCTCGACACCGTCGAACTGCGCGCCTTCGAGGGCGCGGAGCAGCGCGAGCGGCTGCACGCCCTGCTCACCGAGGAGACCAGGAAGACGTTCCGCATCGAGGACGGCGACCTGGTGCGCGGGCTGCTCGTGCGGCTGGCCGACCAGGAACACGCGCTGGTCCTCGTCGCGCACCACATCCTGGTGGACCACTGGGGCTTCCTCGTGGTCTTCGACGAGCTGGCGAAGCTGTACGAGGCCCACGCGGCGGGCCGCCCGCCCCGGCTGCCCGAGGTCATGGTCCAGCACCTGGACTACGCGGCCTGGGAACAGGGCCTGCTGGCCGACGGCGCGCTCGACGAGCACATCGAGCACTGGCGCACCGAACTGGACGGGGCGGCGCGCACGCTGGACTTCGCGGCACCGCCCCACCAGCTCGACGACTTCATCGAGGGCTTCAGCTGCAGCGTCGTGGTCGACGCCGAGGTCATGTCGGCGGTGAAGGAGGCCGCGCGCCGCGAGGGCGTGACCCTGTTCATGATGCTGATGTCGGCGTTCCACGTGCTGCTGCACAGCTACTCGGGCGCGACGGACATCGCGGTCAGCCACCCGCTGGCCGGCCGCGAACGGCCGGAGACGGAGTCGATGGTCGGCCCGTTCATCAACATCATCCTCAACCGCTCGCGCATGGCGGACGACCCCACCTTCCACGAGCTGGTCCAGCGGGTCCTGCAGGGCGAACTCGACGCCTACTCGCACCAGAACGTGCCGGTGCGCGCGCTCGTGCACGACGGCGTCGTCGGGGACGGCAACCAGTTGCCCCTGCGCGTCATGCTCAACCTGCTCGGAGTGCCCGCAAGGACGCTGACCCTGCCGGGCCTCGACGTGGCACCGCTCGACGTGCGGGTCGGCGACGTGACACCGCTCCCCGAGCTGATCACCGCCATCGAGCCGCACAACCTCGACCTGTACCTGGTGGCCCGCGACGTCGAGGGCGAACTGCACGGCCTGTGGGTGTACTCACCGGACTACATCGCGCCGCCCGTCATGGGCGCGCTGGTCCGGCAGTGGCCGCGCGTACTCGAACTGGTGGCCAACCACCCCGAACTCACGGTGTCGCAGCTGCGCGAGCGCCTGCGGGCCGGTCGGGACGCGGCCACCGGCCGGGACGGCCACCGCTGAACCGCGCCGCGACCTCATCCACCACCACATCAGCCGTGCCCCACCGACGGCGGAATGCAGAGAGCATGACTGAGACCACCTGTCCCGTCACCAACGGACTGCCCACGCTGCGGGAGCGGCCCTTCGACCCGCCGGGCCTCCTGCGCGCACAGGGACCGATCGGCCGCATGACCTTCCCCGACGGATACGAGGGCTGGCTCGTCACCGGATACCGGCAGGGCCGGCAGATCCTGTCCGACAAGCGGTTCAGCTCGGCCCCTTCCCACAAGCACCTGGCGTTCCCCTCCGACCGGCCCTCGGACCTGGAGGCGGACATACCGGGGCTCTTCGAGCACATGGACCCGCCGGACCACACCCGGTTCCGGCGCCGGCTCGCCGGTCAGTTCACCGTGCGCAGGATGCGCGGGCTCGGCCCGCGCATCGAGGAGATCACCGCGCAGTGCGCCGACGCGATGCTGCGCAAGGGGCCGCCCGCCGACCTGGTCGCGGACTACGCGGTGCCGGTCTCCTCCCAGGTGATCTGCGACCTCCTCGGCGTCCCCGTCGCCGACAGGGAGCGGTTCGTCGCCGACTCCGAGAACCTGCTGCGCCTGGACGTCGACCCGCAAGAGGCGCAGGCCTCGCTGAAGGACCTGGTGGACCTCACCGGTGAACTGCTCGCCCGCAAGAAGGCCGAACCGGCCGACGACGTGCTCAGCGTGCTGGTGACCGGCGACGACATCAGCGTGGAGGAGTCCATCGGCGCCACGCTGCTGCTCCTGGTCGCCGGGCACGAGACCACCGCCAACATGCTCTCGCTCGGCACGTACGCGCTGCTGAGCAACCCCGATCAGCTGGCGCTGCTGCGCGCGGACGAGTCGCTGGTGGAGAGCGCGGTCGAGGAGCTGCTGCGCTTCCTGACCATCGTGCACGTCGGCGTGCAGCGCACCCCGACCGAGGACGTGGAGATCGACGGGGTGACGCTGCGCGAGGGGGAGACGGTACTGATCCACCTGCCGAGCGCCAACCGTGACGCGGCCCAGTTCCCCGACCCCGACCGGCTCGACGTCACCCGGGGCGGCCACAGCCACCTCACCTTCAGCCACGGCATCCACCAGTGCCTCGGCCAGCAGCTGGCCCGCATGGAGCTGCGCATCGGCTACACCGCCCTGCTGCGGCGCTTCCCCGGCCTGCGTATCGAGGGGGACCCGCGGGAGATCCCGATGCGCTCCGACATGACCGTCTACGGCGTGCACCGGCTGCCGGTGACGTGGTAGCCGCCCCGACGACGAGGAGTGCACGATGACGAACCCGTTCGACGCCCCCGACGCCGCGTACCGCGTCCTGGCCGACGCAGGGCGCCGGCACAGCCTGTGGCCCGAGGGCCTGCCCGTGCCGGACGGCTGGTCGCCGGTGTTCGGCCCGGACACGCGGGACGCCTGCGTCGCCCACGTGGAAGCGCACTGGAGCGACATGCGGCCACCCTCGGTACGGACGGCGCCGTGACGACCGCCGCCGAAGCACCGTCACCGTTGCGGAGCTGGCGGTTCCGCCGGGTCGTCGCCGCGGAGTTCACCTCGTCGGTCGGCACCCAGATGACCACGCTCGCCCTGCCCTGGTTCGTCCTCATGACCAGCGGCTCCCCGGCCCGCATGGGCCTGGTCTTCCTGATCCAGATCCTGCCGGTGCCGCTGCTCGCCATGCCGGCGGGGCTCCTGGTGGCCCGCTGGGGGGCCCGCCGCGTCACGATCGCCGGCGACCTGGCCAGCGCGCTGCTGACGGCGGCCGTGCCCACCCTGTACGTGGCCGGCATGCTGCCGTTCTGGGCCCTCCTGGTGATCGTGGCGCTCCTCGGCTGCGTCACGTCGGCCTACCTGTCCGCGCAGCGCCTGCTGCTGACCGAGTCCATCGGCCTCGACGAGGGCGTCGTCACCGCGGGCAACGCCCTGTTCGAGACGGCGACCTCGACGGCGCGGCTGGTCGGCCCCGCCGTCGCCGGCTTCCTGATCGCGCGGTTCGGCGCGCTCGACGTGCTGTGGATCGACGCCGCGTCGTTCCTGCTCTCGGCCGTGCTGCTGATCGGGTTGCCCCGCACGCAGCCGGCCACCGAGCCGCCGTCGTCGCACCGCATGGCCGAAGGCGTCCGCCACCTGCTCGGGGACCGGGTGCTGCGCACCCTCGCACTCGCCGCGCTCGGCTACGGGATGCTCATGCCCGTCGTGATGCTCGCCCTGCCCGTACTGGCCAGGGACCGCTACGACGCCGACCCGCACGTCGCCGGATGGCTCCTCGCGGCCTGGGGCGGCGGCACGGCGCTCGGCACCGTGGCCGTCGCCCGCCTCGCCCACCGGTTCACCCCGGTCCGGCTGGCGGCCGCGGGCGGTGCGGGCGCGGCGGCCGGGCTGTGGCTCCTGCCGTGGGACCAGCCGGTCACCACGCTGACGGCGGCCGTGGCGGCCGGCTGCATGTTCCTGCCCGCGGTCACCGCGCCGGCGGTCGCGCTGATGATGCTGCGCCCGCCGGAGCACCTGCGCCCCCACGTGGTCCCCGTGTTCGGCGCCGCCGTCTTCGTCGCGAGCCCGGTCGCCTACGGAGTGGCCGGGGTGCTGTTCGAACACCTCGCCGTGAGCACCGTGCTCACGGCGGTCGCGGTGGGCGCGAGCCTGTGCGCGCTGCTCCTGCTCGGCCTGGCCCGCCGCCCCCACCAGGCGCCCGCGCAGACCGCCGCGCACCCCGCCCGGCAGCCCGCCGGACCGGCCTGACGCCCCCTCACGCACGCGGCGCAGGGCCGCCAGGCGTGTTCCGCCGCGCCGCGCCCGCCCGCGCCGCCCGCGCGGCGCGGCGCGGCGGAACACCTCACCCCAGCGCGTCCAGGGCCTGGGCGACCGCGTTGCTCACCGTGATCCCGGCGTGGTGCAGCAAGTACTCCTCGCCGCCCACCAGGTCGTAGTGGATGTCCGGCACGCCGATCCGCCGCACCGGCGGCCCGCCGACCTCGGCCACCACCTCGCACACCGCCCCGCCGAGGCCGCCCACGGCCCGGTGGTCCTCGATGGTCACCACGGCCTCCGCGTTGGCGCAGGCGTGCAGCACGGCCTCCTGGTCGAGCGGCTTGACCGTGTGCATGTTCAGGTGCCCGGCGCTCACCCCCTGCTCGGCGAGTTCCCGCGCCGCCCCGGCCGCGACCAGGTTGGGATGCGGCCCGGTGGCGATGAACAGCACCCGGCCGGGCTCCCGCAGCACCCGCGCCCTGCCGAGCACGAACGCCTCGCGCTCCCGGTACAGCGGCGCCGTGGCCTGCCGCCCGAGCCGCAGGTAGGCCGGCCCCGGGTCCTCGGCGACCGCCACGGTCGCCTGCGCCGCCTCCCAGGAGTCGGCGGGGACCACCACCGTCATGTTCGGCAGCATGCGGATCACGCCGATGTCCTCGATCGAGTGGTGGGTCGGGCCGTAGTGGCCCGACGCGAGCCCCGCGTGCGTGCCCACGATCTTCACCGGCAGGTTGGCGCCCGCCACATCGATCTTGATCTGCTCGAAGGCGCGGGCGACGGCGAAGGGGCTCATGCCGTTGGCGAACACCGGGCGGGCGGACACCGTGAGACCGGCGGCCACCCCGATCATGTTCTGCTCCGCGATGCCGAGGTCCACGTGCTGCCGCGGCAGTTCGATGGCGAAGTGGTCCTCGAAGTTCATGTCGGCGGTCAGGCACGCCAGGTTCGGGTTCTCCCGGGCGAGGGCGAGCAGCATCATGGCGTACGCGTTGCGGCCCTCGATCGTCGCGCGGTTCTCCCAGACGTGGTCGAGCACCTGCGCCACGGTGCGGCGCGTCGCGATGTCGGTGCTGCTCATGCCCCCTCACCGTCCAGGACCGCGAGCGCCGCTCGCCGGGCCGCCGTGCCGAGGGTCGCCGAATGGCTCTGCTTGGTGTCCTCAAGGCCCGGGACGCCGCGCGCCTTGACCGTGCGGGCGATGACGACCGTCGGCCGGCCCGGCTCGACGGGCCGGGTCAGCGCCGTACGGATCTCGTCGTGGTCGTGCCCGTCGACACCGAGGACCCGCCAGCCGAAGGCGGCCCACTTGCCGGCCAGCGGCTCCAGGGACATGCAGTCGTCGGTGCGGCCGCTGATCTGCCAGCCGTTCCGGTCGACGATCGCGACGAGGTTGTCGGCGCCGTGGTGCGCCGCGGCCATCGCCGCCTCCCAGTTGGAGCCCTCCTGCAGCTCGCCGTCGCCGAGGATCACGAAGGCCCGCTTGCCGTGGTCGAAGCGCTTCCCGGCGAGGGCGACCCCCAGGGCCAGGGGGAGCCCGTGGCCCAGCGCGCCCGTGGAGAAGTCCACTCCGGGAAGGCGCTTCATGGGGTGACCGCCCAGCCGGCCGCCCTCCTCGGCGTAGGTGGCGCACTCCGCCTCCGGGATGACCCCGGTGGCGGCGAGCACCGCGTAGAGCGCCGCGGAGGCCTGGCCCTTGCTCAGGATCAGATGGTCGCGGTCGCCCGACGTGCTCTCGGCCGCCGGGTCGCGCAGCACGTCGGCGTAGAGCACGGCCAGGATGTCGGCGATCGACATGCTGCCGCCGATGTGCACGCCGTTCGGGGAGGCGCTCATCTCGATGACCTTGCGCCTGATCTCCAGGGAGAGTCCCCGTGCCGTGGTCCGCGGGGGCGACTGTGTGAGCATGTGGGTTGCGTCCTTCCGAAAGCCGGCCGATGCCTTGACCAGCGGTATCCAGCAGAAGAGGGAGCGGGGGCGGGCACCGCTGGGGCGCCCGCGGTTCACACCAGGCCGCAGGCGGCCCGGGGTCCGGCCGGCCGGACCCGGAAGACCGATTCGCGGACGGACTCGATGAACCGGTAGTCGATCTCCAGCGTGACGGGGTCCGGATGCGTCAGGAACACCCGCAGCGGGCTGGTCAGGAGGTCGTGGGTGGGCACGATGGCGTCACCGGGACGCCGCTTGACCACGAGGTCCACCACCGAGGGACGGCTGCGGATCTCCCGCACCAGGTCCTCGTCGACCGAGACGACGGTGCCCGACAGCAGCGTCGGAGCGTTGTAGACGGCGGCGGGCCGGAGCCGCTCGTACATCCCGTCGGCGTAGCGGGCGAGGAAGTCCCGGGGGCGCAGGTAGGCCAGCGCCGTCAGGTCGGCGCTGTTCACGCCCATGGCCCGGTCGTGGAAGGCGGGGTGCAGATGGCCGTTGACCCGGGCGCCGACCTCGACCAGCGCCGGTCCGTCGTCGGTCACGATGATCTCGGTGTGGGCGGGGCCGTGCCGGATGTGCAGGACGTCGAGGACCCTGCGGGTGTAGTCGGCCAGCTCCGCGACCACCGGGGTGTCGGACGGCAGCAGGATGTCGCGGTTGTAGATGGGCTTGCCGTTGGCCAGCAGACGCTTCTCGTAGCGCCACACACCACAGACGTAGGAACGGCCGTCGACGCTCACGGTGTCGACGATGTACTCGGTGCCCTCCAGGTAGCTCTGCACGAGCACCTCGGTGTTGGCGCCGTTGAACACGGTGGTGCTGGACAGCACCGTGCGGAACGCGGAGCGCAGCTCCCCGGCGGTGCGGCACACGGTGACGCCGTCGGTGGAGGCGGACGCCAGCGGCTTGGCCACACAGGGCCAGTGCCCGCCGGCCTCGGCCCAGGCGACGGCCTCCTCGACGTCGGCGGTGCGCAGCTGCCGCGCGGTGCGCAGCCCCGCCGCGGAGACCGCCTCGGTCATCTTGTGCTTGTCGCGGCGCGCGTCGGAGCGCGTCGTGCCGTTGCTGCGCACGCCCAGCGCCTCGCTCAGCCGGTCCGCGAGCAGGACGCCCGGCTCCTGGCCCGGCAGCACGAAGCACACTCCGGCCTCCGCGAGCGCACGCTCGGTGCCGCCGTCCGGGTCGTAGACCAGCGAGTCGAGGTACGCGGACCGGTCCCACGGCTGCATGCGCGAAATCGGTTCGGCGGCGCTCTGCACGTGGATCACGTCGACGCCCAGCCGGTTGAACGCCGCGGGCAGGTAATTGCCCGTCCCGTACGCGTCGACCAGGGCGCCGATCGCGCGGCCCCCGGACCTGTGCACTGCTCCGGCGGAGCGGTCGAGCAGCTCCCCGGTACCCCTGTCCACCATCAGCTCGGTCATCGGCTTCTCCCGCCTCGGGTCATCGCGGTCTGCGCTCAGCAACGTAGGAGCGGGGCGGCGCGGGGCACGGGGCGATACGACTTGAGACACATGGGGTCACCCCCAAAGGCACATGCCGCGGGCCGGGGCCGCCCGGCCGGGTGCGCGGCGCCTCACGTCGCGACGCGCAACCGGTGGGTGCCGTGGGCGCCGCGGGTGTCGCCGGGGTGGATGAGCCGCATCGAGGCGGCCTTGTTCACGGCGTCCAGGCGGCTGACCGCGTCGAGCTTCTCGAAGATGTTGCTCAGATGCCGTTTCACGGTGCCCTCCGCGATCCCCAGCCGCGCCGCGATCTGACGGTTGCTCAGGGCCGCCGCCGCGTGGGTGAGGACCTCCAGCTCGCGGGCCGACAGCTCCGAGCCGGTGACCGGGCCGCTGCCCGCGAGGCGCGGCGGCAGCCGGTGCAGCGGCAGGGTCACCGTCTGGTGGGAGCGGGTCCCGTGCTGTGCCCGCACGGCGTCGGCGACGGTCGCGTAGCCGACGCTCTTGTGCAGATAGCCGTGCACGCCCAGGTCCAGCAGCGACTGCACGAGACGCGGTTGCTCCAGAAGGGAAAGCACGAGCACACGGCAGCGCGGGACACCGTGCAGCAGACGGGCGGCGGTCGCCTCGCGGGCGTCGGCGGGCACCATCTGGACGTCGATCACCACGAGGTCGGGACGGGCCCGCGCGACCAGGCTGAACAGCTCCGCCGGCCGGCCGGTCTGGCCCGCGATCTCGATGCCGGGCTCCGTGTCCAGCAGCGCGCAGAGGGACTCGCGCAACAGCCGCTGCTCGTCGGCGACCACGACGCGTACGGATGCGTGGGACATGGCAGGCAGTACTCCTGTTTTCCGGGCCGGGTGGAGGGGTGGCGCGCCGGACCTTCACAGGTCGGGGAAACGGGATGCGTGTCGGGCTCGCGGTGCGGCGAAGGGGACGGGCCGGACGGTGTCCGCGGCGGCGCGTCGCGCCGGGCGCCGCTCGCTCTCGCGGATCGCTCTACGGCAATCACGGTAGCGACCGCCCTCCGGCCGGGCCTATATGAACTCTTCACGAGTACCGGCGAACGGCGCCCGGCACGGCACCCGGCGGGCGCCCGGGACGGCGCCCGCCCCAGGGGCCCGACGGCCCCGCGGGAATGTGCCTTTGAGCGCGCCGGGATGTGACAGAAGTCGTAGCGCCGGCTGCCGGGCGGGTCCCGGTGCCTACGTTTCTGGCGTCCCGGGCCGGCGAGGCCCCCACGCCCCAGGGAGGAACGCCGATGGCGCCCTTGAGTCCATCACCCACGATGCGAGGACACGTCGACTACGACTTCGGCAAGGTCGCGCCGGATGTCCGCAAAAGGCTCCGGCCGCTGGGCGCCCTCGACAACTGGCACGCCGTGCTCGCGGTCCTCATGGACTACGCGGGCGTCGCCGTCGCGGTCTGGGCGTGCCTGCACCTCTCCTGGTGGCTGTATCCGCTCGCGCTGCTGTTCATCGGCTCGACCCAGCGCGCGATGGTCAACCTCCTGCACGAGTCGTCACACAAGGTCCTCAGCCGCAACGGGACACTCAACCTGCTGCTCGGGACGGTGTTCTCCGGATACCTCGTCTTCCACCTGTACTCGCCCTACCGGACCAGCCACATCGGCTTCCACCACCGCTACCTGGGGGACCCGCAGAAGGACCCCGACTACGAGTTCCACCGCGAACTCGGGCTGTACGACCCGGGGAAGTCGGACGCGCGGTTCTTCCTGGAGAACATCGCGCTGGCCGTCCTCGGCCTGCGCACGGCCGCCTACGTCCGGTACATCGTCCGGGACCGCATCTTCTACCGGGGGCCGCGGACCAACGTCTCCATGCCGGTCGGCCTGAACACCGAGAGGCTGGTCTTCGCCGCGCAGTGGCTGCTGATCACCGGGGTCTGCTACGCCACCGGAACACTGCACCTGCTGCTGCTCTTCTGGATCGTCCCGCTGTTCACCAGCGCGGTCGCGGTGGGGTGGCTCTCGGAACTCGCCGAGCACTTCCCGATGCCCGAGAGCGAGCGCGCCCAACTGCTCATGACGCGCAACCGGCACGGCTGGGCCCTGGAGAACTACCTGCTCGGCCGGCACCACGACAACTACCACCTGGTGCACCACCTCAACATGAGCATCCCGTTCTGGAACATGAAGCGCGCCCACCGCATCCTCCTGGACGATCCGACCTACGCCCGCTGGGACGCCCTGTGGGGAGGCATCGTCACCCGCGGCAAGGGCAGGGACGGCGCGGAGACGGTCGTGACGTACGCCGCGAAGTACCGCGCCTGGCGCCGGGCCGGCGGTGTCCCCGAGGCGGCCTCGCCCACCTTCGCCGAGGTCCTCACCCTCGCGCACACCCGGCCCGTGCGGCAGCCGTGAGGAGGCACTCATGACCGACCGGACGTACACCGCGCGGTGGCGCTCGTACCTCAACACGGCCGGCTCCGGGCTGCAGAGCCGCGAGACCCGCGAGGCGGTGGCCGACTACCTCACCCTGGAGGGGACGGTCGGCTCCTACTTCGCCGAACGCGCCTACGCGGAACTGCTCGACGAGGGCGTCTACCGCGGCGTCGCGCGGCTGTTCAACTGCCCCCGCGAGGCCGTGGCGCTGTCGGACTCGGCGACCCGCGCCTGGCACAGCGGCGTGGCCGGACTGACCCTCACCCCACGCGACGTCGTATGGACGACGCCCTACGAGTGGGCCGGCAACCTCCTCTTCCTCAGGAACCTGCGCAGGACCGCCGGATTCACGATCCGGGAGATCCCCCTCACCCCGCGCGGAGACGTGGACGTCGACTGGTGCGAGCACCACATCAGTGACCGGGTCGCCCTCATCTCGGTGACGCACATGCCCTCCTGCACGGGCGCCGTCACCCCCCTTGCGCCCTTCTCCGCACTCGTCCGCGACCGCCGCGCCCTGCTCGTCGTCGACGCCTGCCAGTCGGCGGGGAACGTGCCCATCGACCTGGCGGCCACCCCCGTGGACCTGCTGACGGCCAACGGGAAGAAGTCGCTGCTGGCGCCGCGCGGCACGGGGTTCGCGGTGATGTCCTCCCGGTTCCGCGCGTCGGCCGACCCGGTCAGCGTCGACGTGCACACGCACGCCTTCGCCCCCGGCGGCGGCATCCGCCGCCTCACCGAAGGCGCCCGCAGGTTCGAGCTCGGCGAGAAGAGCGTGCAGGCCTTCGTCGGGTTCGAGACCGCCGTGCGCCAGGCCCGCCACAACGACTGGGACCGGACGGCCGCCCTGTCACGGGAACTGCGCGTGCGGGCCGGGCAGATCCCGGGGCTGCGCGTGCACGCGCCCGGCAGCCACCACACCGGCATCCTGTGCGTCACCCACGAGCGCCTCACCCCTGAGCGGTTGTGGCACGCGCTGTGCCGCGCGGGTGTCGCCTGCTGGCTCATCGACGGCGCGCACACCCCCAACTACCTCCTGCGGGCCGGCATCCCGCAGGCGGTACGGCTGGCCGTGGGACCCCGCACCACGCGGGAGGAGATCGACTACGCGATCGGCGTCCTGGAGGAGACCGGCGGACGCGGGGCCACCGTGCCCCTCGGGACCACCGTGCCCGCCAGGGGCCGGCAGGAGAGGGAGTACTCGGCGTGAAGAAGATCATCATCCTCGGTGTCAACGCCACCAGTGCCAAGTACGTGCCCCGGGCGCTGCGCTCGGCGGGGTTCGAGCCCGTGTTCCTCGCCGACCCCGACGGCTTCGCGGGCCGGGCCGCGGACAGCCTCCGCGACTGCGTCTGCTTCGCGACCGACATCGAGGACCGGGACGCGGTGCTGCGCCTGCTGGCCGACGAACCCTCGATCACCGAGGAAGCGTTCGCCATCACCGGCCTGTACGACGAGAAGTTCCCGCTCATCGCGGAGATCGCCGCCCGCCACGATCTGCACGGGCCGGAACCGGTCGCGGTGCGGCTGGCCTCCAAGGCCGTGGTCGCCGCGCTCCTGCCGGAGTTCAGCCCGCCCACGCTGCGCTTCACGGGGGGCGACGCGGCCCGGCTCGCGGTGGACCCGGCCGCCCTCGCCCCGGCGCCCCACGGCCACATCGTGAAGCCCGCCGAGCAGGCCGGGGCGCGCGGCGCGGCGCGGCTGCCCAAGGGGGCGGGACCGGTGGACCTGTGGAACGCCGTGGCCGCCACCGGCCTCTCCCAGGACCTCGCCCACCCCTGGGTGCTGCAGGCGGACATCCGCGGATCGCTGTTCAGCCTGGAGGGCTACGTCACCGACGGGCGGACCGTCTTCATCGACTTCTCCCAGCGCGGTCGCATCGCCTGGACGGAGGTGAGCAACCTGCTGCCCGCCGACCGCCGCCTGCCGCACGGCACCGAGGACCTGTGCAAGACCGCCGTCACCACGCTCGTCGGACGCTCCGGCCTGAGCCAGGGGTACTTCCACTGCGAGTTCCTGGTCGACGGCGGGCGCCCCTACCTCATCGACGCCAACATCGGGCGGGTCGGCGGCGGTGCCATCGTCGAGCAGCTCGCGCTCGTGCACGGCCTGGACCCCGCCGACATCCTCGCCCACGTCCTCACCCTGGGCCTGCCGGCCGCGGGCACCAGCCCGGCGCCCGCCTACCGCGCCCAGGGCACCGGCACACCCACCCTGTCGTACTACTACGGCATCGAGGGCGGCGGGAAGGTCCTGTCGGTGACCGTGCCGGACGGGGGGCGCTGCCTGCACACCCAGTTCGTGCCGGACGGCGGCCGCGTCGACCCCGTGGGCGCGGGCGACTCCGCGTGGGTCGGGATGCTCACCGGGCCCATCAGCGACGTGACACGGGAGATCGACGACGTCGTGGTGCACACCGCCGACGGCCCGCGCGGCCCCGCCTGGGCGGCGCCGTCGTGAGGACCGGACGCGCGACGCCGCCCGGCGGCTGGACGATCTACGCCGTGCGCTTCCTCACCTACAGCACCTGGGGTGTGCTGTACCCGTTCTTCACCGTGTGGCTGCTGGACCAGGACCTCTTCTCGACCGCGGACTGCGGGCTGATCACCGGCGCGGCGGTCCTCGCCAACCGGCTCGGCTCCCTCGCGTTCGTCCGCGTCCTGCCGCCGGGCCGCGAGCGGGGGGCCGTCATCGGCTCACAGATCGCGATGGCGGCGACCGCGGGCCTGCTGTGCGCCATGGTGGTGCTCCAGATCGGCTCGCTCATCGCCTGGATGCTGGTCTCGGCGGCCTTCGGGCTCGCCGGGTCACTGGCCACCCTCGCGCAACTCACCCTGATCGTCCACCAGTTCGGCCCCGAGGAGACCCGCAGGGCCTTCTCCTACGAGAACGTCGCGCTCAACGCGGCGGGCGGCCTGGCCCCCTTCGTCTCCTCCCTCGCCTACGCCGCCACGGGCCGGTTCTACGTGCTGGCCCCGATCGGGTTCGCGCTGCTCGCGGGGGTGCTGGCCACCCGGCTGGCCACCGGCCGCGTGCCGGTGCGGCAGCCGGCGGCCGAGGCCCCGAGGACCACCGGCCTGCCCCCGGGGATGCCCGTCCTGCTCGGGGTCAACTTCCTCACCCACATCACGTACGCGCAGTTCTACGGCGTGTTCGCCGCCTACGCCACGCCGAGCCTCGGAGCACGCGGCGTCGGCCTGCTGTTCGCCTTCGCCAGCGTCGCCATCGTGGTGACCCAGGCCCTGGTGACCAGGCTGTGCCGGGACAGGGGCGAGCCGGTCCTCATCGTGGCCGCCAACCTGGCGCTGGGGGCGGGGACCGCCCTGCTCGTGGCGCCGGAGGGCGGCATGGCGCTGATGCTCTGCGCCGTCCTCGCCATCACGGTCGGCGAGATGCTCTACGGCCCGGTCTACCAGACGCTGGCCGTCGCCGTCGCGGGTGGCCGCACGAGCCTGGCCGTCGGCGCCCTGACCTTCGTCTGGGGGCTGGCCGAGTCCCTCGCCGTCGCGGCGGGACTGTGGCTCATCGGGGCCGGCCTCGGGCCCGTGACGTTCCTGCTCGGGGCCGCCGCGGCCGTGGCGGCCGTCGTCATCGTCGCCGTATGCCACCGCCGCTTCGCCGCCATGGCGGACGGCGGCCCGGCGCACACCGCCGCGTCCGCACCCGCGGTCCGGCCCACCGCCGACTCCACGTCCTGACGGAAAGGGACATCGTGGCTTCCGCATCCTCCATCGCCCCGCGCCCCGCAGGCGCCCGACGACCGGTCCGGGTCCTCAAGTTCGGCGGGACCTCGATGGGGACCACCCCCGAAGACCTCGCCCGGATCGCGCGCATCGTCGCCGCGGCGCACGCCCGCAGCGACGTCGTGGTGGTCGTCTCCGCCCGCGGCGACCGCACCGACCGGCTCATCGACGAGGCCCGGTCGGCGAGCACCGCCCCACCGGGCAGGGAACTCGACCAACTGCTCGCCACGGGGGAGGCCGGCTCGGCCGCCCTGCTGGCCATCGCCCTGCACGGGCTCGGCGTCCCCGCGGTGTCGCTGCTGGGGTCGCAGGCCGGATTCACCGTGTCCGGCCGGCACGCGAACGGACGCATCGAGGACGTGGACACCTCCCGGCTGCGCCGGGCCCTCGCACGCGGGGAAGTGGCCGTCGTGGCCGGCTTCCAGGGCGTGAACGCGGCCGGCGACGTCATCACCCTGGGCAGGGGCGGCTCGGACACCTCGGCCGTGGCCCTGGCCGTCGCGCTCGGCGCCGCCCAGTGCGAGATATACACCGACGTCGACGGCGTCTTCTCGGCGGACCCGCGCATCGTGCCGGAAGCGCGGCCGATCCCGCTCCTGCGCAGCGGCGTCATGTCGGAGATGGCGCACGCCGGAGCCCGCGTCCTGCACACGCGCTCGGTGGAACTGGCCGGCCGCGCGGGCGTCGACCTGCACGTACGGAGCACCTTCAGCCGCAACCCCGGGACCGTCGTGGTATCCGGACAGGAAGGAGCGGATCTCGCCATGCTGGAGACCGAAGACCGTGTGACCGCCGTGTCGCACGAGCCGCGCAGCGCCCGCGTCACGGCCGTGGGCACATCCCCCGACGCCCCGCTGCTGGGCACCGAAGTCCTCGCCCTGCTGGCCGACGCGTCGGTACCGGTCGACGTGCTGGCCAGGTTCACCGACACGTCGCACGGGTACGGCTGGGACTTCACGGTGCCCGCCGCGGACGTCGACACGGTGACCAGCCTGCTGACGTCCCTGCCCTGCCGGGTCGCCGTCGACCCCGCCGTGGCCAAGGTGTCGCTGGTCGGCACCGGTCTGATGAGCGACACCCGCACCCTGGCCCGGATGCTGGACGCGCTGCTCGCCGCGGGCATCGACCCCCTCTCGCTGTCCACGTCGCAGAGCCGGATCTCCGCCACGGTCGGCGAGGCGGACTGCTCGCGCGCGGTGGCGGTCCTGCACGGGGAGTTCATGCCCGTCCGCGAGCCGCGCGGCGCGACGGGCAGGGCGGCGGTCGCCGTCGGCTCACCCGTCTGATCCGTCGGCCCAGGGCCGGGCGGCCGAGCCCGCGACCCGGCCCCGGCCTCCCGCGCGCCGGCCGCCCGTCACCGAAAGGAGCCCCGCATGACCGAGCCGAACCAGCTCCGCCCCGGGCACCGCCCGCGGGCACCGCGACAGCCGCGTACGACGGAGATCGCCGACGGGGTGTTCGCGTGCGTCCCGTCCGACGACGGCCGGTGCCCGGCCAACGCGGGCATCATCACGGGGCCCGAGGGTGTCACGGTCATCGACGCGGTCGCAACGGCGGCGCGGGCGCGGGCCGTGCGCGCCGCCGTGGAGTCCCTGCGCGCGGGGCCGGTCCGCAGGATCGTCCACACCCACCACCACGGCGGCCGGACCCACGGCGACGGCGGGACCTTCCCCGGGGCGACCGTCATCGCGCACGCGCTGACGCGCAGTGAGATGGCGGGGGCGGGCCCGCGGCCCGCCCTGCCGTCGGTCACCTTCGACGAGCGGCTCACCCTGCACAGCGGGGACCGGAGCGTCGAACTCGTCTTCTGCGGGCCCGCGCACACCACCAACGACGTGGTGGTGTGGCTGCCGGGCGACCGGGTGCTGTTCACCGGGGACGTGGTGCTCGCGGGGACGGCGCCCTGCACCCTGATGGGCTCCGTGGAGGGGGCGCTGCGCGCCGTCGGCACGCTGCGGGCGCTCGGCGCCCGCACGGTCGTCTGCGGCCGGGGGCCGATCAGGGACGCACGTGTCCTCGACGAGACGGAGTCCTACCTGCGGTGGGTCCAGGTCGTCGCGATGCGGGGCTGGCAGCGGGGGCTGACGCCGTCCGAGATGGCCGGGGAGGCCCTGGCGGGCCCCTTCGGCCACCCGGGCCGCGCCGAGCGCCTGGTGGGCAACCTCCGCCGCGCCTACGCCGAACTGGACGGCGGCCCGCTGGGGCGGCCCCTGGAACCGCGGTGAGGAGGGTGAGGACGACGGTGTTCAGGCCGTCGGTGAACGCGTTGACAGAACCGCGCGGTTGGTTTTCTCTGGCTGTGAGTGTGCGGCCAGGACCGCGCGGACCCCGCCCCACAGCCTTTTCGTCAGCACATTCAGCCATGCGAAGGAAGTAACAGACGTGTCTGTTGAAACGATTGCGGATGCACAGGCCGGTATCCCCGACGTGGTCCGGCTGACGCCGGAGTTCGAGGTGGCCCCCCTGGTGCGCGACGTCCAGGCGCTGCGTGCGGAGCAGGCCGCCGACTGGAGACTGCAGAAGACCTTCGTCACCGACGACGAACTGGTCGAGACCGAACTCGACTGGCACATCATGCCCCTGCGCAGCACGGGCGGGGACAAGGCGCGCACCGACCCGGGCGGGCCCGGCCTGGTGCCGTTCGCCGACACCTCCCACACCGCACTCGCCCCGCATCTGCACGCGGTCATGCGGTCGATCCCCTCGCCGCTGCGCTCCGTACGGCTGATGGCGCTGGGACCGGACACCTACGGCCCCGACCACTTCGACAACAAGTACGCGCTCACCTGGGGCATCGCCCGGCTGCACGTACCGGTGATCACGCTGCCCGAGGCGAAGCTGTTCTTCGGGGAGACCCCGTACGTGTGGGAGGCGGGCTCCCTCTGGTTCGGCAACTTCGCCCGCACCCACCGGATCGAGAACAGCGGTACCACCCACCGCGTGCACTTCGTGCTGGACGTGCAGGTGACCGAGGCGCTGTTCGACCTGTTCCCGGCGGAGGTCCGCGCCGGGCTGCCGTTCGACAGGATCATGGTCAACCGCGAGGAGCGGCCGCTGCGGCCCGCCTCCCGGCACCGCGTCGCCTTCGAGGTCCCCAAGTCCTTCACGGACTGGGAGGAGGCCGACGGCGAGTTCCTCACCGACCAGCCGAGGGTGCCGGCCGAGATCGGGACGCGGGGCGACGGCCTGGTGCTGTCCTACGACGGCGCCCCCTACGCGGGGCTGGTCCACATCGGGGACGACGAGTTCCGCTTCCAGGGCTGGACCGACGAGCGCACCGTCCAGGTCGTCGACGACGGGGGAAGGCCGCGGGTCGTGCTGCGTACCAGGACCGGCAGGCGGGTCCGGACACTGGCGGTCCCCGCGACGCCGCAGAGCGTGTGATCCGCCGAGGTGGAGGCCGAGATGAGCATGACCGTGAGCCGCGGCCGGACCGCCGGCTTCGACACCCCGACCGAGGGGCTGGGCACAGAGGAGTGGGACCGGCTGGCGGGCGACCACCTCTACGCCACCAGCGGATGGCTGGACTTCTGCGTCGGTGACCCCGGCGGGCGGACCCTGACCGGCAACGTGCACGCCCGGCTGCCCGGCGGCACCGCGGCCGTGCCCGTCACCGCGGTCTGGGAGGAGAACAACGGGTTCTACCAGTGGGGCCGGCTGCTGTCCCGGGCCGGCCTGCCCGCGGCGGCCCCGCAGGGCCTTCTCGTCGGCCCGCGCCGCGGCTACCAGACGAATCTGCTGATCAGCGAGGGGCTGGACCGCGCCGAAGGGGCGTCGGCCCTGCTGGACGAACTCGCGGACCTGCGCAGGCGGGCCGTGGCCGACCGGCTCTTCGACCACGGGAGCGCCGACCGGCTGCCGTGCCGCGCCATGTTCCTGAACAGCACCGACGTCCGGGCCCTGCGCGCCGCGGGGGTCCGGGCCGAGCCCGTGCTGTGCGCCGCCGACGCCTGGATACGCACCGAGGGCGAGGACTGGCACGGCTGGATGCGGACGCTGCCGTCCAAGCGCCGCGGCGAGCTGATCCGCAGGGACCAGCGACGATTCGACTCCGCGGGCTACCACTTCAGCGAGCTGCCGCTCTCGGAGTGCTACGAGGAGGCGGCCCTGATGTCCCAGGGCACGCAGGCCCGCTACGGACAGCCCGCCGACGTCGCGGTGCTCGCCGAGTCGCTGCGCGTCCAGGCCGAGACGATGGGCGACGCGGCGCGCGTGCTGATGTGCGCCAGGGGGGACGGGCCCCCCGTCGGGTTCCTGCTGTTCTACCGCTGGGGCGACGCCACCTTCCTCAAGGGGGCGGGCTTCCACTACGACCAGCTGGTCGACGTCGCCGAGTACTTCAACCTCGTCTACTACGAGCCGGTCCGCGACGCGCTGCGCCACGGCCGGCGCTGGATGCACGCCGGTATCGCCTCCACCGACACCAAGGCGATGCGCGGCGCCGAGGTCCGCCCCCTGTGGATGCTCGACGTGTTCGGCGACGCCACCGACAACGACACGATCCGCGCCTACAACGCCGCACAACTGCGGGAGCTCACCGAGTCCTCGGCCGCGGTGGCCAAGGCCGTCGTCGACGACGAGTGGCTGGAGTTCTGTTGACGTCCCGCCTGCTGCTCAACGGGGACTTCGCGCGCTTTTGGCTGAGCCAGGTCCTGACCGGCGTCGCCTCGAAGAGCATGACGATGGTGTTCCCCCTGCTGGCGACGGTCTCGTTCGCGGCCACACCCTTCGAGGTGGGTGTGGTCGCCGCCGCCCAGTACGTCCCGGTGCTCGTGGTCACCCTGTTCATCGGCGTGTGGCTCGACCGGCGGCCCCGGCGCCCCACGCTGCTGTTCACCGACGTGGCGGGCGGCCTCGCGCTGCTGGTCGTCCCCGTCCTCAGCGGTCTCGACGAGTTCCACCTCGGCGTCCTGTACGCGGTCGCGTTCGGGTTCGGCTCGCTCGTCGCCGTCGCGGAGGTCTGCGCGCAGGCGTATCTGCCGAGCCTGGTCCGCGGCTCCGAGATGGTCGCCGCGATCGGGCGGCTCGAAGCGGTGTTCACGCTGGTCGTGGTCGCCGCGCCCGGACTCGGCGGGCTGCTCATGAACTGGCTCGGCGGCTCGGGAGCGGTCCTTGCGGGCGCGGTCTGCTACCTGCTCGCCGCGCTCGTCCTGTGCAGTGTGCGGCGTCGCGAGCCCCCGGTCGTCGCGCCGGTCGCCCCCGAGCGCGTGCGGAGCGAGATCGCGGCGGGGGCCCGCTTCCTGCTGTCCGTGCCCGTGCTGCGGACGCTGATCGGGCAGGCCGCGCTCTTCAACTTCTTCGAGCAGGCGATGCTGACCCTGTACACCGTCTACGCGGCGTCCGTCGTCGGTGTCTCGCCCGCCCTGCTGGGTCTGACCGTGACGCTCGGCGCCGTGGGTTCCCTGCTGGGCGCGGTCACCGCCGAACAGGCCGAACGCAGATGGGGGCTGAAGCGTGTCGTCGTGGTGAGCATGGCCATCGCCTCCTTCGCGCCGGTGCTCATCCCGCTCGCCACGGAGCCGAGCCCGTTCACCGTGACGATCTGGTCCGTCTCCTTCGTCCTCTACGGATTCGGGCTGACCGTCTACAACGTCTTCAGCACCTCCACCCGCCAGCGGCTCACGCCGGACCGGTTGCGCGGCCGCGTCGCGGCGACCACCCGCCTCGTCGCGTACGGGCCGCTGAGCGCCGGCACACTGCTCGGCGGCAGCCTCGGGTCACTGTTCGGGACGCGCAGCGGGCTGTGGATCTCGGTGTGCCTGCTGGCGGCGGCCTTCCTGTACTTCGTCGTGGCGATGCGGCGCACCCGCGTCCCGGACCTGAGCCCCGAGCCGGAGCAGGAGCAGAAGCCGGAGGCGGAGCCGGAGCCGGCGAAGTGACGCTCGAAGGGGGGCCGGGGCCGAGCGGCCCCGGCCCCCCGGCCGGTCGTTCTCACCTCTCCCGGCGGGGCGGCTCGCTCTGCCAGAACCACGGTTCGTCGAAGGCGGGCTTGAGGTCGTCGAACCACACCGCGTGCTCGTCGTGCTTGGCGAAGAACGGCCGCCCGACCCACCGCGGATCGCGCGCCTGGAGGAAGCGGAGGCAGAACACGTCCTGACCGCCGACGCGGGTGGTGCCGTCGACCACCACCTTGCCCGGCGAGGCGGACATGACCGGCCCGCGCGCCGTGCGCTCCAGACCCGAGACCGACGAGAGCGCCTCGCGGTAGATGGACGCGGCCCGGTGCAGCGGCAGTTCGAAGTACTGGCTGGCGCCGGTGTCCCGCTCCACGAACATGTAGTAGGGCGCCACACCGAGGGACGTCATGGTCCGCCACATCCGGGCCCAGACGGCCGGGTCGTCGTTCACGTGACGGACGAGAGGCGCTTGCGCGCGGATGACGGCGCCCGTCTCCCTGATCCGCCGTACGGCCTCCCGGCAGGCGGCGGTCTCCAGCTCGCGGACATGGGAGAAGTGGGCCATCACGGCCACGTGCCGGCCCGCCGCCGTCGCCTGTTCGAAGAGCCGCAGCAGGTCGGCCGCGTCGTCGTCGGTGGTGAAGCGGTAGGGCCAGTAGGACAGGGCCTTCGTTCCCACGCGGATGTTGCGGATGTGCGCGAAGCGGGGTTCGAGCAGCGGCGCGAGGTAGCCGCGGAGCCGGTCGGTGGACATGATCATCGGGTCTCCGCCGGTGAACAGCACGTCCGAGACCTCGTGGTGGTCCGCGAGGTACCGCAGGGCCTTCTCCGGTCCGGGGACGGCCTGCTTCAGCTCCGCGACGCCGATGAACTGCGCCCAGCGGAAGCAGTATCCGCAGTAGGCGTGGCAGGTCTGGCCCTGGCCGGGGAAGACCAGCACCGTCTCCCGGTACTTGTGCTGCAGGCCGAGGAGCGGCTCCGTGCCGTCCTGCGGGACGTTGGCCTGCAACTGGTCCCCGGGGTGGGGGTTGAGCCGCGCCCGGGCGCGGTTGACGGCGCCGCGCAGTTCGGCGCGGGGGGCCTTGCGGTCGATCAGCTCGGCGACCTCGTCGAAGACCGCGCCGGGCAGCATGCCGCGGTCGGGGAAGGTCAGCCGGTAGATCGGGTCGTCGGGCGCCCCGTCCCAGTCGATGAGTTCGTCGAGCACGTAGTTGTTGACCTTGAACGGCAGGATCGAGCTGACGACCTCGATGTCCCGGCGGACGGCGGGGTCCATCCGCTGGACCTGCGGCAGGTGGGCCAGGCGCGCTCCGGGGACCGCCCGCATCCTCATCGGGCGGGGGGCGGTGGACAGTGCCATCACGCGTGCTCCTTCGTCCGGTCGGCGCGCACGGTGCCGGTGGCCGAGGCGACGGCCCGGGACAGCGTGCCGACTGCCTGGTCGATCTGGGCCTCGTCCACGACAAGCGCGGGCAGCAGCCGCAGTACGTTCCTCATGGGTCCGCCGATCTGGAGCAGCAGGCCCGCGGCGATCGCGTCCTGCTGGACGCGGAGCGCCGTCGCCGGGTCCGGCCCGCCGTCCGGCGCGGAGAACTCCCAGCCGAGCATCAGGCCGAGCCCGCGGATGTCACCCGGGACGGCGTGGTCCTCGGCGATCCGCCGCAGCCCCCGGGCCAGCCGCGGCCCCTGGACGGCGGCGTTGGCCACCAGTCCCTCCTCCGCGATGACGCCGAGCGTGGCCAGGGCCGCGGCGCACGCCACCGCGTTCCCGCCGTAGGTGCCCCCCTGGGAGCCCGCGGGGGCCTTGCTCATCAGCTTCTCCGGGGCGGCCATGACCGACAGGGGCAGACCGCTGGTCAGCCCCTTGGCGGCCACCAGGATGTCGGGTTCGACGCCGAGGTGCTGGTGGCCCCAGAAGCGCCCCGTCCGCCCGAATCCGGTCTGGACCTCGTCCATCACCAGGAGGAACCCGTGGTGATCGGCGCGCTCCCGCAGGCCCTGCGCGAAGGCGGCGGGGGCGGGGACGAACCCGCCCTCGCCGAGCACCGGTTCCACGACGAGGGCCGCGGTGTCCTCGGGGGCGGTCACGGTGGCCAGCAGGAAGTCCAGCTCCCGCAGGGCGAACCGGGTGGCCTCCTCCTCGCTCCAGCCGTACCGGTACGCGGAGGGGAACGGCGCGATGTGCACGCCGGCCATCAGCGGCGCGTACCCGGTGCGGAAGCGCGGGCTCGACGTGGTCATGGAAGCGGCGCCCACGGTCCTGCCGTGGAAGCCCCCGTGGAAGACGATGACGTTGGGGCGTCCCGTGGCCTGCCGGGCCAGGCGCAGAGCCGCCTCGACGGCCTCGCTGCCGGAGTTGGCGAAGAACAGGGACTGCAGTTCGGCCGGGAGGACCTGCCCCAGGCGGTCGCACAGGTCGAGCAGGGGCCGGTGCCGCACGGTCACGTACTGGCCGTGGAGCAGGCGTTCCGCCTGGCCTGCGATGGCGCTGACCACCGCCGGGTGGCAGTGGCCGGTGCTGGTGACCCCGATACCGGCGGTGAAGTCCAGATACCGCCGCCCGTCGTCCCCGTACACGTCGAGCCCGCGGGCATGGCTGACGGTGACCGGAGTCGCTGGTTTCAGTACGGGCGATAAGCGTGCCATGGGTTGTCCCTTTCCGTGGTCGCACCCCTGTGGCGCTGCGCCGACCCGACGAAGGTAGCCACGCCGATCCAAAAAGACAACCGGACAGTCGGTTTCTTGTCTGCCTGGCATCTGAAGGCGGAAAGGGTGCTTTTATCCCTGTATCGCAGCCGGGCGGGCCGAGTTGAAGCCTGTTCGGGCGGCAATGGACAGCTTGACAAAACCAGATGGTCGGTTTTTACTGCTGCGGTCGGCTGTCCCGCTGTCGCGCGGTACGGCACGCAGGCGCCACCAGTTGCTGCTCACCTGCCGTCAGGGCAGGGGAATCCGAGGAGACCGATGACTGCGCCGCTCTTCGAACTGACCGACCGAGAACGCTCCGACCTGTGGCGGCAGGCGGAGGAAACCGTGCACCGCGGCCCGGACGGTGCCGGTGCGGACGCCCTGCCCGCCCGCGTGAAGGACGCGCTGCGCGACTTCGGCCGGGACCCCGGCAAGGCCGGCTACATGCTGCTGCGCGGCCTGGAGGTCGGCGTACTGCCTCCCACCCACTCCGACGGCGAACCGGCGACACTGCCGGGGCACGGCACGGCGGGCCTGGGCATGCTCATCGCCGAGACGCTCGGCACGATGATCGGCTACGCCGACGAGAAGAGCGGCGCCCTGGTCCACAACGTCCAGCCGCTGCCCGGCGAGGAGACGCGGATCGAAGGCTCCGGATCGGTCGCCTTCGACTTCCACATCGAGAACGTCCACCACCCGCTGCGCCCGGACTTCATCGGCCTGATCTGTCTCCGGCAGGACCACGACCGCGTCGCGTCGACCCGCATCGCCTCGTGCCGCGAAGCGCTGGAACTGCTCAAGCCCGAGACGGTGCGGTCCCTGCGGCAGTGCCAGTTCTACAGCAACTACCCCGGCTCGTTCACCAGGGACTCCACCGTGGAACCCGCTCCCTCGGGCCCCCACCCCGTGCTGTTCGGCAGCGCCGAGAAGCCGTTCATCCGCTTCAACTCCCACAACACCACCTCGCTGAACAAGGCGGGCCGCGCCGCCCTGCGCGTGCTCGCCGAGGCCCTGGAGCACGTCTGCCACGAGGTCATCCTCCGGCCGGGAGACTGCGCCGTCCTGGACAACAACGTCGCCACGCACGGCCGTTCGGCGTTCACGCCCCGCTACGACGGCCAGGACCGGTGGCTGCGGCGCTTCTACGCGATCACCTCCATTCCGCACTCCGTGCGGCAGATGATGGACGGCTCGCGGGTCGTCCCGCCCATCCCGGCCATCGAAGGCATCTGGTGAAAGGGCGGGAGAAGCACGTGGCCGGCCTCGACACGCTCCTGTCGCTCGACGAGTTCGAGGAGCGGTGGATGGCCCACGCGGACCGGCCCGTCGCCCAGTACGTGGCGGGCGGTGCGGGCTCGGACCGGGTGGTCGCCACCAACACGGCCGCCTTCGACGACGTGTGGCTCAGCCCGCGCGGACTGCACGAGGGCCCCGCCGACCTCGACACGTCGGTCACGGTGCTGGGCCACACGCTCGCCATGCCGCTGATGCTGGCACCCACGAGCCCGCAGCGACTGGTGCACCCGGACGCCGAACTGGCCACCGCGCGGGCCGCGGCCCGGCACGGCCTCCTCTCGATCGTCAGCACCGACTCGCACTTCCCCTACGCCGACATCGCGAAGGCGGCGCCGGGCCGCACCTGGTTCCAGCTCTTCCCCTACCGCTCCCGCGCGGACGTCGACGCCACCGTCGCCTACGCCGAGGAGTGCGGCGCATCGGCGCTGGTCGTCACGGTCGACGCGTCCTTCGCGGCCCGCAGGCTGAGCACGGCGCGGGCGGGCTACCGGCTGCCCCCCGGCGTCGACTACGGCACCCTCAGGGTGCTGGGAATCCTGCGGGGCGACCCACCGGCCGGCGGACGGCACGAGAAGATCCCCGTCACCTGGGACGACCTCGCACGCATCCGGTCGAGGACCTCGCTGCCGCTCCTGGTCAAGGGCGTGCTGCGGCCCGCCGACGCCCGGCGCTGCGTCGACCTGGGCGCGGACGCGTCCATCGTCTCCAACCACGGCGGCCGTCAACTGGACGGCGTGCTGCCGGCGCTGTTCGCCCTGCGCTCGGTCGTCGCGGCGGTGCCGCGCGGACACCCGGTGATCTTCGACGGCGGGGTCCGCTCCGGCGTCGACCTGGCCAAGGCCGTCGCACTCGGGGCCCGAGCGGTGTGCATCGGCAGGCCGTACCTGTGGGGGCTCGGTCTCGGCGGCCAGCGAGGAGTGGAGCGCGTCCTTGACCTGTTGCGCCAGGAGTTCAGCGACGCCCTGCTGCAGATGGGCATCACCACGGCCGCCGAACTGGACGACACCTTCGTGACCAGGTCCTGCCGGCACACGCGCCACTGATGCCGGCCGACGCGCCCGCGCCCGCCCCCGGCGAGGACACCTACGACCACACCAACGACCACATCAACGAGGACGAGGGAGCAGCCCCGCGGTGGCGACCCTGAGACAGCGCGGTGGCGAGGCCCCGCCTCGTGCGCCCGCCCGCGGCCGGCGACGGACCGGCGGCCTCCTGCCCGGACTCGGCCTGGCCGTCGGGGCCGCCGTCGCCATGGGCGGCGCGGCCCCGGCGCTGAAGGCCCTGGGGACGACGGAACTGACGGCCGTCCAGATCATCCAGGCGCGGGCGCTCGTGGGAGCCGTACTCCTGATGGCCGTCGCCGCGACCGTGCACCGCGGACACCTGCGCGTGCGGGCGGGCGACGTGTGGCTGGTCCTGCTCTACGGCGCCGTCAGCCTCGCCCTCAACCAGGTCGTGTTCACGATGTCCCTGGCGCGGCTCCCGGTGGGCGTGGCCCTGCTGGTGGAGTACCTCTCCCCGCTGCTGGTCGCCCTGTGGGTGCGGCTCGTCCAGCGCAAACACGTCTCCGGCCTGGTGTGGGCGGGGATCGCGCTCACCCTCGTCGGCCTGTCCTTCACCGGCGAGGTGTGGTCCGGGGGCGGGCTCGACGGGCCCGGCCTGGGGCTGGCGTTCCTGGCCGCCCTGACGCTGGCGGGCCGCTTCCTGCTCGCCGAACGGGGGCTGCGCAGTTACGAGCCGCTCGTCATGTCGGCCTGGGGCGCCGCTGTGGGCGCCGTGACGCTCACGCTGGCCGGCCTGGCGGAGCCCTTCCCCCTCGCCGCGCTCGGACGCGGCACGGAGCTCAACGGCTGGACCGTCCCCGTCTGGGCGCTGATGGTCTGGGTGGGAGTGATCGGCATGGCCGGCGGCCTGGCGCTCGGCGCCGCCGCGCAGCGCCGGCTCCCGCCCGCATCGGCCAGCCTCATGCTGAGCCTGGAAGTGGTCGCGGGGGCCGGACTCGCCTACGTGTTCCTGGGCGAGGCGCTGTCCGCGGAGCAACTGGCCGGGTCCGCCCTGATGCTCACGGGAATCGTGCTGGCGCAGCTCGCCGTCCTGCGGCGGCGAGCGCCCGCCGGGAGCAGTTGAACCGACGGGGGCCGGTGTGCCGACGGGGGCCGGTGTGCCGACGGGGGCCGGGGACCGAGCCGTCCCGGGCCCCCGTCGCCGTGGCCTACGGGGTGGGCAGCCCGGTCACCTCGAACACGGGATGGTCCGCGGCGATCTCCTCGAACCGGCCGATCGGCGCCTCGGGGTCCACCGGTATGTGCGGCCGGGCGCCGGGGGCCGCGTGGAGGTACTTCTTCAGGATGGGGGCGCGGCGTTCCACCGGAAGCTCGCGCAGCCGGACGTCGAAGGTCCGGCCGCGTCTGATCGCGGCCTTCCCGCCCGCGGCGCGCACGTTGCGGACCCAGTTCGCGTGGGCCCCCAGCATGGAGACCACGTACCAGTGGCCGTCGGCGGACACGAGCATCACCGGGAAGGCGATCGTTCTGCCGCTCGACCGTCCGCGCACGCGCAGCGTGACACCGCCCGCGCGTCCGTGGGCCGAGCCGTACTTCCACCGCCAGTAGCGGTTGAGCGGACGGACCACGACACCGGGCCGGTCACCCCGGTATATCCACCGTTTCAGCCCGTACAAGAACCGCAACACCACTCCACCGTGGAGGACCCCGCCGAGCGCTTCTGCCCGCCGTCGCCCTCGGGGGATGTGGGGCGACGACGGGCGTTCGGTGTGCCTTGAGGGCTCGTGACCCTGCTTGTGTGGCTCACGAGTACGAGTATGCTCCGGCGCTCTGGAGAATCACTCGTGAGCCGGTCGAGAGCCCGCTCCGGGCGCGTCCGCGGGCGCGTCCGCGGGCGGGACGGCCCGGCGCGGCACCGCGAAGGCCCGGCGGAAGGACCACGGAAGAGCCCCGGCTGGACGGGGGAGACCAGCCGGGGCGGCAGAGGTGTGGCGAGCGGAGGGCGGTCGCCTCTCGGCGAGGGGCTCCATGGGGCTTCAGCCGAACGATCTTCCCCATGGGCCAGGGGTGAGGCCCGGGGACACTGTCCCCTCCGCAGCCACGTACAGAAGAACGATGCCGCCTACACGAATGTTCCGGCTCGGCGCGGTCCGCGGGGTGAGGTGGGACACACCGCCCGCGGCTGCCGTGCGCGCGGGCGGTGCCGCCGCGAGGTCAGAGGTCCCCGCGCTGGAAGGAGCGTGCCGCGGCCATGACGTCCTTGGTGCGGCCTTCGGCGATCGCCTCGATGGGCGAGTCGTCGTCGAGCTGCGGATTCATGCCCAGCATCCAGGCGCGGGCGATGTGCGGGTTCTCGCAGTTGGCGATGAAGGTGAAGATCTGGCAGGCGGCGCGCATCCGGCTCTCGGAGTCGATCCGCGGCATGTTCTGGCCGCGGGCCCACCGGCCCACCTGTCTGTGGTCGTCCACGCCCGCGATGAGGGCGGCGATCCGCTGGCTGAAGGTGTCCTGGAGCAGGGCGGCCATGCGGGCGGGCGTCAGTTCTGTGGTCTCGCGGAGCGCGGCGGCTTCGGCCTCGGCGGCGCTCTCTCGCTGAGTCTGCATGATCTCCTCGTTTCCTCGCCGGCCCGTCGGGCACGGCGAAGCGCGCGCGGTCAGCGCGCTGAAGCCTCGGGGGTGCCGGAGGCGGGACTCTGGCTGCGGCAGGACGTCATGCCGCGCGTTCCCGGAACTGGCCGGCCGGCCAGGATGCACACCACGTCGGCTGTGAGGAGGCGTTCGGGTACGACAGCTGGGCGGCCGGGCGGGGCCGCCGGTGCGGCGCCGATAACGGGCGTGCTCTGCGTGGATCGTTCGTCAACATGCCGACTCCTCAATCGTGTTGAGGGAAGCGTACCCGTTTAGGGGGTCCTTACTCCACAGTTTTACCACCTGAAAACACCCCTAAATCCCACCCGTAAGGGTGGCTCCACGACGCTCATCAGGACGTTTCTCCCGGTGGCACCGCGTCGCGGAGCCATGACGGACCTCACACGGAAGACTCGAACGGGCGACATCCCGTACGGCTCTGTGGACGCGTCGCGCGCCCCGCGGGCCCGGCGGAGGTCACCACACGGTCAGCCCGAACTCGTCGGCGACCTCCCGCAGCGCCCGGTCCTCCAGCTTGATCGGCCGCCACTCCCTCTCCGTCAGCTCGGTGTCCCGCAGGATCGCCCAGCACCGGTAACCGGCGTAGCCGGAGCGGTAGGCGATGCCCTGCACCAGCTGGTGCCCCTGCTCGTTGCGCTGGGCGACCGCCCAGGCGGCGATCTGCCGGGTGATGCGGCGGTCCTTGCCCCGCAGGTGCTCGTCGGTCAGGCAGTCCCGTACCCCGAAGGACCGCAGGTCCTCGCCGAGTTCCTCGATGATGACCTGCCGGGTCTCCGCGGCCTCCAGATCCAGGAACTGGGCCTGCGGCGACGCGGTCAGCCGCACCAGGATGCGGTTGTCGCGCCAGCTGGAGGCGATGTGCCCGACCGCCATGTGGGCGGGGGAGGCCGGCACGGCGTCGTCCCGCATCAGGCGGCGCATCCGTGGCGAGACGCGGAACTGCTGCAGGGCCTCGGCGTAGCAGCCGGCCGGGGTCGAGGCGCAGTACAGCGTCTCGTACGAGAAGAGACTGAACCGGCCGGCGGAGGAACCGTCGAAGGTCTCGGGTTCCACCTGGTTGTACCGGACCGCGTCGTTCGCCCATCCCAGCCGCCACACGCCCTGTGCGGGAGCGGGGGAGAGGGCCACCGGGGGAACGGCCGTCACCGCCACCTCCCCGGCGGGGCGGGCCGGGGGGCCCGGAGAGCGGTGCGCCCTGCGGCGGGTTCACGGGGCACTGCCAAAAGGCGGTGCTCTAACGCAGCGGTCATCGATCCTCACTCGTGACGGACAGCTTTTCGAACACGTGCCAGGAGCGGGTCCTGGCGCCGGGTCCAAGGATTCTCTTGCGGCGAGGGGTGTCCTGTCCCGCCGCTCACGCCAACCGGCACGGCGCACGGGACGGAACGTTGCAGCACACCCGGCGCACGGCGCGCACTGTCGGCAGTGCTGCCCGCGCTTCGCCGGTCGTGGTGCTCACAGTCGGTCGTGGTGGAGCCGGAACGCCATCGAGCCCGCCTCTCCGGAGACCAGCAGGATCGAGGAGTCGACCCGCTGCGGGTCCTGCACGGTCTTCAGGGTCTCGACGGGGGAGCCGGTGACGAGCTGGAGCAGCGGCCGTGCCGGGGCGGCGGTGTCCCACACGCGGATGCTGGTCTTGCCCGCCGCGGCGACGGCGGTGCGCTCGAACGGCAGCCGCAGGGCGGTGACCGCGCTGAGTTCGCCGTCATGGCAGTGCAGGGTCCGCACCGCGCGGGCGGTGCGCGGGTCCCACAGCTTCAAGGTGCCGTCCTGTCCGGCCGCGGCGATGAGCGGCGCGTCGTCGTCCGGGGCGGGGGCGACGAAGGCCAGGTCGTTGATGATGCCCTGGTCGCACTTGAGGGTCGGGCCGTGCTGTGCGCGGGTGTCGGCGTCCCAGATCCGGATGTTGCCGTCGCTGCCGCCGGAGGCCAGCAGCCGCCGCCGGGGGCCGTGGTGGGTGGCCAGGCAGCGGACGGTGAACTCGTGGTCGCCGAAGCGGGCGAGCTCCTCGCCGCTGCCCGGCCGCCAGACGAACACCTTGCCGTCGGCTCCCGCGCTGGCCAGCAGGTCCCCGTCCGCCGAGCCCACCGCCACCAGGGCGGTGACGGGCAGCAGATGGCCGGTCATGTCGGGGCCCGCCCGCAGCCCGGTGCCGGGGTCGACGCAGCGGACGGTGTCCCCGACGGCGGCGGCCAGCAGCCGCCGCCCGCCCACCAGGGGCCAGGCCAGGGCGGTGACGCGGCGGCCCTTGAGGACGGTGGTCCGCTCCGCCGTGGCCAGGTCCCTGATGATGACGCGCGAGGCGCGGGCCACGGCCAGCCGGTGGGGGGCGGCGGGCGACACGGCAGTGGCCGTGACCCGGTTCCAGGCCCTCGGCTCCCGGCCGAAGGTGCCCTCGTCGATGGGCCAGCCGCGTACGACGCGGTCCGCGCCGCCGGAGAGCAGCCGGTCGGGCCCGCGCCCGGGCAGGCACGTCATGGCGTTCACCGGGGCGGTGTGGGCCTGGAGCATCCCGGGCACGGCCTGCAGGCCGGGCAGCCGCCACAGGCGCAGGGTGCCGTTGCCCGCCGCGGACACGAGGGCGGTCCGCCCGGCGAGGGAGACGAGCTGGAGGCAGGTCACCGGCGGCGGCACGCCGCCCGCGAGGGCGGGGTCGTGCCGTGCCGTGCGGAGGGGGGCGGGGGCGGAGAGGTCGCAGAGCGAGACGTTGCCGTGTTCGTCGCCGACGGCGTACCGCCCGGACCCGGGCAGTGCGAGCAGCGCCCGTACCCGGCCGGCGTGGCGGGAGTGCGGGACGGTGGAACGGCCGTCGAAGACGTGGACGGTGTCGTGCGCGCCCAGCAGCAACCACTGGGCGCCGGTACCGGAACCCGCACCGGCGGCACCGGGACCCGCACCGGCGGCACCGGAATCCCCACCGGCGGTGCCGATGCCGCACAGCAGACCGGAGGCGTCCGCGAGCGGGTCGAGGGGGAGCGGGTGGGGCCGGAGGCGACCGGGGGCGGCGCCGGCAGCCCCTACGGCGTGCCCGTCGGCCTCGAAGGCCTCGACGGCGCCGTCGCTGAACGCCGCGAGCAGCAGCCGGGGCCGCCCCGCCGGGTGGTACGTGGTCAGCGAGCTGACCCAGGTCCGTTCCCTGTGCGTGACGAGGCAGTGGGTGAGCTGCCCGTCGGCCTTCTCCGCCACGGCCATCACGCGCCCGTCGGTGCCCGCGGTGACGAGGAGGCCGCCCTCCAGCGCCAGCAGATGCGTGATGGCGCCCGAGTGCAGGTGCAGCGGCACATGGGCGAGCCGGCCGTCGAAGCGCAGCAGGCGCAGGGTGCCCACGTCGTCGCCCGCCGCCACGGTCACCGGCCGCGTTCCGGGCGCGTCCAGCACGGCGAGCGAGGTCACCTCGGTGGTCCCGGCCGTCCACGCGGGCGTGGGCGGCACCCGGTCGCTCCACAGCGGGGTGATCGGCACGGACGTGAGCGACGCCGGTGCGGAGCCGTCGTCGCCGGCGGTGCCACCACCGGCATCGGGGCCGGGGCCGGTGGCGGTGTCGGCGGCGGGGGCGGGCGGGCCCGCCGCGTGGCGTGCCAGGCGGAGGCTGGACAGGCGCGACACGGGCCCGACGCCGCGGGCGAACGGTTCGAGCGCCGCCCAGGCCCGCAGCCACCGGCTCCGCCCGCCTTCCTCCCTGCCCGCGGCGAGCAGCCGCCCCACCTGGGCGCTGCTCTCCCAGGCGAGCAGCGCCAGCGGCACGTGCTCGTCGTCGAGGACGTGACCCTGGGCCGCGTGTTCGGCCAGATGCCGGCGGAGGTAGGGGTGGGGCGGCAGCGCGGGATCGCTGGGGACCAGTTCGGCGAGCCGCTCGGCGATCTGCCGGTGGATGGCCGCCTGGCGCTCGTCGGGCACGTCAGTCATCACGGTCACCGCGCTCGCCGCCGCGCCCGTCACGGTCACCGTGCTCGCCGCTGCGCCCGTCACGGTCACCGTGCTCGCCGCTGCGCCCGTCACGGTCACCGCGCCCACCGCCGCGCCCGTCACGGTCACCGCGCCCGTCACCGTCTCTGCCGCCGTCTCCGTCTCTGCCGCAGTCTCGGTCTCCGTCTCGGTCCCCGTCCCCGTCCCCGTCTCGGTCCCCGCCGCCGGCCAGCAAGTCGGCGTCGGGCCGCAGCAGTTCGGCGGCCAGTTCCTCGTGCGCGGGCCGGTACACGCGTCGTTCGTCCTCCACGGTCTGGGCGAGGTAGCCGCTGAGCCGGCCGCTCAGCAGCCTGGCGATCATCCGGTCCCACTCCTCGGGCGCGAGCTGTTCGGGCAGGAGGAAGACACCGGCGATGGCGGGCCAGACCTCCCCCCAGGGCACCCCTTGGCCCTTGGCGTAGGCGGAGGCCTTGAGCAGGGCCAGCGCGACGCGCGGGGGCAGGCCGTCCTCCGCGACCATCCGCAGATCGCTGCGCAGCAGCCCGCGGATGCCGTGCGTGAGCGTGGCGCGGTGCCATTCGGGGTCGCGGGCCAGGGCCACCGGGTCCCGCGCCTCGCGCAGTTGGTAGCCCGCGAGGCGGGCGTCGATGAAGGACGGCCACACCGCCTCGACGACGTGCGGCAACTCCGCCCGGAGCGCCTCGGCCGCGGGCACCCCACCGACCAGGGCCCGCAGGTACAGCTCCATGTCCCGCCTGCCCTCGTCGCCGTCGGTACGCTCCGTCCGCGCGGCCGGGAAGACCCGCCGCAGGGCCTGCAGCAGCCCCGCGCCGTCCTCGGCCGCGGCCGTGTCCCCCGAGGCATCGGCAGGGGCGGGCCGCGCGCCGGCCCCGGACGCGTGGAAGGGCCGGCTGGACCGCACCCCGATCAACAGCCGCACCCGCCGCCCGGAGGCCAACGCCCCGTCCCCGCCCGGCTGCTCCTGCCGGCGCCCCCCGCGGCACTCCTCGGGCCGGGGCCCGGGAACCGGGGCGCCCCGACCGCAGAAGGGGGCGAGCGGAGCCAGCACGTCACTGATGATCCGCGCCTGTTCCTGGGCCTCGTCCAGGGCGTCGAGCACGATCGTCACGGGCTCGTCGGACGCCCGTACGACGAAGTCCTGGACCTGCCGGGACCACACCGCCACCGGATCGTCCGTGGCGCCGACGGGGGCGGGGCTCATCCCCAGGGACCGCACGAGGTCGGCGGCGACCTGGGCGGCGTCCGCGTTGCGGGCCGGCACGGCGGCGCTGATGGCACCTTCCGCGGGGATGGTGCCCGGGGCGGAGGCGGCCTCGGCGGCCTTGTAGAGCGGGTCGAGGCGGAAGACGGGGTCGCTGAGCGTCACGGCGCGGGCCAGGACGGCCGATTTGCCGCTGCCCGCGCACCCGGTGACCAGCAGGACACCGCCCGGCGCGGCCGGCTCCACGAAGCGGGCGATCTCGCGGCCGAGCCGTTCGCGCCCGCGGAAGTACCAGCCCGAATCGCTCTCGTTGGGCCGCCCGGTGGCCCGGTCGAGCCAGTACTCGGCGGTCCAGGGGTGGTAGCCGCGCATGGCGCCGCTCGGCTCCCGCAGCCGGGCGTAGCCGGGGTTGGGCAGGCACGGCGAGGGCTGGAGGGTGCCGCCCTGGACCAGGTGGTGGAGCTTGAACTTCTTCTCGTCGCGCGGGCTCAGCCCCCGGGCGTACTGGGCCATGAACTCCGGCACGCTCAGGTGCGACGAGGTGATGCCGGCGGTGTGGCGCAGCCGCTCAAGCGCCGCCCGTAACAGCTCCGGGAACCGCAGGACCTCGATCTTGGTGGTCAGCCCGCAGGTGACCAGCACGTCGAGCTGGGCGGACTCCCGCCTGCTCGGCCGGATCTCCTTCTCCACGGCGGCCAGGTCGGCGTGCATGTTGCCGGCGAAGCAGGTGTTCACGATGACCAGGACGTTCTCGGCGTGCGAGTCCAGGGCGGCGGCCACCACGTCGACCGTGCGAACGGCCGTCGCCAGGGGCCGGTTCGGCACGGTGTCGGGGAGGCGCAGGAAGTGGGTGTCGGACTTGCCGGCGATGCCGTGTCCGGTGATGAACACCACCAGTGCCTGGGCCCGCAGTTCCCGTACGTGCTGCCGGCGCAGGAAGTCCTCGACCTGCTCGCGGTTCCGCAGCTCTTCGGCGGGGCCCACCTGCCGGAACGGCTGCCCGGGCCCCGGCGTGCGCCACCACTCGCCGACCACGCCGAGCTGCTGGTCGATCCCTTCGGCGAACTCGGCGTGGTTGTCGTCGTCGGTGTAGTCCCGCACGGCGAGCGTCAACAGCACCCGCTGCGCCGCGGGGTCCTGTGACGGGTCGTCACACTGCGCCGGTAGCCGCGTGTGCCGTACCTCGCCCCCCGTGTGCCGCATGTCACTAGTGTGACAGCCATGACGCACTCCTGGGGGACCGGCCGGCCCGCTCCCGCCCCGTACACCGAGCCCGCCCCGACGCCGCGCGTCACGCACGACGCGATCGTGATCGTCCCGGGCATCATGGGCAGCGAACTCCACGACACGATCACCGACACGGTGATCTGGGGCATCGCGGACCCGCGGTGGCTGACCAGGGCCTGGCTGCGCGGCAAGGGCCTTCAGCCCCTGCACCTCACCCCCGCCGAACGCGAGGGCGACTACGGCCGCGTGCGGGCCCGCAGGCTGCTGCGCACCCCGGTCTGGAGCCCGTTCCTGCGCGGCATCGAGCCCTACACCAGGCTGGTCACCCTGGCCGAGAACACCGCGGCCCACCGCGAGGCGGTCATGACCTTCCCCTACGACTGGCGGCTCCCGGTCGCCGTCAACGCCCGCCGCCTGGCCGAGGAGGCCCGCGCCCACCTGCAGAACTGGCTCGCGCACCCCGCGCAGGCCGCGGCCCGCCGCCAGGCGTACGAGGACCGCCCGGCCCGCCTGGTGTTCGTCGCGCACTCGATGGGCGGCCTGGTCACCAATGCCGCCCTCACACTCGGCGGCGACGGCGACCTGGCCGCCGACACCCGCGGCATCCTCACCCTGGGCACGCCGTTCCAGGGTTCGGTCGTCGCCGCGAACATCCTCAACGCCCTCCAGGGCGCCCCGCTGCCGCTGCCGCACGGCCGCCTCGCTGCGGCGGCGGCCACGATGCCGGCGGTGCACGAACTCCTGCCGCGCTTCCTGTGCGTGGAGGACGGCATGGACGTACGCCGTCTGACCCCGGCCGACGTCGCGGACCTCGGCGGCGACAAGGAACTGGCCACGGGGGCCGAGGACTTCTACCGCGCCCTGTACGCCGGCCCGCTCCCGCACCAGCAGCCGGTGGTCGGGGTCCGCCAGGACACGGTCCAGTCGCTGACCCTCACCGACGGCGTCGTACGGGCCTCGGAGTACGCCTTCCTCACCCACCCGGACGGCGAACTGATGCGGGGCCCCGCCGGCGCCCCGCGGCGCAGGACGGTATGGGGGGACGGCACGGTCCACCGCCTGTCGGCGGCGGTGAGCACCCCCACGATCCCCGTTCCCGCCCAGCACGGCGCGCTGGCCGCCAACAAGCGCGTGCTGCCGCTGGTGGAGGACTTCCTCCTGGACCACGACGCCCTGATCCGCGGCCCCCAGCAGGCGGACGACGGCATCGGCCTGTCGGTCCCCGACTTCGTCACGCCCGGCACCCCGTGGGAGTGCGTGGTGACGGGCACCGACGACCCGTCGGCGGTGGAGTGCACGATCACCGCGGCCGACGGCACCTGGACCGGCCGCCAGCTCTCCTTCGACGTATCCGACGACGACCGCCTCACCACCCGGGTGAGCCTGCCGGACACCGGCCTCTACAGGATCACGGCGAAGGCGGACTACGGCCCGGTGGTCACGCAGATCGTCTTCGCGGGGTCAGAGCCTGTGTCATAACCCCGGCCGGGCGCGCGACGCCTGGCACGCACTCCCCCACGCCTGAAGGGCGCGGGGGGACCCCCATGCGGCGTTGCCGAAACGCCCACGTGGCTCCTCCCCCAGACCTGAAAGGTCTGGGGGGACCCCCATCGAGGACGCTCCGGCGCCTTGCGATCGCACGCACCAGACGCCGCACGCTGATCCGGCCGGGGTGATGACACAGGCTCTCAGAGGACGGAGAGCCGGCCTCAGGCCCCTGAGTCGAGAACCCTGCCCCGCTCAGCAGTCGCCGCCGCTCCCTCCGGTTCGTCGGCGTCGATCCAGTACGGAATGCTCTTCGTCGTGGCGGCGCTCGATCACGGTCGTTGTCGGTCGTCGTCGGCGGCGGCCGTCGGGGTGGGACGCAGGGCGAGGAGGGCGATGTCGTCCGTGCTGCCCGCGCCGAGGCCGAGGATGAGTTCGTCGCAGAAGACGTCGAGGGGGGCCCGGGCGAGGGCGGCGGTGTGCCGGCGCAGGCGGGTCATGGCGTCGCTGAGGGATTCACCGGGGCGTTCGATCAGGCCGTCGGTGAACATCAGCAGCGTGGAGTCGGCCGGCAGCGGGTCGCGGGCGGTGGGCCGGGGAAAGGTGCTGTCCATGCCGATGAGGAGACCGGAGGCGGTGTCCAGGTAGCGGGTGTCGCCGTTGGGAAGGGTCAGCAGCAGGGGGAGGTGGCCCGCGGAGGAGTGGCGCACTTCCCAGGGGCCGTCGCGGGGGCCTGTGACGACGGCGTAGGCGCAGGTCGCGGTGGAATGCGGGTACAGGGTGAGGGTCGCGAGGTCGAGGCGGCGCAGCACCTCCGAGGGCCGGTCCTGGCAGTCGACGGCGATGCCGCGGAGCATGTTGCGCAGTTGGCTCATCGTCACGGCGGCGTTCAGATCGTGCCCGGACACGTCCCCGATGACCAGCGCCGTGTCGCCGTCGGGCAGGGTGAAGGCGTCGAACCAGTCGCCGCCGACCTGGGCGGTGGTACTCGACGGGGCGTAGCGGGCGGTGATCTCCATGGACGGGATGTGCGGGAGGCGGGGCAGCAGCGAGCGCTGAAGACGCTCGGCCGCGGTACGGGTGTGCTGGTGCAGCCGGGCGTTGTCGACACTCAGCGAGATGCCTTTGACGAGATCGGCGACGAGGAGCGCGTCCTGTTCGGTGAAGGGGTCGTCATGGCCGGTGCGTACGACGATCAGGGCGCCCAGCACCTCGCGGCGCGCCCGCAGCGGAGCCATGATCGTGCTGCCGGCGCCCAGCTGCTCGAACAGTTCGAGCTGCCGGGCGTCCAGGGCGCTCTCCGCCTGGTCGGGCGGGGGAATCCGGGTGATCAGCAGGGGGCCCGCGCCGTGCAGGACCCGGGCCAGCGGTCCTCGCGCGTTCTCGGACAGGGGAGGCAGCCTGCCGAGTTCCACGCCTGCGCCCAGGGCCCGGGGCTCGCGGTGGACGACGCAGATCCGTTCGGCGTCCCCGTGCTCGTCGAGCAGGTCGACCACGCACCAGTCGGCCAGCTGCTGGGTCAGGACGTGGCAGACCCGGCGCAGCCCCTCGCGCAGGTCGAGTGTGCTCGACAGCGCGCGGGTGGTGTCGGCCGGCAGACTCGACCGCTGCCTGTCCCGTGTCTTCCGGCCGCCGGCCCGCGGCGCCGCCGCAGGTGCCTGCGGCCACGCCAGGGTCCCGGTATCGGCACGTGACGCCGGCTGCTCCTCCCCGGGGGCCATCGCCCGGGGCATGAACTGGCCGACCCGTACCGTGCGGCCGTCGACCGCCTCCTGACTGTGGACGTGCAGGCGTACGGGGACCAGGCTGCCGTCGTGGTGCAGGGCCGGCAGGGGGATGGACCGGCCCATGATCCGGGACCGGCCGGTCAGCCGGAGCGCGGTGAACCCGGCCCGGTGACGCTCCCGCAGATGCTGGGGGATCAGCACCGTCAACGGGCGGCCGATCAGTTCGTCGGTCTGCCATCCCAGCAGGCCGGCCAGGGCGGTGTTGGCCGCGATGATCCGGCCGTCGTCGTCGGCCGCGACGGTCGGCACGCTGCTGTCCTCCACGTCACCGGCGTCCCACGGCGTCAGCTCGGCGGAGGTCGCGTCCGTCGCGCCGGGCAGCAGCGTCCACGCGGTGGGCGGGGCTCCGGAGAGCTGGGTGACCAGCTGGTCGAGCACCCACTGGTAGTGGCCGCGCACGTGCGGCGGCGCCGGGAGGGTGAGCAGGGACCCCAGCTGCGCCGCCGCGTCGCCGTGTTCGAGCACGTGCCGCAACGTGTCCACGGCTGGTGCGGCGTCCAGGGGAAAGGCGATGTCCAGGGTCACCGTGGCGCCGCCGGTGACCGTCTCCTCCAGGGCGGACGTCATGCACGCGTTGAGCACGTTGGTCACATCGCCGGCGACCAGCAAGTCCGGGCCCGACACGCCGGCGCGCTCCTCGACGTCGGTGGTCAGGAGCAGCTCGCGCAGCATCTCGTCACCGTGCTGCTGCGCCGCGCGGAACACGATGTCGTGCATGTCGATCAGCGTCACGGTCGCGGTCCGCCCGTGCACCGGCACCGACTCCCACCCGGACGTCGGGGGCACCGGGGCGTTGGGCCACAGCTCGAACCAGGCCGTCTTGCGGCCCTCCCCGACGTGGGCCCCATGACTGGAGGCCAGCTGCTCGACCACGGCGAGACCCCGCCCGGCACCGGCGTACGGCCTGACCTCCCGCGGCACGAGCGGGCGGTCGGGCCGACCGTCGCCGACGCGTACGCGCACTTGTCCCTCGTGGGACCAGACCCGCACCTCCACCTCGGTACGCGCGTGCAGCACCGCGTTGGTCACCAGCTCGCTGACCAGCAGCTCGGCGGTGTCCACGACCTCCGGCGCGACACCACGCAACGCCGACCGCACGAACCGCCGAGCCAGCGGCACACTGCGCGTCTCAGGAGGAAAACTCCGAAAGAGAACCGAAGGAGGATTATGGCTGTCCATACCATCATCAATCCCTCTGAACCCGAAAAAATAACTCGCCGGCACGGCGTGACCCACCGATGCGGACGCACCACCGACGACCCGCACTGGGGGCGGGCGCCTCGCCTTGCCCGGCCCGCAGCCGCACCACGAGGGAAGCCGTGCGGCCATGGGCGACCGCCCGCCGGCGGCCCGGCGGCCCGGCGGCCCGGCGGCCCGGCGGCCCTCCCTCGCCCTGCGCGCCGCCGGGATCGGGGGGCGGCTGCTGTGCTGGCTGTGGACGCCGGGCGGGCCCTGGCGCG
>NZ_JBFAHX010000037.1:0-76423 GCF_040654435.1 Streptomyces sp. NPDC050703
CAATGGCAGCTTCGCGGTGGAGCCCCGCCAGTCAAGGGTGGAGCGAAAGCGGAATCGGCGCAGCCGACGCGACCGACAGGGAGCGCCCTTTACTGACGGGGCGGAACCGCCACACTTCCGGAGAACCGGGCGGCCCCGGCAACCAGGCAACGCCCCCGGCCCACCGAAGCCGGCGGCCCCCACCCGGGGGAGCCCACACTGCCGGAGAACCGGGCGGCCCCGGCAACCAGACAACACCCCCGGCCACCGAAGCCGCCCGCAGACATGAGAGCGCCCCCAGCCGAATGGAATCGGCCGGGGGCGCCCTGGGTCACGTACGGCCGAAGGACCGTGGCAAGCGGATCACGCCGCCGTCACCACGTTCTTCTCCTCCGCGAAGTGGCACGCCGACTCGTGCGCCGCAGGCGTGTCCTGGCCCTTGAAGCGCTCGGGGATCGCGAGGAGCGGGACCTCCTTGGCGCACTTGTCCTCCGCCTTCCAGCAGCGGGTGCGGAAGCGGCAGCCCGACGGCGGGTTGGCCGGGGACGGGACGTCGCCGGTGAGGATGATCCGCTCGCGGCCCTCGCGGGCCTCCGGGTCCGGGACGGGGACCGCGGAGAGCAGCGCCTGCGTGTACGGGTGCGTCGGGTGGTCGTAGATCTGCTCGTCCGAGCCGATCTCCGCCATCTTGCCGAGGTACATCACGCCCACGCGGTCCGAGATGTGCCGGACGATCGACAGGTCGTGCGCGATGAAGAGGTAGGACAGGTTGAACTCGTCCTGGAGCTTCTCCATCAGGTTGATGACCTGGGCCTGGACGGAGACGTCCAGGGCCGAGACCGGCTCGTCGCAGATGATGATCTCGGGGTTGAGGGCCAGACCGCGCGCGATGCCGATGCGCTGGCGCTGACCGCCCGAGAACTGGTGCGGGTAGCGGTTGATGTACTCCGGGTTCAGGCCGACGACGTCCAGGAGCTCCTGGACCTTCTGCCGGCGCGAACCCTTCGGGGCCACCTCGGGGTGGATCTCGAAGGGCTCCCCGATGATGTCGCCCACCGTCATACGGGGGTTGAGCGACGTGTACGGGTCCTGGAACACCATCTGGATGTTGCGGCGGACCGCCTTCAGGGCACGGCCCGTCAGCTTGGTGATGTCCTGGCCCTTGTAGAAGACCTCGCCGGCCGTGGCCCGCTCCAGGGTCATCAGGAGCTTGGCGACCGTGGACTTGCCACAGCCGGACTCGCCCACGATGCCCAGCGTCTCGCCCTGGTAGAGGTCGAAGGAGATGCCGTCGACCGCCTTGACCGCGCCGATCTGCTTCTTGATCAGGATTCCCTGGGTGAGAGGGAAGTGCTTGACCAGGTTGCGGACCTGGAGGATCGGCTCGCCGCGCTCCACCGGGGCCTCGATGGCCGCGACGGCCTCGGTCTCGGTGGCGGCGTCGACCGTTTCCACCTCGGAGACGTTCGGCGTCGCGTCCTGCGGCTCGTCGGACTTCGAGAGCTTCTTCGGCTCAGCCATGGATCGTCTCCTTCCAGAAGTGGCACGCGCTGCCGCGGCCCGGCAGCTCCGTGCCGTCCCGCTCGGTGACCGGCACCAGGGCCGGGATCTCCGTGCGGCAGACGTCCTGCGCCTTGGGGCAGCGCGGGTTGAACGCACAACCGCTGGGGATCTTGAGCAGGTTGGGCGGCAGGCCCTTGATCGCGTAGAGCTCCTGGCCCTTCTGGTCCAGGCGCGGGATCGAGTCGAGGAGGCCACGGGTGTACGGGTGCGCGGGGCGCTTGTACAGCTCGTGGACCGGTGCCGTCTCGACGATGCGGCCCGCGTACATGACCGCGATCTTGTCCGCGACGTCGGCGACGACGCCGAGGTCGTGGGTGATGAGGATCAGACCCATGTTGTACTCGCGCTGCAGCTCCGCGAGCAGATCCATGACCTGGGCCTGGACCGTCACGTCGAGCGCCGTGGTGGGCTCGTCCGCGATGATCAGGTCGGGCTCCAGGGCGAGCGCCATCGCGATCATGATGCGCTGGCGCATACCGCCGGAGAACTGGTGCGGGTAGTCGTTCACCCGCTCCTTGGCGGCCGGGATCTTGACCTTGTCCATCAGCTCGACGGCCTTGGCCTTGGCTTCCTTGCGGCTCAGGCCCTCGTGCACCCGGAACATCTCGCCGAGCTGGTAGCCCACCGAGAGGACGGGGTTCAGCGAGGAGAGCGCGTCCTGGAAGATCATGGCGATCTTGCGGCCGCGGATCTTCCTGCGCTCCTCGCCGGACATCTTCAGCATGTCCTGGCCGCGGAAGACGATCTCGCCCTGCGGGATCTTGCCGGGGGGCATGTCGAGGATGCCCATGATGGCCTGGGCGGTCACGGACTTGCCGGAACCCGACTCGCCGAGGACGGCGAGCGTCTCGCCCGCGTCCACGCTGTAGTTGACGCCGTTGACCGCCTTGACCACACCGTCGCGGGTGTGGAATTCGACGTGCAGGTCCTTCACGTCCAGGAGGCGGCCGCTCTTCTCCTCGCCCGAGCGGGGGGCGGGGATCGAGTCTTCCTTGATGTCGATGCTGGTCACGTTTACGCCTCCCTCAGCGCAGCTTCGGGTCGAGGGCTTCGCGTACGGCGTCACCCATCATGATGAACGCCAACACCGTGATGCTCAGCATTCCTGCCGGGAAGAACAGCGTGTGCGGGTTGTTGCGGATGTCGGCCAGGGCGTCGGAGATGTCCCCGCCCCACGAGAGCGCGTCGCCGCCGAAGCCGAGGCCCAGGAAGGACAGCGTCGACTCCGCGACGATGTACGTGCCCAGGGCGATGGTGGCGATGACGATGACCGGAGCGATCGCGTTCGGCAGGATGTGCCGGAACAGGATGCGCTTGGTGCCCGCGCCGAGTGCCTTGGCCGCCATGACGTAGTCCGCGTGCCGGGTGGTGATCACCGCGCCGCGCATCACGCGGGCGATCTGCGTCCAGCCCAGGAAGGCGAGGGCGCCGGTGATGACCCAGACGTTCCGCTCGGTGAAGGCGTTCAGGACGACCATCGCGCCGAGCAGGAACGGGATGCCGAAGAAGACGTCCGTGAGGCGCGAGAGCAGGCTGTCGATGAAGCCGCCGAAGTATCCGGCCAGCATGCCGACCAGGCCGCCGAAGACGGTGACCAGGATGGTCACGCCGAAGCCGACCACGATCGAGTTGCGGGCGCCGTAGACCACGCGGGCGTAGATGCTGCGGCCCTGGCGGTCGTAGCCGAACCAGTCCGGCTGGAAGAAGTGGCCGAAGTTCGGCTTCTCCAGGAAGTGGTTCGTCAGGTCGCCGCTCCGCGGGTCGGCACTGGTGAACATGCCGGGGAAGGCGGCGACCAGCAGGACCACGAAGATCAGCAGCGCGGAGACGATGAAGAGCGGCCGGCGGCGCAGGTCGCGCCAGGCGTCGCCCCACAGGCTGCGCGGCTTGCCCGCCTCCACGGCGTCCACGGCCTTGGCGTCGGCGTCGGCGATCGCCACGGCGTGGGCCTCGTCCGTGGCCGGGGTCTTGGTGAGGTCAGGCATAACGGATCCTCGGGTCAAGAACGGCGTAGAGCAGGTCGACGACGAGGCTCGCGAGGAGGTACACGAGCACCAGGACCGTCACGATGCCGACGATGACGGCGCCCTCACGGTTGCCCAGCGCGTCGAACAGCAGGTTGCCGACACCGGTCACGTTGAAGATGCCCTCGGTGATCACCGCGCCGCCCATCAGGGTGCCGATGTCGGTGCCCAGATACGTGACCACGGGGATCAGGGAGTTGCGCAGCAGGTGCCGGGTGATGATCCGGTGCCGCGGCAGCCCCTTGGCGACGGCGGTGCGCATGTAGTCGGCCTGCCGGTTCTCCGCGATGGAGGTCCGGCTCAGGCGCGCCACGTACGCGAGGCCGACGAGGCCGAGGACGAGCGCCGGCAGCAGGAGCTGCTGGAAGTTCTCCGAGTCCTGCACCGTCGGTGTCACCCAGCCGAGTTCGTTGCCGAAGATCAGCTGGAGGAACAGGCCGAACACGAAGATCGGGACGGAGATCACGAGGAGCGTGAAGAGCGTCACGGTGTTGTCGACGAGACGGCTGCGCTTCACGCCGGCGAGGACGCCGAGCGCGATGCCGATCACGAGCTCGAACGTCCACGCCATGACGGCGAGGCGCATCGAGACCGGGAAGGCCTGCTTGATCTCGTCGAGAATGGGCCTGTTGCCCGCGATGGTCTTGCCGAAGTCACCCTGCAGCAGCCCGCCCATGTAGTGCAGATACTGCTGCCAGAGCGGCAGGTCGAGACCTCGGTCGTGCCTGATCTGCGCGACCTGCGCCGGGTCCGGCGGCTTGTCGCCCCACAGCGCCCTTACGGGGTCGCCGGGGAGCACGTTGACCATCAAGAAGATCAACAGGGTGGTCCCGATGAACACCGGGATCATCTGGAGCAGTCGCCTCGCGACGTAGCGCCCCATGTGGTGCCTCCGTCCATTGCGGAGCCGTCCGTGAAGCGACGCCCGGGGTCGCCGGGCGTCGCTTCACGTCGGACGGAACTCCGACGACTACTACTTCTCGAAGACCTGGACCTCGGAGAGGATCGGGTCACCGGCCTGGTCGAACTCGACGTTCTTGACGTTGTTCGAGTGCGCGGAGAGCGTCTTGTTGTACCAGAGCGGGATGCCGGGGAAGCTGTTCTGCAGCTCCTTCTCGGCCTCCTGGTACAGCTTCGCGGACTCGTCGATCGTCTTCGCCTTGTCGGCCTTTGCGGTCAGATCGTCGAACTTCTTGTCCGAGAATCCGCCCTTGTTGCCGTCGACGCCCGTGCCGTAGAGGTCGGCCAGGAAGTTGCCGTTGAACGGGTAGTCGAGCACCCAGCCGGAGCGGTAGATCGACTTGACCTTCTTCTGGTCACGGATCTCCGTGTCGGCCGCGAAGTCGGTCACCGGGTCGCCGACGCACTGGACGCCGGTCGACTTGGTGATGCTGTTGCAGACCGCGACGACCCAGTCCTTGTGCGGCTGGTCGGCGTTGTACTGGATGGAGATCTTGTTGCCGGGAACGCCGCCGCCGGCCTTGATGGAGGCCTTGGCCTTCTTCGGGTCGAACTTGCAGTACTCGCCGCAGGCGTCCTTCGTCCAGCCCTTGACGCCCTTGGCGACCCAGCCGGTGGCGGACTCACGCGTGCCGTGGAACACGGTCTTGGCGATGGTGTCACGGTCGATCGCCATCGACAGGCCCTGGAGGACCTTGACGTCGATGTCCTTCCACTGCTTGGTGTAGAAGGCGGGGTTGATCGTGTTGATCGCCGAGAAGTCCTGCTCGATGGCGCGGTCGCCGAAGTCCTGCTTGAAGTTGGCGATCTCGCTGTTCGGCACCAGCGGCATGGTGTCGACGTTGTCCGACTTCAGGTCGGCGTAGGCGGCCGTGTCCTTGGAGTAGGCCTTGAAGTTGATGCCGCCGTTCTTGGGCTTGTCCTCGCCCTTGTAGCCGGACCAGGCGGTGACCTGGATCGACTTCTTGTGGTCCCAGCTCTTGAACTTGTAGGGACCGTTGCCGACCGGCGCCTCGCCGTACTTCTTCGGGTCCTTCAGCGCGGCCGAGGGCAGCGGGAAGAAGGGCTTGTAGACCAGCTTGTACGCGTAGTACGGGATGCCGTTCTTCAGCGTGATGGTGAAGGTGTTCTCGTCGACGACCTTCAGGCCCGACATGGCCTTCTTCTTGGCCTTGCCCTTGGCCGGGTGCACGTCGTCGTAGCCGACGATGTCGCGGTACCAGGAGCTGTTCTGCTGGCCGTTGGCCGGGTCGGCCGCCCAGTTCCAGGCGTCGACGTACGACTTGGCGGTGACGGCCTCGCCGTTGTGGAACTTCCAGCCCTGCTTCAGCTTGACGGTCCACACCTTCGAGTCCTTGTCGGGAGTGACCGACTCGGCGTTCTCGTAGGTGATGTTGCCCTGCTTGTCGTAGTGGACAAGCCCGGTGAAGAGAGCGTCGATGACGACGCTGCCGTACGCCTCCATGGTGTTGGACGGCTGCAGGGCGTTCTGCGGCTCACCGTTGGCGTAGCTGACGATCCCCTTGGGGTCGACCTTCCCGCTGTTGCCGTTGTCGCTGCCGCCGCCACCACAGGCGGTGGCACCCAGGGCCACAACACCGGCTATCGCGACCCACTTGGCGCTCTTGGCACCACGCATGGGGTTCCTCCTCATGAGTCCACTTGTTCACTACGAGAGGGGGTACGAGTGATCGCGCCGACACCCCTGACGGCGAAGATCGAGTACCCCAGTGTGCTCGTGAGTCGGCGCTCCCCACAGCGCGTGACCCATTGACCCGAGCTATACGCGGTCAACTATTAGCCATGAGGTACCGGTCGACCACACCCTTTTGGTCTCGGTTCAATCACACCTGGCACGTACAACTTCCAAAATCCGGACAAACCGATCCGATATAGATGGTTGCGAAACGGACGTGTTACACATCTAACGGTCAGTGACGTCCGGATACCGGACGTTTCCGTCCCGAAAAGGAGTTGCCGCGGGCGACTTCACGCGGCAGTGGCCACACCGTACCGCCAGGGGAAACGCGAGAGGCCGGCTTCCGCCGAGCTCCTTCGGGGAGCGGCGGAAACCGGCCTCATGCGCCTCACAGGCGCCCCGGGAGGTTTACCGGGGCCCTGGGGAGCGCCCCGCAGAGGGGGCGCGGACGTCAGTTGTGCTTGGCGCGCGAGGCGGTGCGGCCGCGCTCCTTCTGGTCCAGGACGACCTTGCGGATGCGCACGGTCTCCGGGGTCACCTCGATGCACTCGTCGTCGCGGCAGAACTCCAGGGACTGCTCCAGGGAGAGCTTGCGCGGCGGCACGACGTTCTCCGTGGAGTCCGCGGAGGCGGCGCGCATGTTGGTGAGCTTCTTCTCCTTGGTGATGTTCACGTCCATGTCGTCGGCGCGCGAGTTCTCACCGATGATCATGCCCTCGTACACCTCGGTGCCGGGCTCGGTGAAGATGACGCCGCGCTCCTGGAGGTTGATCATCGCGAACGGCGTGACCTTGCCCGCGCGGTCGGCGACCAGGGAGCCGTTGTTGCGCGTCTTCAGCTCGCCGAACCACGGCTCGTGGCCCTCGAAGATGGAGTGCGCGATGCCGGTGCCGCGGGTCTGGGTCAGGAACTCCGTACGGAACCCGATGAGGCCGCGGGACGGAACGATCCACTCCATGCGGATCCAGCCCGAACCGTGGTTCGTCATGGTCTCCATACGGCCCTTGCGGGCCGCCATGAGCTGCGTGATGGCGCCGAGGTGCTCCTCGGGCGAGTCGATCGTCATGCGCTCGATCGGCTCGTGGACCTTGCCGTCGACCTCCTTGGTGACCACCTCGGGCTTGCCGACGGTCAGCTCGAAGCCTTCCCGGCGCATGGTCTCGACGAGGATGGCGAGCGCCAGCTCACCGCGGCCCTGGACCTCCCAGGCGTCGGGGCGCTCGGTGTCCAGGACGCGGAGCGAGACGTTGCCGATGAGCTCCTTGTCCAGGCGGTCCTTCACCTGGCGGGCGGTGACCTTGTGGCCCTTGCCGCCCTTGCCGACCAGCGGCGAGGTGTTCGTGCCGATGGTCATGGAGATCGCCGGCTCGTCGACCGTGATCAGCGGCAGCGCGATCGGGTTCTCGGGGTCGGCCAGGGTCTCGCCGATCATGATGTCCGCGATACCGGCGATGGCGCAGATGTCACCGGGGCCCGCCTTCTCGGCCGGCTTGCGGGTGAGCGCCTCTGTCATCATCAGCTCGGTGATGCGGACGTTCTGCTGGGTGCCGTCACGCTTGATCCACGTGACCGTCTGGCCCTTGCGCAGCTCGCCCTGCTCGACGCGGCAGAGCGCGATACGGCCGAGGAAGTTGTCGGCGTCCAGGTTGGTGACGTGGGCCTGGAGGGGGGCCTCCTCGTCGTACTCCGGAGCGGGGACGTGCTCCAGGATCGCGGTGAAGAACGGCTCCAGGCTGTCGCTGTCGGCCGGGACGGTGCCGTCCTCCGGCTTGGTCAGCGAGGCGATGCCGTCACGGCCGCAGGCGTAGACGATCGGGAACTCGATCTGGTCCTCGTCGGCGTCCAGGTCGAGGAAGAGGTCGTACGTCTCGTTGACGACCTCGTCGATCCGGGAGTCCGGGCGGTCGGTCTTGTTGATGCACAGGATGACCGGCATCCGGGCCTGGAGGGCCTTGCGGAGCACGAAGCGGGTCTGCGGAAGCGGACCCTCGGAGGCGTCGACGAGGAGGACGACCGCGTCCACCATCGACAGACCGCGCTCGACCTCGCCACCGAAGTCGGCGTGGCCGGGGGTGTCGATGATGTTGATGGTGATCGGCTCGCCACCATCCTTGGGGTGGTACTTGACGGCCGTGTTCTTGGCCAGGATCGTGATGCCCTTCTCACGCTCCAGGTCGTTCGAGTCCATCATGCGGTCGTCGAGCGACTCCGCGGCGTGGGCGGCGAAGGCGCCGGCCTGCTTGAGCATGGCATCGACGATGGTCGTCTTGCCGTGGTCGACGTGGGCGACGATGGCGACGTTACGAATGTCATGGCGCGTGGGCATACGAGCTGCGCTTCTCCCGGGTAGTGGACGGCGGCGCGTACGGTCCGGTACGCGTGCCCTGCCGGGCAGACAACACGCCACGGCCTCACCCCATTCTACGGGGCTCGGACGGAGGCAGCCTCCGCGGGGGGTTTCCGGGCGGCTCCTCACGGGCGCCCGGCACGCGGCTCTCAGGGGTGAAACACCAGGTCAATGGGTGGTTATGACCTTGCCCGCCGGGGTGGCCGACGGGCAAGGGAGTTGAGCGGAATCTGAGCACCAGTTCGGTGAAGAGATGGTGTACGTCACCTGGACGGGCCGTGGGCCCCCTCGCGCCTCACCTGGTCATGACTTCGGCGCGGGGACGGCGGGCCGCCGCGCGCCCGGCTTCAGGAACCCGATGTCCTCGTAGTGCGGTGACTGGAAACCGAAGGCCCCGGCGTTGGCCAGGTTCGGCCGGGCCGCCACGAGCTGGGGGCGCTGGTAGAGGGGGATGGAGCCGGCCTCCGCCCAGATGCGGGCGTCCGCCTTCCTGACCAGGGAGAGGGACACGTCCTCGTCGAGCTCGCCCATCGCCTGGTCGAAGAGCTGGTCGATGTGGTCGGTGCCCACGCGCGTGTAGTTCTGCTCGACGTTCAGGGAGCCGTCCGCGGCGGGGACCGGCTTGGCGTAGATCGGGCGGGCGTCGGTGGCGGGGAAGGCGGAGGCGGGCCAGGAGTAGAGGGCGAGGTCGTACTGGCCGGACGCGATGTGGTCCTTGAAGAAGCTGTCGTCGGAGACCTTCGACGTCTCGGTGCGCACGCCGATCTTCTCCAGCATCCGCGAGATCCGGTCGGCCACCGCGCGCAGCTGCTCCGAGCCGTGGCCCGAGGGCAGGACGAAGCGCAGGGTCAGGGGCTTGCCGTCCTTGGCGAGCGGGCCGCCGGCGGCGGGGGCCGCGGTGCCCTTGGGCGCGTAGGCGCCGGGGACGCCGCCCCTGGCCTGGTCACGTGCCGCGGCCCCGGTCTCCTTCTCGGCCCTGGCCTCGGCCTTCGTCCGGTGCTCGGTGTGCTCGCCCGGCTCCTTCTTCTTCTCCTTGTCGGTCTCGTCCGGCATCTCCAGGACGTCGGCCTGGCGGGTCAGCGCGGCCTTCTGGTAGGCCGCGGCGGGTCCGGGGGCGAGCACGAGGACGCGGCTGTCGCCGGGCTTCCCGTCGTCCTCGCCGACGATGTACGTGCCGTCGTCCGCCTCGGAGCCGGAACCCGTGCCCGAATCCGACTCCGACTCCGACCCCGACTCCGACTCCGCCTTCTCGGCGCCGGCCTCGCCGCCCTTCTCCTTCTCCTCGGCCTTCTCGGCCTTCGCTGCCTTCTCGGCTTTCTCGGTCTTCTCTGCCTTCTCGGAGTGCTCCTTGAGCTTGTCCTTCAGGGCGCCGCCCGGCGTCCAGCCAGCGTCGGCGAGGAGGGCGCGGGCCTCCGCGGTGTCCTGCCTGCCGAGGGCCCCGCTGTTGTCCGCGTACGCCTCCTGCCCGGCGAGGGCCAGGTGGCTGCCGACCGGCTCGGCGGGCAGGCCGAGCGGCTTCAGGACGGCCTCGGCGAGCTCCGCGCGGTCCAGGGCGCGGGCCACCGCGCGGCGCACCCTGTCGTCGGCGAGCGGGCCCTCGGAGCCGTTGAGGGCGAGCTGGGTGTAGGCCGGTTCGAGGGACTTGCGGACCTCGTAGCCGCGCAGGCCCGCCTGTTCCTCCGCGTACTTCTTGACGGCCTTGCCGGTCTTCTCGCGCGCCTGGACCTCCGCCTCCGCGGCGTCCTCGTCGGAGCCGTGGGCGATCGCCCAGGAGCGCAGCGCCCTGGCGGGGGTGAGGTCGGAGCCCGGGCCGTGGGCGGGCGGGCCCTGGGCGCCCTTGTCGCGGCCGGCGAGGGCGATCCGCTCGGCCTCCGGCGCGTCGACCTCGGCCAGGTCGACGGTGCCCTCGACGAGCGCCTCGGCCCGCTCGTCGCGCGGCACCTCGCGCAGCACCAGCTTGCTGAGCTTGGCGGGCCGCCCCCACCAGCGCGGACTGCGCTCCAGGGTCATCGTGCCCGCCTTGCGGTCGATCCGCGTGACGGCGAAGGGGCCCGCGGTCGCCTTCAGCTTGCGGCGGGCCCCGTCGTTGAAGGAGTCGGGGCTGCCCATGACCTGCTTCGGGTACAGCGGCGAGAAGAGGGAGCGCCAGTCCGCGTACGGCTTGGCGAAAGTGACGCGCACCTCCAGGTTGTCCGCGCCGCGCTCGATCTTCTCGATGCGGTCGTAGCCGGCGTTCCGCGCCGTCCAGTACGCGGGGTCCTTGCCGGACAGCGCCCGCCACTGCGCCGCGAAGTCGTCGGCGCCGATCTCCCGGCCGTCGCTCCAGACCGCCTGCTGGTTCAGCTTGTACAGGACGACCTGCTGGGGCTCGCGCTCGATGACCTTCGCGGATTCCAGGAAGTCGGCGTTGCGCTGCGGCCTGCCCCGCGCGTCGAGGCGGAACAGGGACGGCAGGACGGCTCCCGTGACGCGCGAGGTGCCGGCGTCGGCGTCGGACTGGAAGCCGTTGAACGTCTCGGGCAGCTCCTCCACCGCCCAGTTCATGGTGCCCCCGTCGGCGACCCTGTCCCTGGTGGCGGGCGCGATGTCCTGGCGCGCGGCCGGCCGGCTCCCGTGGTCGCCCGAGGTGCATCCGGCGAGGGCGGGCAGGGCCAGCACTCCCGTCGCGAGGAACACGACAGATCCGACTCTGACGCGGTCGTGGGACATGGCTGGTACCTCCGGGGTCCAGGCTCGTCCGGCCACTACCGGGACCGGGCCGGGTTTGATCACGTTTGGCGGTATATGGAGCTGATCACATCTATCGCCACACTGAAGGGGACGGGAGCGGCCGCGCGCCGGAGGCGCGGCGTGCGGGGGCGTGGATGCCACCCGTGTGGCCCAACGGGTGCCGGGGGATTGCGGGCGGTCGCGAACGGTCGTCTTCGACGCGATCGGAGCGTGATCCGGCGCATTCGCCGCCCTCGATCCGGCAATCGGTGCAGATCTCTTCACAAGCCGGGATGTGACGCGCGACACTCGCAGCCGCATGAGCGTTGCCACCGCACACTCGAAGTGAGGGCAAGTCATGGCTCTGCACGATGAACTGACGGCCATTCAGCGCTGCGTCGACGATCTGGTCCGCACCGTCGCCAGGCTGGAGCAGCAGTCCGGCGACCGACTGACGGCCCTCGACGTACGCCGCGTACGCGCCGACACCGACCGGCTGCGCGAGAGCGTCGCCCTGCTGCGCTCGTCGGCCACGCCGCCCGTGCCGCCGCGCGGACCCGACCTCGTGACCATCTCCGACACGCCGTACGACACCGCGCTGTGGACGAACGCCGGGGACCTCGACGACGAGGGCCTCGGCGCGCGCGACCGGCACGCTCCCTGAGCCGCCGTCCCACCGCCCCGCTGGAGCTCTCTCCCTCAACCCGAGGTACGCCAGGACGAAGGAGCCTCGTTGGCCACCGGCACCGAACCCCGACCGAAGAGCGGAACGGCCCCCGGCGGCGGAGTGCGCGACGGCACGCGCGCCGCGATCGCCGCCGCCCACCTGCGGACCGACCGATGGTGGCTGGCCCCGGCGGCGACCGCCGCGGGACTGCTCGCCTTCGTCGTCTACTCGACCTGGCGGGCGTTCGCGAACGCGGACTACTACCAGGCGCCCTACGTGTCGCCGTTCTACTCGCCGTGCCTGGCCGACAACTGCGCACCCATGCGGTCGGGCCCGAACTGGGAGATCTTCGGCAGCTGGTGGGGCCTCTCCCCCGCCCTGCTGATCCTGATCTTCCCCCTCGGCTTCCGGCTGACCTGCTACTACTACCGCAAGGCCTACTACCGCGGCTTCTGGGCGTCCCCACCGGCCTGCGCGGTCGCCGAGCCGCACAAGAAGTACTCCGGTGAGACGCGCTTCCCGCTGATCCTGCAGAACATCCACCGGTACTTCTTCTACGCGGCGGTGCCGGTCGCGGGCATCCTCACGTACGACACCGTGCTCACCTTCCGCGACGAGCGCTACGAGTGGGGCCACATGGGCCTCGGCACCCTCGTCTTCCTCGTCAACATCGGTCTGATCTGGGCGTACACCCTCTCCTGCCACTCCTGCCGGCACATCGTCGGCGGCAAGCTGAAGCACTTCTCCAAGCATCCGGTGCGGTACCGCATGTGGCAGTGGGTCGGGCGGCTGAACGCCCGGCACATGCTGCTGGCCTGGGCGTCGCTGGTGAGCGTCGCGCTCGCCGACTTCTACGTGTACCTGATCGCGTCCGGTGCCTTCGACGATCCGAGGTTGTTCTGATGCCCGAGGTGGAGCGACAGCAGTGGGACGTCGTCGTGGTGGGCGCGGGGGGCGCGGGGCTGCGGGCCGCGATCGAGGCGCGTGAGCAGGGCGCCCGTACGGCCGTGATCTGCAAGTCGCTGTTCGGCAAGGCCCACACCGTGATGGCCGAGGGCGGCATCGCGGCCTCCATGGGCAACGTCAACTCCGGTGACAACTGGCAGGTGCACTTCCGCGACACCCTGCGCGGCGGCAAGTTCCTCAACCAGTGGCGGATGGCCGAGCTGCACGCGCGCGAGGCACCCGACCGGGTCTGGGAGCTGGAGACGTGGGGCGCCCTGTTCGACCGTACGCCGGACGGACGGATCTCCCAGCGCAACTTCGGCGGGCACGAGTACCCGCGCCTCGCCCACGTCGGCGACCGGACGGGTCTTGAGCTGATCCGCACGCTCCAGCAGAAGATCGTCTCGCTCCAGCAGGAGGACTTCCGCGAGCACGGCGACTACGAGGCGCGCCTGAAGGTCTTCCAGGAGTGCACGGTCACGCGCGTCCTGAAGGACGGCGACCGGGTGAGCGGGACCTTCTGCTACGACCGCGAGTCGGGCCGCTTCTTCGTCCTCGAAGCACCCGCCGTGGTCCTCGCGACCGGTGGCATCGGCAAGTCCTTCAAGGTCACGTCGAACTCCTGGGAGTACACCGGCGACGGCCACGCGCTCGCGCTGCTCGCCGGAGCGCCCCTGCTGAACATGGAGTTCGTGCAGTTCCACCCCACGGGCATGGTCTGGCCGCCGTCGGTCAAGGGCATCCTCGTCACGGAGTCCGTGCGCGGCGACGGCGGGGTCCTGCGCAACTCCGAGGGCAAGCGGTTCATGTTCGACTACGTCCCCGACGTCTTCAAGGAGAAGTACGCGCAGTCGGAGGAGGAGGGCGACCGCTGGTACGACGACCCGGACCACAACCGCAGGCCCCCCGAACTGCTCCCCCGCGACGAGGTCGCGCGCGCCATCAACGCCGAGGTCAAGGCGGGCCGCGGCTCACCGCACGGCGGTGTCTTCCTCGACGTGTCGACGCGGATGTCCGCCGAGGTCATCAAGCGGCGGCTGCCGTCGATGTACCACCAGTTCAAGGAGCTGGCGGACGTCGACATCACCGCCGAGGCGATGGAGGTCGGGCCCACCTGCCACTACGTGATGGGCGGCATCGCGGTGGACTCCGACACCGCCGCCGCGCGCGAGGTGACCGGCCTCTACGCCGCGGGCGAGGTCGCGGGCGGCATGCACGGCTCCAACCGGCTCGGCGGCAACTCCCTCTCCGACCTGCTGGTCTTCGGGCGGCGCGCGGGGCTGCACGCGGCCAGGTACGCGGCGGGGCCCGGCGCCGACGACCGCCCGCGGGTGGACGAGGTGCAGGTGGACACCGCGGCGGCCGAGGCGCTGCGGCCGTTCAGCGCCGAGGGGCCGGAGGACGGGTCGACGCCGGAGAACCCGTACACGCTCCACCAGGAGCTCCAGCAGACCATGAACGACCTGGTCGGCATCATCCGCCGCGAGGCGGAGATGGCGCGGGCCCTGGAGAAGCTGGCCGAACTGCGGGTACGGGCGCGGCGGGCCGGCGTCGAGGGGCACCGCCAGTTCAACCCGGGCTGGCACCTCGCGCTCGACCTGCGCAACATGCTCCTGGTCAGCGAGTGCGTGGCGCGCGCCGCCCTGGAGCGCACGGAGAGCCGTGGCGGCCACACCCGCGAGGACCATCCGGCGATGGACCGCGACTGGCGGCGCGCCAATCTGCTCTGCCGCCTCGCCGACCCCAGCGGCGGCCTCGCGGCCACCGATCCGGTGCGCGGCCAGATCGACCTCGTCCGTGTGACGACCGAGCCCATCCGCCCGGACCTGCTCGCCCTCTTCGAGAAGGAGGAGCTGGTCAAGTACCTGGCTGAAGAGGAGCTGTACGAGTGAGTCCGTACGACGCGCGGTTCAGGGTCTGGCGCGGGGACACCGCGGGCGGCGGTCTGGAGGACTTCCGGATCGAGGTCAACGAGGGCGAGGTCGTCCTCGACATCATCCACCGCCTCCAGGCCACCCAGGCGCCCGACCTGGCGGTCCGCTGGAACTGCAAGGCGGGCAAGTGCGGTTCGTGCTCCGCGGAGATCAACGGGCGGCCCCGGCTGATGTGCATGACCCGTATGTCGGTCTTCGCTCCCGACGAGGTCGTCACGGTCACCCCGCTGCGGGCCTTTCCCGTGGTCCGGGACCTGGTGACGGACGTGGGCTTCAACTACACCAAGGCGCGCGAGGTCCCCGCCTTCGTGCCGCCCGAGGGCCTGGGTGCGGGCGAGTACCGCATGCAGCAGGCGGACGTGGACCGTTCGCAGGAGTTCCGCAAGTGCATCGAGTGCTTCCTGTGCCAGGACACGTGCCATGTGGTGCGCGACCACGAGGAGAACAAGGGCGCGTTCGCGGGGCCGCGGTTCCTGATGCGGGTGGCGGAGCTGGACATGCATCCGCTGGACGCGGCGGCCGACTCCGGGATCGACCGCAAGCGGTCGGCCCAGGACGAACATGGGCTCGGCTACTGCAACATCACCAAGTGCTGTACGGAGGTCTGCCCCGAGGGCATCAAGATCACGGACAACGCGCTGATTCCGCTGAAGGAGCGGGCGGTCGACCGGAAGTACGATCCGCTGGTCTGGCTGGGGAGCCGGATTCGGCGGCGGGGCAAGTAGGTCCCACCGGGGCGCGGGCCGACGGCTTCGCGCCCCTGGGTGGCTCTGGGGGATCTCCCCCAGGCGGCAAATCCGTGCTTTCCCCCATGGTGGCGAGGCGGGCGTGGCGATCACCATGGGGACATGACTTCTTCTCCGGGATGTGCGGGTTCTGCGGGTTCGGTGCGTTTGGTGGGTTCGGCGGGTTCCGCGCGGTCGGGTCCGGCGCCTTCGGCCGGTCCGGCGCCTTCGGCCGGTCCTCGCTCGGGAGCCGGGCGCGGCGTGGTGACGCGGCGCGCGGCGATGGGGTTCGCCGCGGCGGGAATGGCCGTGGGGATGCTGCCGGGGGCGGCCCACGCGGCGGTGCGGCGCCGGGGTGACGGACAGCCGGCCGCCGCGGCACGCGTCCGGCTGCCGGGACCCACGGGCCCGCACGCGATCGGGACCGTGACCGCGCGGCTCGTCGACCGGTCGCGGCACGATCCCTGGGTGCCCTCGCGGCGTTACCGGGAGCTGATGATCAGCGTCTGGTACCCGGCCGTGCCCGGCGGCGGCCACCGGGCTCGGTACATGGCCCCGGGCGCCGCCGCCCGCTGGGACGCCACCGCGCCGCACGGCATCCCGCGGGGCGCGGTCGACTTCGCCGCGCTGGAGACGCACGCCGTGCGGGGAGCCCCCGCCGACCTCCGGGACGGCCCCCTGCCCGTGGTCGTGTACGCCGCGGGGGCGGGCGATCCGCGCACGTGGGGCACGGTGCTCGTCGAGGAGATGGCGAGCCGCGGCCATCTCGTGGTGACGGTCGACCACACCTATGAGAGCCCGGGGGTCGAGTTCCCCGACGGCACGGTCAGGGGGAACGAACCACTGCTCGCGGCGCTGGCCGAGGCCGCGAGGGACGGCACGGTGTCCGACCTGCTCAAGAAGACCCTCGACATCCGGGTCGCCGACTCCCGGTTCGTCCTCGACAGCCTCGGCTCGCTGCCGCACGGCCTGTCCCGGCTGGTGGATCAGCGGCGCGTGGGCATGCTCGGCCAGTCGGCGGGCGGGACGGCCGCCGCGCAGACGATGTACGAGGACCGCAGGGTGCGGGCGGGCGTCGACCTGGACGGCACCCTTGAGTACAACCCCGAGCCGAACGGCACGCGTCCGACGCCGGTCGCGCGGCACGGCCTCGACCGTCCGTTCCTCCTGATGGGCAGGGACGGCAGCGACCGGGGGACGGAGCCGTCCTGGCGGTCGTTCTGGTCCAGAAGCACCGGCTGGAAGCGGAACCTCACGTTGCGGGGCTCGCTGCACCAGACGTACACCGACCTGACCGCGCTGCTGCCGCAGGCCGGGGTGGACGGGGCGACGCTGGAGAAGCACATGGGCAGGGTCGACCCTGCGCGCGCGGTCGCGGCCCAGCGGGCCTACGTCGGCTCCTTCTTCGACCGCTGGCTGAAGGACACGGACGACGGCCTCCTGGACGCCCCGTCGGGCCGCTGGCCGGAAGTGGGGTTCGCGGGGTGACATCTCCGCCCGGCGGCTCCGGAGCGGTGCCGCTGTGCCACACTGCCGCGCATGCGGATACCCCGGCTTCCCCGACCCCTGCTGGCCGTACTGCTCACAGGGACGCTCGGCGTGGGTGCCGCCGGGTGCTCGCTGCCCGGGGGTGAGGGCGCGGACGACGGTACGGGTCTTGAGCGTGCGCTGGACGCGGTGCCGGCGTCGGCGGCCGACCGGGCCGTGACCTACCGGGACGTGCCGACGGTGCGGCGCCTCGTGGCCGAGGACCCCGCGCTCTACCGCTCCCTGGACGGCTTCGGCATCCTGGAGGTCGCCCAGAGCGGCTACACGGGCCGGGGCGTCGAGGCGGACTGGGGTTTCGACGAGAAGGACGTGACGGCGTCCGTGCAGGTGGGCGACAGCTCGCTGCTGACCGGGGACTTCGACACGGCCGCGATGGGGCGGGCACTGAAGAAGCAGGGCTACGCCGAGGCCGGTACGGAAGGCGGCACCCGCTACACCAAGCGCGGGGGAGACATCACGTACGAGGTCTCCGGCTCCCGCCGCGTCGCCAACCGCGCGCACGCCACGCTGAAGCTGTCGGAGCCCGACGACTCGCTGCGGGACGACGCGGCGTACGCGGCGGTGGCCGACTGCCTGGGCGATGTCTACGAGGCGACGTACTACGCCAGGCGGAAGGACGGAGACGCGGAGCTGTTCGCGATCGGCGGCCGCCCGCCGAAGAAGGGCCGCGCGCCCTCGGAGAAGCTCTGCGTACGGGCGGCCTCGCCCGAGGCGGCGGACGCGATCGTCCGGCAGCTGCGGCCGAAGACGAGGCAGGGCGAGCGCTACGCGTCGTCCGAGGTCCGGGTGACCGAGGACAACATGGTCACGATGGCCTGGCGCAACCGCCCGAAGTCGGGCCTGCGCCCGGGGGACAACGACAAAACGGGCGAGCTGCCGAACCTCCTGACCTGGGGCTGACGCCAGACTGACCCCGAACCGCCTTAGGCCGCTGCCCCCGGGTCGGCCCCAGGTCGGCCCGGGCCGGCCCCAGGCGGCTAGAACAGGCTCAGCAGGGCCTCGGCCGCGTCCATCGGCTCGGTCTCGCCGTCCGGCAGGGCCAGTTCGAACCAGACCGTCTTGCCGCGCGGCGTCCGCCGCGAGCCCCAGGCCGCGCTGAGCAGGCCCACCAGCTGGAGTCCGCGCCCGCCCTCGTCCGTGTCGCGGGCCCTGCGGCGGCGCGGCTGGACGAAGCCGCCGTCCCACACCTCGCAGACCAGGGTGCGGTCGAGGAGGAGGCGGAGCCGGATCTCGCCCTCGCCGTAGCGCAGGGCGTTGGTGACGAGTTCGCTGACGAGGAGTTCCGCCGTGTCGCAGAGCTGTTCGAGGTCCCAGGCCCGCAGCTGGTCGCAGGCGAGCTCGCGCGCGCGGCCGACCGACTTGGGGTCGCGCGGCAGCGTCCAGTCGCCGACGTGGTCGGCGGGCAGGCCCTGGACGCGCGCCATCAGGAGCGCGATGTCGTCCTCGCCGTGGTGGGTGTCGAGGGTGTTCAGGATGTGGTCGCAGACGTCCTCAAGGGCGGGCGGGGCGTCGCCGAGGGAGCGCACGAGGGCGTTGAGGCCCTCGTCGAGGGGGTGGTCGCGGGACTCGACGAGACCGTCGGTGTAGAGGGCGAGCAGCGCGCCCTCGGGGAGTTCCACCTCGACGTCCTCGAAGGGTTCGCCGCCGACGCCGAGCGGCATGCCCGGGGGCACGTCGAGCATGAGCGCGTGCTGGCCGGGCTCCCCCGGTTCGCCGGGTTCGACGAGGACCGGCGGCAGGTGCCCGGCGTTGGCGAAGGTGCAGCGCCGGGTGACGGCGTCGTAGACGGCGTAGACGCAGGTGGCGAGGTAGACCTCGCCGAGGTCCGCGTCCGCGCCCTTGCGTGCCGAGCGGGTGGACCGCTGGGGCCCGGCGGGGCTGCCGAGGCCGCGGGCGATCTCGTCCAGGGCCGAGAGGACCTCGGCGGGCTCGGTGTCCAGGAGCGCGAGGGTCCGCACGGCGGTGCGCAGCTCTCCCATGGCGACGGCGGCCCGCAGGCCGCGCCCCATGACGTCGCCGATGACGAGGGCGGTGCGGTGGCCCGGCAGCTCGATGACGTCGAACCAGTCGCCGCCGACCTCGGTCGCGGCGTTGCCCGGCAGGTAGCGGCAGGCGATGTCGAGGCCCGCCGCCTCGGGGTCGCCGGGCGGCAGCAGGGAGCGCTGGAGGATCAGGGCGCGCTCGTGCTCGCGGCGGTAGAGGCGGGCGTTGTCGATGCAGACGGCGGCGCGGGCGGCCAGTTCGACGGCGAGCGCGCGGTCGCGGTCGCCAAAGGGCTCGCTGCCCTTCGTACGGGAGAACTGGGCGAGGCCGACCACGGTGTCGTGGGCGACCATCGGCACGGCGAGCGTCGACTGGATGAGCCCGCCGGTGAGGCGGCTCGCCGAGTGGTCGTCATCGGCGGTGACGAGCCGGGGGCGGGCCGCGCGCAGCGCGTCGGCGCAGGGCGAGGTGAAGGCGAAGCGGTGCACGACGCCGACGTCGAGGGGCTCGGTGCCGTCGGGGAACGGGGCGTCGGCGACGGCGCTCGCGAACGCCACGCGGCGCAGCTCCGCGCTGCCGTCGACGAGGCCCGGCGGTGCCTCGTCGCCGTCGAGCAACCCTTGGTACAGGTCGACGGAGGCGAGGTCGCAGAAGCCGGGCACCGTGACGTCGAGCAGTTCCCGCGCGGTGGTCTCCAGGTCGAGGGAGTTGCCGATGCGGGCGCCCGCCTCGTTCAGGAGGGCGAGGTTGCGGCGGGCGTGGGCGGCCTCGCGGGCGGCGGCCTGGCGCAGGGTGACGTCGGTGCCGAGGCCCGCAACGCCGACGGGGCGGCCGGAGCCGCTGTGCACGCGGTAGAGGTTGATCGACCAGTGCCTGCGGTCGTTGCCGCGGGGCGCGGGGCCGACGATCTGCATGTCCGTGACGGATTCGCCGGTCTTGAGGACCCGCTTCAGGGCGGCGGCCATGCGGTCGGCCTCGTGGCGCGGCAGGTAGTCGTGGACGGTGCGTCCGCGGTGGTCCTCGGTGCTGCCGCCGAAGACGTCGGCGAAGCGGCGGTTGGCCCGCTGCACCCGCAGATCGGTGCCGAACAGGAGGAAGCCGAAGGGAGATTGGCCGAAAATGGCCTGCGAGGCGGCGAGGTCCGTCTCGATCTGCCGGAGCGCCCTGACGTCGACGACGACGCAGACCGCGGCCTTCTCGCCGCTCTCCGTCTCGGTGGGCATGACGTAGACCTCGGCGATGCCCTCAAGGCCCGCTCCGCCGGGGCGCCGCTCGTCGGGCATGCGGAAGGGGACGACGCCCGTCCACTCCCGGCCGTCGAGGATCTCCGCCATCTTGCGGTGGCCGTTCGCGCGCAGCTCGGGCGCCACGAACGCCTCGATGGGGTCCTTGCCGACGGCATCCCGCGCGGCCACGCCGAACAGCCGCTCGGCGCGCCCGCTCCACTGGTCGACGAGTCCGTCGGGGCCGATCGAGAACGAGGCGACCTTGATGTAGTCGTAGATGGAGCCGGGCGGGCTGCTCTGCCAGGTCTCGTCCACCGGCGCGTCGGCGGCCCCGTCGCCCGCGGCTGCCACGGGCGGTCGGCCGGCCGTCGTATCGCCCGACGATCCCTCGGCCCTCGCGTCGCCCGACGGCCCATCGGGCTCCGTCGCCTTCGCTGGTATCTCGCTCACGCGAACCGTCCCCTCCAGCTCACCGCGTCCGGCACCGGTCACCGCATACGGCTGTCCGCAGTATCCAGCACTACGGCACGGCCCCACACGGCGTTCACGATCACAGCACGGACTCGACGCTTTTTGGCCCGTGCCGCTCTTGTGCCCGACGCCCGTCGCACACTGCCAGTCTTCTAACCCGGCAGGGCCAGCTCGAACCACACCGTCTTTCCCGCCCTGCCCGTCCGGCCCGGCCGCGTCCCCCAGCTCTGTGCCGCGCGGGCCACGAGCTGGAGGCCCCGCCCGTCCTCGTCCTCGGGCGCGGCGGTGCGCGCGAGGGGCGGGTCGGGGAGCGGGTCGGACACCTCCACGAGCAGGGTGCCCATGGGGCCCGCGGGGCGTACGAGGCGCACGCCGATCGGGCCCGACGCGTGGCACAGGGCGTTGGTCACCAGCTCGCTGACGAGCAGTACGGTGATGTCGCCGAGGGGCGTGAGGTTCCAGTCGCCGAGCTGTTCGCGGACGACGGCGCGGGCCGTGCGGACCGCGCCGGGGTCCGCGGGGAAGTCCCACTCGGCGCAGTCGCCTTTGGTGTCGATCACGCCGATCACTTCCCGACCAGAAGCAGGACCTGTCCGTTTCTTGGAGTCACAAGGCCCATACCCGCATAACGTGACGATTTACCACAAATGGGGCACTTGGGGGTATGGGTGGTCCGCCTACGCGTGGTCCCGCATGGCCCGCAGCGCCTTCACCGCGGGGACGTCCGCCGCCAGCCAGTCCACCGACCAGACCTCGTCAGGGGTGAGCCAGCGCAGCGCGTCGTGGTCCTGGAGGGGCTCCGGCCGGCCGGAGACGAGACGGGCCGTCCACACCCGCAGGACGTACCCCTTGGCGAGCGGCCACTCCCCCGGCACCCGCTCCACCGCCGCCGCCTCGATGCCCAGCTCCTCGCGGAGCTCGCGCACGAGCGCCTCCTCGCAGCCCTCGCCGGGCTCCACCTTGCCGCCGGGCAGCTCCCAGCCGCCCGCGAGCTCCGGGGGCGCACTGCGCCGCGCGGCGAGCAGGCGTCCGCCGTCGTCGTACAGGGCGGCGCCCACCACGATGCGTTCGTTCATGCGCGGGAGCTTAGATGCCACCGCCCGGACGCCGCTCCGGGCCGGCCGGTGCCGGCGGGCGTCGACGGGTGCCGACGGGCCCGTCTAGTGCCCGCTGCCGTTCGCGCTGAGCTTCTCGATCCAGTAGAGCTGCTGGTGGCCGCGCTCGTCGAGGGTGTCCGCGATCTTCTGGGCCTCGGCCTTCGTCGCGAACATGCCCACGCGATAGCGGTTGCCGTTGTCGTCCTGCCGAATCACGAGCCAGGGCAGCAGAACCGTGCCGTCGTTCATCGCGCCCCTCCGCTCGGCGCCTCCGGCGCGCGGAGCGCCTCGATCTCTAAGGAAACCGCAGTCCGCATATGCCCGAGCCTACGCCCGACCTTTACTCAGCGGATACGGAATTGCACGAGGAGATACGCGGAGGGTGCGCAATCGGCCATGAGCCGGGCGATGCCGGGCGGGCGCCGGCCGCGGCAGTCTTCTTGCAGGGGGCCGGGCTACTTCACCGGCAGGTGGTACGCCACGCGGTACCGGTCGGCGGGGATCACGACGTCCGCCGTCTCGACCGGGCGGCCCGAGGCGTAGTACGTCCGCTGGACGACGACCACCACGTGGCCGGGGACGCCGCCGAGCGCCGTCAGCTCCTCGGCGAGGCCGGGGCGGGCGCCGACCTCCTCCGTGACGTTGTCCACGACGACGTCGATGGCCGCCATGCGCTCGACGACCCCGCAGCCGCCGAGGGGGCCCTCCTCGGGGAGCATCACCGGGGTGCGGCCCGTGACGGCCAGGGGCTCCCAGGAGGTGGAGAGCATCATGGCCTCGCCCGCGTCCCGGTAGACGTACTTCGTGCACATCACGCGCTCGCCCGCCGTGATGCCGAGCCGCTCCGCGACGGCCGCGCCCGCCTCCACCTGCTCGCTGCGGGACTCCCAGGTGCCGCGCGCGCCGTCGGCGGCCTGCTCCTGGCGGAAGGGGGTCGATCCGCCGCCCGCCGCGCGGTAGCCGGTGCGGACGATCTTGCGGGGGACGGGGCGCTCCCTGACATACGTCCCCGAGCCCGAGCGGCCCTCGACCAGGCCCTCGGCCATCAGGACCTTGCGCGCCTCCAGGGCGACGGTGTCCGAGACCCCGTACTCCTCGCGAATCCGGGCCTGCGACGGGAGCCGGGTGTGCGGCGGCAGCGAACCGTCGACGATCTTCTTGCGGAGATCACCCGCGACGCGCAGATACGCCGGCTGCTCACCGAAAGTCACTGGCCACTCCCATCAGGTTGACAGACAGCTACAGCCTGGCAACCGAGGGTTGTGAACTGCAACCCAAGGCCAAGGAATCACTCGAAGTGATGATTTCTGGCCCGGCGGGCGTTTACGCAGGCCCGTTACCCGGATATGGGGCACGACACGACTCGTCCTCGCGGCGGGCCCGGTCAGGGAACCGGGAGCCGTACCGCGAGGACGAGGGTGAGGTCACCGACGAGGTGGGATCACGGGGGACCGATCAGCCGTCCGCCGTCAGAACTGCAGGCCCCAGGAGTCGATCTTCCCGGTGTCCTGTGCCGCGTTGTCGCTGACCCGCAGCGTCCACGTGCCGTCGGCCGTCTCCGACGAGGCGTTCACGGTGTACGTGGTGTTGATGTTGTCGGCACTGCCGCCGGTCCCGTAGGCCTTGAGGGTGTAGGCGGTGCCGTCGGGGGCGATCAACTGGACGCGGAGGTCGCCGATGTAGGTGTGCTGGATGGTCACCGGCACGCTCAGCGCGGCGGGCGCGTTGCCCCCGACGCCGGTCACGGCCACCGGGGAGTCGGCCGTGGCGTTGTCCTGGATCGCGTAGTCGGTGTCGTTGGTGAACTTCTTGCCCGGCGGGTTCGTGGTGCCGCCCGTCACGTTCAGGAGGCGGTTGGGCGAGCCCGTGCCCGGGTTGGTGACGACGCCCGGCGACGACGCGTCGACCAGGGCCGCGGATACCTGTGCCGGGGTCGACGACGGGTTGGCGCCCAGGTAGATCGCCGCCGCGCCCGCGACGTGCGGGGACGCCATCGACGTACCGGAGATGGTGTTGGTCGCCGAGTCGCTGGAGTTCCACGTGGAGGTGATCGAGGAACCCGGGGCGAAGATGTCGAGGACGCTGCCGTAGTTGGAGTAGCTGGCCCGCGCGTCGGTGCTGGTCGTGGCGCCGACGGTGATGGCCTCCGCCACGCGGGCGGGGGACTTCGTCGACGCGTTGGTCGACTCGTTGCCCGCCGCGACGGCGTAGGTGATGCCGGCGGCTATGGAGTTGCGCACGGCGGTGTCCAGGGCGGCGTCGGCGCCGCCGCCGAGCGACATGTTGGCGACGGCGGGCTTGACCGCGTTCTTGGTCACCCAGTCGATGCCCGCGACGACCTGCGCGGTGGTGCCCGAGCCCTGGTTGTTCAGGACGCGGACGCCGACGATCTTCGCCTTCTTGGCGACGCCGTGCAGGGTTCCGGCGACGGTGCCCGCGACATGGGTGCCGTGGCCGTGGCCGTCCTGCGCGGTGTTGTCGTTGTCGATGGCGTCGTAGCCGTAGGAGGCGCGTCCGCCGAAGTCGCTGTGGCTGATGCGGACACCGGTGTCGATGACGTACGCCGTGACGCCCTCGCCCGCGGAGTCGGGGTAGGTGTACTTCTGGTCGAGCGGCAGCGTCTTCTGGTCGATGCGGTCGAGGCCCCAGGACGGCGGGTTGTTCTGGGTCGCCGTGGCCTTGAACGTCCGGTTCTGGACGACCGCGTCGACCGCCGGGTCCGCGGCGAACTTCTTCGCCTCGGCCTCGCTGAGCTCCACGGCGTAACCGTTGAGGGCCTTGTCGTAGGTCCGCTCGATCTTGGCGCCGTACTCCTTGGCGAGGGCCTTGCCCTCGGCGGAGCGGGCCTTGGGGGCGTTCTTGTCGAGGCTCACGATGTAGCTGTTCTTGATCACGCCGGGGGTTCCGGCGTTCTCGATCACGCCTTCCGCCCGGTCCGGCCCGGCGTTCGCCGGGACGGCGGAGACGACGCCGAGGGCGAGGGCCGCGACCGCTGTCGCGCTGATCCCTGCCAGTCTTCGGCGGGAGGGACGCATCACTGCCATCTGAGGGGTCCTCCTCAATAGATGGTGCGTTGGTGGGGGATGCGGTGCCTGTGGTGCCCACACAGCGGGGAGCCGGGTGTCGATCATGACCATGTCAAGGACACATGCCTCTGCCGAGGGCATGCCCCTGCCGTGGGTTCTCCCGACTCCACCGGGACGAAAGATTGGCCGATCCATAGGAATCCCACAAGACATGTGACCGGACGTAACACACCCGCCACGCACTCTTCATGCCTCACCGGCACCAGCCGCCCCAGGCACCCCACGGCCGCCCTCCCGCTCCGCCGGCGGACGCCGCACTAGCCTGCGCGCATGACTGCGACGACCGCCCTGCCCGACGCCTTCTGCCCCGCCGACGGGACCCGTGTCCCCGGGGGCACGCTCGCCTGGTCCTGCCCGGTCTGCCGGGGCCCCCTCGACCTCGACTTCTCCCCCACGCCCGCGCGCCTGGCCTCGCTCACGGGGCGCGTCAACTCGCTGTGGCGGTACGCCGAGTGCCTTCCCCTGTCCGCGCCCGCGATCTCCCTCGGCGAGGGGCGCACGCCCCTCGTGGAGCTGGCGGGTCCGGTCTCGGCCAAGCTGGACTTCCTGATGCCCACGCTCTCCTTCAAGGACCGGGGAGCGGTCATGCTCACCGCTCTCGCCCAGCGGCTCGGCCCCGAACGGGTCATCGCCGACAGCAGCGGCAACGCGGGCACGTCGGTCGCCGCGTACAGCGCGCGGGCCGGGCTCCCCTGCACGGTGTACGTGCCCGCGGGCACCTCGCCGAAGAAGCTGGAGCAGATCGGCGGGCACGGGGCGCGGCTCGAAATCGTCGGAGGCGGGCGGGAGTCGGCGGCGCGGGCCGCCCGTGCCGCCGCCGACGAACCCGGCACGTTCTACGCCTCCCACGTGCACAACCCCTACTTCCTCCAGGGCACCAAGACCTACGTCCACGAGCTGTGGGAGGACCTGGGCGGGCGCCTGCCCGACGTCCTCGTCGTGCCCGTCGGCAACGGCACGCTGCTGCTCGGCGCCGCGCTCGCCGTGCGCGAGCTGTACGCGGCCGGGCTGATCGCGAAGGCGCCCGCGCTGTACGCGGTGCAGTCCGCGGCGGTCGCGCCGCTCGCCGAGGCCTGGCGGGCCGGCGCCGACGACCTGGTCGGCGAGACCCCGGCGGCCGACACCCTGGCGGAGGGCATCGCCATCCCCCGGCCGCCCCGCGCGCGGCAGATCCTGCGGGCCGTGCGCGCGTCCGGTGGCGCCTTCCTCACCGTGACGGAGGAGCAGATCGCGGCGGCCCAGCTCGACCTGGCGGCGCGGGGGCTCTACGTCGAGTCGACCGGCGTGGCCTGCTGGGCCGCCGTGCGGGACGGGGCGCTCGGTGAGCGGACGGCGGTGGTGCCGCTGTGCGGCGCGGGGGCGAAGACGGGGCTCGCGCACGCCTCCGGCGGCTGACGGCGAACGCGGGCGTCGCCGGCCACCGGGCGGATTCACGCCGTCCCGGCCCCCTCCCGCAGCACGCTCAGCAGGCGCCGCCCGGCGGCGGCCGCGTCGTGGACGGTCACGGCCGGGGTGCGGCGGAAGCCGCCGGCCCGCAGGGCCAGGGCCTCCGCCGTGGCGCGGGCGCCGACGGCGCGGGCGTCGTACGCCTCCGGGTCGGCCAGGAAGGCCAGGGCCGCGGCGGCAAGGACGCCGGGGACGCGCTTGTGCCGCGACGGCATGCCGGAGAGCAGGTGCTCGGCCTCGACCGTCCCCGCGTACTCCGGTTCCGCGTCGGGCCGTGGCCGGGGGCAGAGCAGCTCGGGCAGGCTCCGGCCGCCGAACTGGTCGTACCCGCCGTCCACGAGGGCGCGCGCCACCTCGGCGAGGTCGGCACGCCCGGCGGTACCGGCCGCCGGGCCCGAATCCGCGCCCACCCGTGACAGCACGGCCGCGCAGACGCCGAGCCGGACGCCGGCCGGCGGATGCGCCCCCGGCGCGGCGGCGGTCGCGTCCTCGGGGGTCAGCGTGGTGAGCACCTCCGCGAGCACCGCCGGGTAGGCCGCCCCGCACACCAGCGTCGCGCACACGTCGGCGAAGACCTCGCCCGCCCAGCCGTGCCACCGCGGCAGCTCCCCCGCGGGCAGGGCGGCGGACGCGAGGCGGTGACCGATCGCCGGGGTCAGGGCGAAGTCGTCCTCGATGTGGTGGCCCGCCTCGTGGGCGACGGTCAGCAGGGCGGGCAGGTGCGAGCCGTAGTACCAGGGCAGGTCGATCACCGGGAACGGCAGGCTGCGGGCCAGCTCGACCCCCTCGCGGGTGTGGACGCCGCCCCGCGGCAGCAGGTCGCGGTACTGGTCGCCGCGCCGGTGGGCCCGCGGCCCCGCGGCCCTGCCGAACGAGACGAGCGGCGGCTCCTTGGACGGAGTGCCGGCCACGCCGAGCGCGGCGGTCAGCGGGGCCTCGTAGCAGGACCAGGCCAGTTCGTCGGCGGTGGCGAGGACGTCGCGGTACTCCGGCATCCTGCGCAGCGTGAACTTCGAGCGGAAGTAGTCCCAGACGTGGTGCAGGTCCAGGACCAGGACCGGAAGCCCCGCCCGCTCGCCCGCGTCGAGCCGGGCGCGCGCCTCCGCCAGGCCCCCGGTGAGCATCGCCTCCACCGCGGCGAGCTGGCTGCGGTGCTTCTCCAACTCGGGCGGGTCGCCGCGGGTGGCGAGCACACGCCAGTCGGCCAGTTCCGAGCGCAGCCCGTCCAGGAGGCGCCCGAGCACGGCCTCCTGGCGGCGCGCGGTCACGTCTCCCCGATCGGGCGCTGGAGAAGCGAGGACCCGGCCGCGTACAGGGCCGTCGCGCGGCGGGCGTCGTCGTCGTCCTCGAAGGCGACGCCGCGTTCCGCCGCGCCCCTGGTGGCCGTGGCGCGCAGCTTCCGCACGGCGTACGCGACCGGGGCCTGGTCCGAGAGCGACTGGTAGAAGCCGATGACGTGTTCGAGGCCGCCCTCGGGGAACAGGCCGGTGCACACCACCGCCGGGCAGTCGCCGAGCCGGAACAGATGGGCCGCGAAGAGGTTGCGCAGCGTCAGCTGGACGTGGATGTCCACCTCCGAGCCGGGGCACGGCGGATCGAGCACGATCAGCGGCCTGCGGCCCGGTTCGAACCCGGCGAGCCAGCGCGAGAGCTGCGCCGGGAACAGGTCGGAGCCGCGGGCCTTGCTCGCGAGCCGCCGCGCGTGCCCGGCGGGCGAGAGCTCCAGGTAGGGCATGCCGTCGCGCTGGCGCAGGGGCGCGGCCACGTGCAGGATGTCGACCTCCTCCGGGGGCGACGCGAGGCGCTTGGCCAGGTCCGTCTCGGGCTCCACCACCAGGAGTCTGACGGGGAAGCGGCCGAGCAGGGGCCTGCGGCCCCGCAGCCAGTACGACAGGGGCACCGAGCCCTCGTCCTGCTTCGCGCTGAGCACCAGGACCCTGCGGGTCCCCGGCAGGCTGGGGGCGAGACGCTGGAGCTCCCACCGCGTCCCGTCCTCCACGAGCGGCCACTCGGCGGTGAGCGCGCCGGGCTGGAGCCTGTCCAGCGCCGCGCGGGTCTCCGGGCCCACGAGTCCGTCGACGTCGAGGTCGATGCCGTAGCGCCGCTTGAGGGCCAGCTGGAGCCAGCACACGTCCACGCGGCGGGCCGCGGTGGGCAGCGTGCGGTAGAGCACCGGCTGCGCGCGCTCGTCCGTGTCGTCGACGGCCGCCTGGAGGGTCATCTCCCAGGGCAGGGCGTGGGCGACGGGGTCCTCCGACTCCAGGCGGATGAACCGGGGCCGGCGGGGTGCGGCTCTGCTCAGCGCGATGCGGTGCTGCCACATGTCGTCGTGCCACAGGGCCAGCTTGGCCGGGTGGGGCGACGCCTGGTCGTCCACCGGGTCGATGTCGGGCCTGGCCCGCAGCGTGAGGCTCCGCTCACCGGGCCGGTCGTGGAACAGCCGCAGGTCGCCGGGCGGGACGTCCGCGTCGAGGAGGACGGGCCGCCGCATGTCCTCAAGGAGTTCGCGCACCCGGTCGCCCACGCCCGGCACCCGCACCCGCCGCGCGCAGTCCGTGAGCCGTACGGGGACGCTGCGCGCGCCGCCCTCGCAGTGCTCGACGAGTTCCATGGCCCGCCAGAGCGCCGACTCGGCCGCCCTGCGGTCGGGGTCGATGCCTGCGCGCAGCACCAGGGCGGCGAGCGCGAGCGGACCGTGGGGGACGCGCGGCGTGCCGCTCGGCACCGGGGGCGGCTGCTCCCACGGCACCGAGTCGAGGAGCCGCAGGGCCAGGTCCGGCTGGTTCAGCCGTGCGGCGACCCGTGCGCACCGCCAGGTCACGAGCCGTCCCGCGTCGCGGCGTTCGACGAGGGTGTCGACCGTGCGGCCGAGGAGCGTCGGGTCGGCCTCGCCGCGCACCTGGGCGACGAGGAGGCCGGCCAGGGCGTCGTCGGGGTCGCCGCGGCGGGTCTCCATCTCGTAGAAGGGGCTCAGCAGGGGCCAGGGCACCTTGCCCTTCAGGGCGGGGTTGTCGACCAGGTCGCGGAGGGTGGCGAGCCTGGCCTGGGCGGGCCGCACCTCCTTCAGGGCCGTGGCGAGGCGCTTCAGGGGTATCTCGGCGGAGCGTCCCGCGGGGAGCGTCGCGACGCTGCACAGCGCGTGCAGCGGGCGGACCAGGGCGGGCAGCGCCTCGTAGGGCAGCGGCACGGTGCCGGCCGTGGTGGCGCGCCCCGAGCGCTCGGCCCACTCCAGGGCGAGGAGCATCAGGCGCAGGGCGAACTCCGGGTCCTGCCCCGGTGCCTCCTTGGGTTCGAGGAGGGGGTGGGCGGCGGTGAGGTCCATGCTGTCGCGGAGCAGGAAGCGCGCGTAGAGGTAGTGGCACTCGGGTTCGCCCGCGAGGTAGCCGAGTTCGGACCAGAGCCCGGTGGCGCTGGTGAAGCAGTCGTCGGCGCCCGCGAGCTCCTGCAGCTCGCCGAGGGCGACCCCGCGGAGCTGGGCGTTCTGGGCGAGCTGCCGGTAGCGCTCGGCGTCGTGGACCTGCTCGGCCGCGGCGTCGGCCCGCCGGATCGCCGCGAACGCGGACTCCTCGCTGCCGAGCAGGAGGTGCGCCTTGGCCTGGAGCCTGGCCTTGTCGGCGCGCTCGACGGGCGTGTGGACGGGCACCGTGTCGAGCACGGTGAGGGCGGCCAGGGGCCTGCGGCAGCGCAGCATGAGGCCGGCCTGCTGGGCGACGGCGCGGAACTGGGGCACGTCGGCCGCGGCCCGCAGCCGCGCGCTCTGCGCGTGCAGTTCGATGGCCCGTCCGACGTCGCCCATGAGGCGGCGCTGCGCGGCCTCGGCGGACGCGGCGTTGGCGGCGATCTCCTTGCGGCCCGTGGTGCTCGCGAAGTTGAGCACGTGGTGGTAGGCGGTGGCGGCGTCCGGGGAGTTGAGCAGGCGCAGTGAGGCGGCGCGGACGCTGAGCGCCCAGAGCCGTTCGAGGTCGGGGACGCCGACGCGGTACAGCACCGTCCTGTCGATCAGCCGCACCGCCTCGTCGGGGTTGCCGCGCAGCCCGAGGAGCGTGGCCCGCACGACGTCCTCCCGTATGGAGTGGCGGCGGTCGGGGCCCGCGCCGCCCCGCTGGTGGAGGGCGTCGGCCGCGGCGAGGTGCAGTTCGACCTCGGACCACATGTGGTCGTGCACGTGGGACGGGGTGCCGTCGGCCATGGCGTCCCGGAACTTGGCGTAGGCGATGTTCAGGTGCGCCTCGGCCATCAGCGGGAACGTGATGAGGGGGCCGTGGCTGCCCTGGCGGGGCACGCCCCTGTCCACGTACTCGTCGCCGAGGAGCTCTTCGGCGAGTTCCCGCAGGCGGTCGGTCTCGCCGTTCGCCCAGGCGCGTTCCATCGCCTCGTGCCATGCCTCGGGCGCCGCCGGGTCCCGCATCTGGAAGCGGTGGTAGAGGGCTTCGCGCACGTACCGGGACCAGTTGGCGGGGTCCTCGCGCGCCCGGCGGCGGAAGCGCTCGGCGAAGTCCTCGTGGAGCCGGGTGAAGACGGGCTTGTCGGAGATGAGGTCGCGCATGGGGCCGAGGACCATGCCGTGGAAGACCAGCGACTCCTCGTCCTCGGCGACCTCGCTGACCCACGAGGAGCCCTTGGCGTAGTCGAGGACCTTCTGCCAGGCCTCGTCGAGGCGCGCCTTGTCCAGGGGCTGGGCGACGAGGGGGAACACGTCGTCGCCGTCGTCGCCGTGCAGGTGGTGGGCGTCGGTGAGCGGGTCGTCCTCCGCCGTCTGGGCGAGCATCCGCTCGCGCAGGTGGGGCTGGAGGATGTCGTGCAGGTGCTCGCGGCGCAGCCGGCGCGGGATGACGCCGTACCGCAGGAGCCAGCGGACGAGGGGGTCCTCGATGCGGCGGATGACGCGGTTGACGAGGTAGCGGATGAGCGGGCCGCGCAGGCTGTCCATCTCCGCGGCGGTGGCCTCGGGGTTCTGGTCGATGTCGTCGGCGAAGAGCGCCAGGTGGAAGGGCATGCCCTCGCTGCGGCGGACGATGACGCTGCGCAGGTCCTCGTCGCCGATGCCGCGGATGCGGTGCAGGTAGCGGTCGGCCTCGTCGGCGGTGAAGCCGGGCACCCGCACGTCCTCGTACGCGCCGAGCGTGGCGAGTGCCTGCTGGTGGCGGACGTTCAGGTCGGGGCGCCCGGAGAGGATCAGGCGGATCGCCGGGCAGGCGGACACGGTCTCGCCGAGGAGGCGCAGCAGGCTGTCCGTGCGCGAGGCGCTGCGCAGGACGACCTCCTCCAGGGTGTCGACGACGATGAGCACGGGGCGTCCGGTGCCGAGGCTCTTGTTGAAGCGGCTGGTGAAGGCGGCGACCACCTCGCGCTCGATGCGCCGCTCGTCCTGGGTGCGGATGCCGCGGGCGGCCTCGACGGCGGAGCGCGAGGTGGGGCGGCGCAGCAGGGAGCGGTACGCGGCGTACTCGTCGAGGCCCGCGAACACCCGCGACGGCAGGCGCTGTTCGAGCTGTTCGGCGATTTCGAGGAGCAGCAGCCAGGGCCAGCGGGCGGCGTTGAGCGGGTCGACGACGTCGAAGTCGACGCGGGCGCAGTTGATGTCGTGCTCCGGGGTGACCGCCTTGCGGGACACCAGCCAGCGGAGCTGCATGGTCTTTCCCGAGCCGCCGGTGCCGTACATCTGCCAGACGCGGGGCCCCTCGCCGGAGAGGAGCCGCTGGGCGCGGTCCCACAGGCCGTCGGGTTCCAGGAACTGGGCCGAGCGCGCGTAGTCGGCGGTCCAGTAGGTGCGGGCCCGCAGGTATCCGGAGCGGTCTTCGGCCAGTTTGAGGAGGGCGCGCTTGGCGACGGCGGCGCGGTCGGGGTCGGCGAGGGCGTCGGTGAGGTCCTGGCAGCGGGTGAAGTCCCGCCGGGCGTCGCTGGCGTGGAACAGGTCGTCGAAGAGTTCGGCGGTCGCTTCGGGGTCGGCGAGCATCAGGTGCCGCAGCCGCTCGGCGGGTTCGCCGCGGGCGTGCCAGTGCTCGCTCAGCCGGTGTTCGAGGCGGGCGAGGACCTCGGGGATCTCGGTGCTGCCGCCGTCGCCGAGCCAGGAGAGGAAGTAGGAGGGGCGGAACGCGTCGGGGACCCGGCAGAGCGCGCGGCCCGCGATCCGCTCCACCGCCCCGCCTTCGAGGAGGGCGGCGAGGTTCGGCGGGTCCTGTCCGGCGAACTCCTTCAGGACCGTGTCGTACGTGGTGGCGTCGAAGAACCGCGCGACGGCCGCGGCCTTCAGCGCGTCCGTCCAGTCGTCGGGCAGCAGGGCCCGGCGGATGTCGTCCAGGCCCTCGCCCCTGCCGAGCCGCTCGGCGAGTTCGGCGAAGGGCGCCTCGTCGAAGGGGGCCTTCCCACGGGCTCCGTCCCGTGCCTCGTGGTCCGACATCAGCCGGCCTCCCTCATGCCCGCCATGCTGAGGAGTACGTCCAGCATCTGCTGGTACACGGTGACGGGCACGGCCTGGTGGCCGCCCTGGAAGGCACGGGCGTAGGAGTCGAGGACCTGCTCGAACATCTCGAACTTCCACCGCTCCGGCACGGTGCTGCTGTGCACCTTGCGCTCCCAGAACTCCCTGGCGAGCCGCTTGTAGTCGTACAGCTGGAAGTCGGTGAGGACCACGGGTTCGCCCGGCATGACCTCCTGGAGGTGGCGGAATCCCGGCCAGCTCTGCGGTGCCACGGCCAGCAGGCGCAGCGGGAACTCGTCGCGCGTCTCCTGCACCGGGGTCAGGAGGTGGGGCAGCAGCGCGGTCCTGAAGTCGGACTCGATGGTCTTGTCGACGTTGTCGATCGCGAGCAGGTGGGGGCGCCTGCGTGCCTGGATGCGGGCCCGCAGCGTGCTCAGGAAGGCCTGGAAGATCTCCTGCTTGCGGGTCTCCGCGTGGCGGTCGACGTCGACGAGGAACGGGCCGCCGTCGTCGGTGTCGGACGTGGGCAGCCGCTGCGCCCAGATCTCGCCGCCCACCCGGCCGCGGTTGACCACCCGATTGAACATGGCGAACTCCTGCGGCGGCATGGGGTCGGGCTGCCGCCGGTCCGTGCAGGCGTCCCGCAGGGCCCGCAGCACGGCGAGCCAGTCGAGGGTCACCGGGGCGTTGCCCCTGCCCTCGTACTCGGAGAGGTTGGCGTACGTGACGTCGTCGCCGCGGAGCATGCAGGTGAGCAGGCACCATTTGGCCAGCCACGTCTTGCCCGTCGCGCGCTGCGCGGAGGTGATGGCGAGCAGCTGCTCGGGCCTGCCCGTCTCGCGCTGGTCCCACCAGCCGGTCCTGCGCTCCTTGGCGCGGCCGAGGAACATCGCGAGGTCGCCGAAGAGCCCGCTGCCGTTCAGCCGGGTCAGCTCGGGTTCCGCGTGCCCGAAGTCCATCCGGATGACCTCGGTCGGGTCGCTCATGCCGCACTGGAGCACGGGCAGCGCCCAGGCGGGGCCGTCGGGCTCCCTCATCTGGAGGCGCTGGCGGACCTTGGTGAGGGCGGCGTCGATCGACCTGGCCCGCGCCAGGTCCTCGTAGAGCACGTGGGAGAACTCGGCCGCCGCGGGCGATGCGATGTCGGCCTGCATGGCGACCACCGCGGCGGAGCGCCGTTCCAGGCAGACCTCGATCAGGCCCGCGAACCGGGCGGCGGGCGCGTGGGCCTGCCGGCAGGCGTTGAGCACGACGAGCCGCGGGGTCCACCGGTCGTAGAGGTGGTGCATCTCGTCGGGGCCGAGCGTCCACGCCGGTGTCGGCGGCTTCTCCTGCCCTTCGCCGGTGGCGCCCCCCGGCTGCCGGGCGTTGAAGTGCAGGCCGCCCGGGTCGCCGGCCACGGCACGCATGCCGTGCCCGATGAAGTGCAGGACGTGCGGGCGTACGAGGGCCAGCTCGGCGGCGAGTTCGGTCAGGCTCGGCCCGTCGAGGACCTCGGTGTGGACACGGCCGGGCAGGCAGGTGAGGGCCGCGCCGATCTTGGCGAGTTCCTGGTCGGCGAGGAGGTCGGGGTCGCGCGGGTTGCACACCACGATCAGGGTGCGCAGGGGGCCCATGCGGTCGCCCTCCTCGGTCTTCCCCGGCGATCCGGCGTGCCGCCCCCGGCGCAGCAGCACCCGGCTGTTCAGCCACAGGGGCCGCTGCCTGTCCCGCATCAGCTCCCAGGGGAGCACCGCGAGTTCCGTGGAGTCGATGTCGATCCTGACCCGCAGCGGGCAGTTCTCGTCCGCCGCGTCCTGGAGTTCCTGCCAGAGGCCCGGGGGCGCGCCGCCCAGCAGCCCTTCGAACAGGCGCAGTCCGATGTCGAGCCGGGTCTGGCGGGAGGCGTCCGACTCCAGTGCCCCCATGAACGCCTCGCCCTTGAGTCCGCTGCGGTCGTGCATGATCTCGACCAGTTCGTCGCCGAGCAGCCACTCGATCTCGCCGGTGTCCCTGTGCAGCCGCACGTAGTTCTTGTGGATGCTGAGAACGATGTCACTCATGGTTCCCCCGATGCTTCACACCCTGCTGTACCGCCTAGGGCCGCTCGTCCGGGCCCACCCGCTCCACCACCGACCAGGTCTCGTCCCCGGCCTCGTCGAGGAGTACGGGCGGCACGGGGCCCGTGGCGAGGCCACGGCCCGGCTGCGGTGTGCCGTACTCCTCCGTGACCCGGCGCAGCCAGGTCCTGCGGATGCGCACGCCCCGGTAGCAGGGCGTGACGTCCTTCCCCGTCCAGTTCAGGCCGACCCTGCTGGACGCGCCGAAGGTGACGCCCGCCGCGAGGTCGGCCAGTTGCAGCGGTCCGGGTCCCGCGGAGCCCTGGACGCGCAGTTCCGCGGTGGCTCCCGCCTCTTCGGCGGTCAGTACGGTGCCCGAGCGCGCGCTGATCACGTCGGTCACGGTGAACAGGTCCGCGTCCCATGTGCCGAGCCAGAAGCGCCGCACCAGTTCCCGCGCGAGCCCGGACACGTCGTCCAGGCCCTCCTGTTCGAGGCCGGTGTAGACGACCAGGGCGCTCCGTCCGGCGTGGAACTCGACGCGGGCGCCCGCCTCCGCGGCCGGCACCGACGTGAACCCCTGGGCCGCCGCCCCCGCCGCCTTGAACCGGACGGCGACGGTGCCCGCCGCGTCGTACGCGAGGTCGGCGTGGGCGCCGGCGGGGCCCGGCTCGGCCTTGATGCCGCGGTCGGCCAGGGTTCCCGCGCTGACCGAGCCGTCGTCGTGCAGCGCCCGCACGTCCGTGACGCGGACCCGCTGGGTCAGCGGCCAGGTGAGCCACCAGCCGCCGTACACATCGCCCATCGCCTTGCGATAAGCCCCGTACGCACCCTTGGCCATGGCCGCTCCCCCCTGAGAACGCGGCTGCTTCTCGGAGATTAGCAGCGGGTCAGGCCCCCGCACCCCGGAAGTGGGACGGTCTTGCGCAAGACACCGGAATATGCTGTCGGGAGGTGTTCAGACCCGGGCCCCGCCCCCGACGAGGACCGCGTGCCCCACCTCGGCGAGCATGGGCAGGTCGGAGGCGTCGTCCCCGTAGCCGTAGCAGTCGGCGGGGTCGATGTGGGCGTACCGCGCGAGGAGTTCGCGGACCAGGCGGCGCTTCTCCTCGCCGATGACCGGGGCGCCGATGAGCGCGCCGGTGTAGACCCGGCCGCACCGTTCGGGGCGCGCGCACAGCACGTGTTCGGCGCCGACCGCGTCGGCGATGGGCTGGAGCAGCGGGCGGAACGATCCGGAGACCAGGGCGATGCTCGCCCCCGCTGCCCGGTGGCCGCGCAGTTCGGCGGCGACCTCGCGGACGTAGAAGCCCTCGGCGGCGCTGCGTTCGGTGAACCAGCGGCGGGCCCACTCCTCGACCGCCGCCACCGGTTCGCCGCGCCAGGCGCGGTAGTACTCCCGGTTGGCGTCGGCGCGCGGCAGGCCCGCGGCCGTCCTCGCCATCAGGTCGTCGCGGACGCGGGCCGCCCTGCGGGCCCCTTCGGCGCCGTAGCGGCCCGCGCTGTAGAAGTCGAGGAAGTCGAGCAGGCTCTTGCGGGTGATCAGGGTTTCGTCGACGTCGGTGAAGACCAGACGGGCGCGCTCAGACCTCGGCACGGGTTGCCTCCAGGGCCAGTTCCCGCTCGACGGCGGGCTGTTCGGACAGTTCGGAGAAGACGGTCTTGGCGTAGTCGGCGGCTGCCTGCTCCCTGCGGAGCATCCGGTGGCCCGCGATGGTCCGCACGTCGCGGCGGCAGCGCTCGACCGCGGCGGGGATCTCGTGGGCCGGTCCGCCGGAGGTGCGGTGCAGCCGCTCGACCGCGCGGGCGAGCAGGCCGACGGCCGAGGCCGCGATGCGCCGGTTGCGTGCGACGTCGTGCCCCGTCCAGGCGGCGGCGTCGGCGCGCTGCGCGGCGTCGCGGAGCAGGAGTTGGGCGGCCTCGATCTCGTCGGACGACAGGGCGAGGGCCCGGTGCAGCCGCAGCACGCCCGCGTCGGGCAGGTCGAGGGCGTGGCGTGCGGCCCACTGGGACCAGGCGTCGAGCGCGTGGCGTGCGGCGCCGAGCGCCGGGGCGCAGAAGAGGAGGCCGCCGCCGAGCTGGGCGGGCACGGTGTGGCACCTGGCCCGTCCGGGGCCCGGGGTGCCCTCGGTGAGGTCGGAGAGGAGGAAGGAGCGGTGGCGCGGCACGGGGACGGAGTCGACGACGACGGTGTGGCTTCCGGTGCCGCGCATTCCGTCGGCGTCCCAGGTGTCGAGGACCGTGGCCCGGCCGCGGGGCACGGCGAACACCCGGCAGCGCGGCCCGTGTTCGGTGGGTTCGGTGGAGGTGAGGAGGAGCCAGTCGGCGAAGGCGACCCCGCTGGCGTACGGCCAGGCCCCGCTGAGCAGCCAGCCGTCGCGGGTGGGCGTGGCCTCGCCGGAGGCGCCCATGACGGCGGTGATGAGGGTGTCGGGCGAGGCCGCCCAGAGGTCGCGTTGTCCATCGGGCGGCAGATACGCGGCGAATCTGCCGTGCGCGGCCCAGAGGGCACCGCACCAGGCGGCCGACGCGCAGCCCGCGCCGACCGTGGCCGCCGCGTCGAGGAGCGCGCCGAAGGTGCCCTCGGTGCCGCCCCAGGCGCGGGGCACGAAGTGGCGGGCGAATCCGGCGCGGGCGAGTGACGCGGCCGTCTCGTCGTCCAGGCGCCTGGACCGCTCGGCCGCGCCGGCGTGGACGGCGGCCGAGCGGGCCGCGCTCGCGACCGCCGCGGGCGCCAGGGGGCCCGTTCCCGTGGACCGCCGGTGCTCCGTCGTCGAACTCTGTGACTGAATCATCTGTGGCATACACCCCTTCGGACGATTAGAATTCGTTCTTGAACGTATCTTTATTGCCGTCGGTCCCTCACCCAGAGATCCGCGTACAGCTCGCCCTCGATCCCCGCCAGTGAAGGAGGTGTGCACCTTGCCGAAGCAAGCACGGGCCTTGCGCACGTACGACGCCGTCCTGGACGCCGCCGCCCACGAGTTCGCGCGCTATGGGTACGCGAACACCAATCTGCAGAAGATCGCCGACCAGATCGGCCTGACGAAGGGCGCCCTCTACGGCCACTTCTCCAACAAGGAGGAGCTGGCCGCCGTCCTGTCCGTCCATCTCAGAGACGCGGTCGCACCACCCCTGACCGCGGCGAACATCCCTGCCGACCCCGCGCTCGGCCGGCTGCGGAGTCTCATGCTGACCCTGGGAGAGCTGTTCCAGGGCGACGTACGGGCCCGTGCCGCGCTCAGACTGACGCTGGAGACCGCTCAGGCCTCGGGGGGCACGGCGGCGCTACTGGACGAGACGCACTCGGTGGTGCTGCGTCTGGTGGGCGAGGTGCAGCAGGAAGGGCACTGGGAGGCCGCCGCCTCCGCCAAGGCCGTGGCCGACCTGCTGGTCGCCGCCTTCTTCGGAGTGTTCTGGATGGGCTCCGACCAGCAGCGGCCGGAGTCGGGCGGCCGGGTCGCCGCCATGTGGAACGTCCTGGACCACGCCCTACGGAGCAAGACCTGACATCGAGGCCGGCTCGGAGAGGCCGGCGTGGCCCTCGGCCGGCCCGTCCGGGCCGACGCGCCCCCAGGCCATGTCGGTCCGTGCGAGCAGGGTGTCGCCCTGGAGGGCCGCGACGCGCATGCGGAACGGCTCCGCCGCGGTGGCCCCCGGCACGCTCCGCTCCACGACCAGCCGGATCGGGGCGTTCAGCTCGGCGAAGGCCGCGCACTCCACCTGGACGCCGACCAGCGCGTACGCCTGGTCACCCAGCGGCTCGTCCACCCGCTCGTGGACGCAGAGGTGGCCGAGCTGCCGGAAGCCCTCCATGAGGACCATGAGCGGCACGTGGTCGGTGGGGTGGTCGAACAGCACCGCGTGGTCGCGGTCGAGGCGCAACTGCCAGTCACCGTCCGGCCAGCAGCGCTCAAGCACGCAGTCCTTCCACCGCAGCCGGCCGACCCGGCGCGGCGGCACGAGGGGCGCCGGGGCCAGTTCCCCCACGAGGGGGGCCGGCGGGGTGTCGCCGCCCCAGGCCATCCGCCGCAGCAGTCCGTACCTGCGGTCGTCCATCACGTAGACGCCGATCGACCCGGTGCCGCAGAGCCGCCCGTCCACCAGGAGCCGGACGTCGAGCCTGGCCCCCCTCGGGCGCCCCTCCTCCCAGGTCCACTCCGCGTCGAGGATCACGGGGACGGGTGTGCCGTCGACCCGCAGCGCGGCCGGGTCGGTGATGTCGAAGGACAGGTCCCGGCCGACGAACCGGGTGCCGAGCGGCACGTCGCAGTACTCGTGGCCGATGTAGAGCAGGGCTTGGCGGATGGTCTCCGCGAACAGCATCGGATCGCTGAGGCGCTGCGCGTCCGGGTGGTAGAGCGCGTGGTCGCGCGGCCACTGGGCCGCGACGGAGAAACGGCTGTCGCTCACACGACAGCCGTCGGTGACGAACACCTCCGCGATCGAGCTGCGGTGCACCAACGCGCGGGCCACCGGCCTGAGGAACGTGAGGCCAGGTGCCGGAAGAGCCATTGATGCGGCATCCGGGTTTCTGGAAGGATCGATGAGCACGACCGACTTCTGAGACAACGCTTCCCCCAAATCAGGACGAACTCTTGCCGGAGAACAGACGTGTGAAGCCTTGCTGCGCGGGAATTAATATACCTGCGAGAAGGTATATTTCAAGAGCCGAAGCCACATGCCGTCACCTTCAACTACCTCCGTGTAGCCGCCAGTTGGCGCGCCGGAAGACATAAGCCCACCTCACGGCCGCCTCGACCACCGGGCCTGAGCAGACCCGGATCCGACAGATCCACTGCGCACGATTTGGACGCCATGAGCAACCGACGCAAGACACCGCTGCCGCCCCTCCCGACCTCCACGCCGGTGAACGACACCTCGCACCTCAAGCAGGAGCGGGCGATCCAGACCCGCAGAACGATCCTGCACGCGGCGGCCTCGGTCTTCGCCGACACCGGCTTCCCCGCCGTCACCATCAAGGACGTGGCGGACAAGGCGGAGATGACCAAGGGAGCCGTGTACTTCCACTTCGCCAACAAGGAGGCGATCGCCGCCGCCGTGGCGGACGAGTTCTACCGCCGTCTGAACGAGATCATCGCGCCAGTCCTGGAGGACGACCAGTCCTCCCCCGCGACGGTGGTCAACGTCCTGCTCGCGGTGGCCCGCGGCTTCCGCGACGACGACTACATCAAGGCGGGCTCACGGCTGCAGATCGAGCGCCCGTACATCAAGAGCGAGATGCCGATCCCCTACGTGGGCTTCACAGACCTGCTCACCGAGCTGCTGGAGAGCTGCCGCAAGGCGGGGAACCTGCCCGACCACGTCGACCCCGGCGCACTCGCCCGCGTCCTGCGCGCCGCGCTCTTCGGGGCGCAGCACATCTCCTGGGTGCAGGCGGACCGCCAGGACGTCGTCGACCGGGTGCAGGAGATCATCGACGCCATCCTGCCGCTGCGCTGAGAGCGCCGGGTCAGTCGAGGAACGCCGCCTCGATCCAGCGGCGCACTCCTCGCGGCCGCATGCGGTGCAGCGCGCCGACCGTGTCGGCCACCTGCTGCGATCCGCCGACGGCGAGGAACTTCTCGCGCACCATCTCCGAGTGGCGCGCGCGAGTGTCGGGGCCCGCGGCGCCGACCGGGATCAGGCGCCCGCGGGTCACCGTCCGCCCGTCGGTCAGGCGTACGGTGACACGGGCGCCGGTGGCCTTCGTCGAGCGGGAGAAGTCCTGGCCCGCCGCGCCGAGGCTGCCGACGAGGTCCACCAGCTCGTCGCCGCCGAAGCCGCGCAGCCACGGCACGGCGTCCGGACCCGCCTCGCGCACGGCCTCGCCGAACGGGGCGTCGGAGAGGAAGAGCTCCCGGGTCATGCCGGTGTCGTGCTCCAGGCGGACCCGGCGGGCCAGCTCCCAGCGGTCCGGGTCGTCGAGGCGCGGCGAGGAGAAGTCGTCCACGGAGAACTCGCCGGTCATCAGGGTGGTGGCGACCGGGTAGGGGACGTCGAGGACGAGGGCGCCGAGCGGTGATCCCGGCCCGTTGACGTACTGGGCGGCCCGCTCGCCGGCGAACAGCGTGTACAGCGACGCCTCGACGACGATCTCCGCCACGTCCTGCGGGCGGAGCGGACCCGTCGCGCGGTGTATCTCCGCGGCGCAGTCCACCGCGGCGTCGATGCCGGGGCCGCCGGGGTGCATCTTGAAGGAGAGGGTGTCGGTGTGCCAGCGGCTGCCGAGGCCCTTGGCGACGGCCTGCGGGAGCGGGACGGTGGCGAAGCGGGCCAGGAAGCCGTCCTGGTGCTCGATGATGTCGGGGGCGCCGCGCAGCCCTGCCGCCGCCGCGTCACAGGCGTCCATGGCGGTGCGTACGGGCGTGAAGGTGTTGAAGAGACGGGCGTCGCTGGCCAGGAAGGCGCGCATCAGCGGCCAGTTGGGCATGGCGAAGGCCAGGCCGAAGGCGTTCTCCCACAGGTGGGCCGGGGCCCGGTCGGCGTGCAGCCGGCCCGCGACGGCCCCCGCGAGGTGGGTGTGGACGGCGCTCTGGCCGCGCAGCGGTCCCAGGGTCGCCGACGCGGTGATGCGCGCCGCGCACTCGTTGGCGGCGACGACGGCGGTCAGCAGGGAGAGCCCGTCGAGCTTGCGGGCGTAGGCGAAGGCGAGGGGCACCGCGACGGTCGAGTTGGAGAGGTGTCCGGCGTACGCGGTGTCGTCGAGGTTGAGCCAGGAGCCGAGGGCGGCGAAGACGCCGGCGGCCGTCCTGGGGTCGCGCTGCATGGGGTGGCCGAAGGCGGCCACGAGCTTGCGGCCGAGGGGGTGGGCGAGGCCCGCCCTGATGGAGGCGATCTGCGAGAGGACCTGGCTCGCGGCGAGCTTCAGGACCCGGCAGGGAACGTCCCTGGGGCGCAGTCTCGCCGCCCACGTGGACAGTTCGCGCAGCGGTGTGTCCGCGGTGGCGCGCGGGCCCGTGGAGCGTGGCGGCTCCCACTGCTCGCACAGCGTCCGGGCCACGCGTTCGGCCAGTACAGCCGACATGTGACGCCCTGCCTTTCCGTGCTGGTACGGACCGGAGCGGCGGTACGCCGTCGGCGCACCGCCGCTCCGGGTGATCAGGCCGCGGGGACCTTGTCGAGGAAGCCGTAGACGCCCTTGATGCGGCCGTCGTCGGCGGTGACCGCGACGTCGAAGCCGATGGCGATCGGCTCGCTGCCGGGCTCGGTCACCAGGCCCCACTGGAAGCGGGCGATGTTGTGGTGGGTGTCCACGGTGCCGATCAGTTCGAAGCTGAGGCCCTTGAACTGGTCGCGGGCGCCCGCGATGACGGCGCCGATGCCCTCGTGGCCCTCGACCGCGGCGAGCGGGTCGATGTACGGGGCGTCCGCCGTGAACAGCTCGGCGATGGCCGCCGAGCGCTTGTCGGCGTCCGCCTCGTTCCAGATGGCGAGGTAGCGGGTGACGGTGTTGTTCAGGTCGCTCATGGAGGTCTCCTTGGTCGAGAGCGTCGTACGGGAGCAAGAGATGGTCAGATGGGGTCCGTCGGGGCCCAGGTGGCCAGGGCGCCGGGCAGGACCTCGAAGGTGGCCGAGGAGCCGATGGTGTGCTGGTACTCGCCGTCGTGCTCCAGCGGCAGGCGCTTGCCGTCGGTGCGTTCGACCGTGATGGTGCGCCCGCGCGCGTACACGGTCGCCGGATGGTTCATGTGGTCGGCGCGCAGGGTCAGTCCGGGCACCTCGGTGGCGGCGACACCGCCGCCGATGACGCAGACGTCGAGCAGCCCGTCGTCGAGCAGCGACTCGGGCAGGACGAGGAAGCGGCCGCCCCGGTAGGGGCCGCCCCCGACGTTGGCGAGGACGGTCGGGCCCTCGTGCACGACCCGTCCGTCGACGACGACCCGGCCCGGGTAGGGGGCGTAGTCCGCGGCGGTGTCGGCGAACGCCTTGGCGTACCGCTCGCGGCCCTTGAGCGGGCTGTCCGCCGCGGTGATGAGCGCGTCGGCGATCACCCCGCTGCAGGAGCCGAGGAAGACGCAGTTGCGGGTCTCGGCGAGCAGCGCCAGGTCCAGCTCGCGCAGCCGCGCGCTGCCGCCGGCGCGGGAGTCGGCGAGCACCGCCTTGAGGGCCTCGCTCCAGGGCCGCTCGCCCCAGAGCATCTTGTACGCGGAGTTCCCCGTGCCACCGGGCACGATCATGAGCGCGGCGCGTCCGGCGGCCGTGTGGAGGCCCTGGACGACCTCGCGCACGGTGCCGTCGCCGCCGATGGCGACGACGAGGTCGGGCGCCCCCTCGGCCCGTTCGAGGGCGCGGCGCACGGAGGCGGTCGCGTCACCCTGGGCGGTGGTGAGGTGGAGCTCGGTGTGCGGGAGGTGGGCGGAGCACAGCTCCCGCACCTCGCGCACGAGGGCCGGGCTGTGGCTGCCGGATGCGGGATTGGCTATGACCAGGGCCCTGGTGGGGCCCGCGGCGTCGCTGCTGTCGGCCATGTCGGGCGTACTCCTTGCTCTGGTAGCACCTGGCTCTGGTAGCACCTGCGAACGACTCTCGCACCCGGCGCTGACACGGTTCTGACGCGTCTCTGACGGCCCCTACCAGGTGACGAACAGGGCGTTCAGGCCGTAGTTGATGGTGTTCTCGCGGAACGAGACGGCGCCGGGGACTTCGGCGACGCGAAGCCCGGGGAAGCGGCCGAAGAGGGCGCGCAGGGCGACCTCCAGCTCCATGCGGGCGAGCGAGGCGCCGGGGCACAGGTGCGGGCCGTGGCCGAAGGCGATGTGCCGGCTCGCGTCCCTGCTCAGGTCGAGGCGGTCGCCGTCGGGGAAGACCGTCTCGTCGTGGTTGGCGCTGGGGTAGGCCAGGATCACCCCGTCGCCGGGTGCGACGCGGGCGCCGCCGATCTCCGCCTCGGCCACGGCGACCCGGACCTGGTTGTCCTGGGTGATGGACCAGTAGCGCAGCAGCTCCTCGACGGCCGGGGCGAACCGTGCGGGCTCGCGCAGCAGCAGGGCCGTCTGCTCGGGTTCGCGCAGCAGGCTCAGGACGCTGAGGCTGAGCTGGTGGGCGGTCGTCTCGTGGCCCGCGACGAGGAAGAGGCGGGCCATCGCCACCAGGTCGTCGTGGGAGAGCAGGCCGGTGGCCACGTACTGCGTCGCGAGCCGGCTGAGCAGGTCGTGTCCCGGCTCGCGGCGCTTGCGCTCGATCAGCCCGTCCAGGTACCGCGTCATCTCCACGAAGGCCGCGTAGATCTGCTCCGGCGTGGCGTCCTGGGAGAGGACGGCCTGGCTCAGCTCGGTGAAGTCGCACTCGTCGGCCTCGGGCACGCCCAGCATGCGGGCGATGACCAGGGAGGGCAGCCTGACCGAGAAGTGCTCCACCAGGTCGACGGGGCGCGGGCCGCGCGCCAGTTCGTCGACGAGCCGGTCCACCAGGAGCTCCACCGAGGGGCGCAGGGCGCGCGTGCGGCGGGCCGTGAACTCGGTCATCGCCATGCGGCGCAGCCGCCCGTGCTCCGCGCCGTCCATGCGCGTGAACGACATGACCCGCGGCGCGGGCGGCAGTTGTATGCGCACCGGGAAGCCGGGGAGCGTGTCGTCGGAGCTGAAGCGCGGGTCGGTGAGGACGGCGCGGACATCCGCGTGGCGCGTCACCAGCCATGCCTCGCCTGTCCTGATCCTTACCTTCACCGGCGCTCCCCCGCGGAGGTCGGCATAGGCGTCCGGCGGCGAGTACGGGCAGGTGCGCGGCATGGGCCACGCGGCGAGCCGCTCGTCGACCGCTGGTGCGACAGGAGTGATCGTCATGAAGTTTCCCCCTGAGTCGTGGCTGATTCCTTTCCGTCATGCTGTCCGAAAGGTCTGACTCGACTCTGACGTCCGACTGATTTGTCAACACCCTTTTTTGGCCGAATGTTTGCATCCGTTTCCGGCCCCGGAAACACGTGAACGGCGGGTGCCGCGGAGCGTGTTTCGCTCCGCGGCACCCGCCGCTTCGAGAGTGCCCCCGCGGGGGCGGTGCTCAGACCTTCGACGCCTTGCGGGGCAGCAGCTGCACGAGCAGCGCCACCAGGACGCAGACGCCGGCCTGGACGTACAGGCTCAGCATGAACCCGTCGCCGTAGCCCTGCGCGGACGGGTGCTCCCCCGCCTCGCCGAAGAAGACGACGCCGATCACCGCGATGCCCAGGACGTTGCCCATCTCCTGTCCCGTGGAGAAGACCCCGGAGGCCGCGGCGGCGTGCTCGGGCGCCACGCTCTCCAGGACCAGCGAGGTGAGCGGGGCGACGACCAGGCCCATGCCGAAGCCGCAGACCACCATCACGGGGACGCACCAGCCGACCGAGCCCGTGGTGCCGAGCTGCGACGCGGTCTGCGCGAAGGCGACGTCGCCCGCGGCCACCACCATGGCGCCCAGCGTCAGCGCCTGCCGCCCCAGCCGCGCGGCGAACTTCGGCGCCATCGCGGAGGCCACGAAGAAGCCGAGCCCCAGCGGCACGAAGAGCAGTCCCGACTCCAGGGCGGAGGCGCCGCGCCCCTGCTGGAGGTAGAGCGCGAGGACCAGGAAGAAGGACGCCATCACCGAGAAGTAGACGAGGATCGCGACCGACCCGACGCTGAAGGCGCGGTCACGGAAGAGGGACGGGCTCACGAGCGGCGACTTCCCGCGCGCCGCCAGCCGCCGCTGGCTCGCCCAGAAGGCGCCGAGCAGCGGCACCGCCGCCGCCATGCAGAACCACGTCCAGACCGGCCAGTCCTCCTCGCGGCCGATGACGAGCGGCAGCACCACGGCCGTGAGCCCGGCGGTGACCAGGACGACACCGGTCCAGTCGAGCCCGGTGCGCCCCTCCGCCCTCGACTCCGGCACCAGCTTCGGGGTCAGCACGAGGACGAGCACCCCGATCGGCACGTTGATCAGGAAGATCGAGCGCCAGTCCGAGCCGAACAGGTCGGCCTGGATCAGCAGGCCGCCGATGAGCTGCCCGAAGACCGCCGCCGCGCCGAGCGCGATGCCGTAGGCGTTGAACGCCACGGTCCGGTGCTTGCCGGAGTACGCCGTCGTCAGGATGCCGAGCACCTGCGGGATCACCAGCGCGGCGGCCGCGCCCTGGACACCGCGGGCGATGATCAGCTCGGTCATGTTCTGGGCGAGGCCGCAGGCCAGCGAGGCGACCGTGAAGAGGGCCACGCCGGCCGAGTAGACCTTGCGCCTGCCGTAGAGGTCGCCGAGCCGGCCGCCCGTGATGAGCAGGGCGGCCAGGCCGATGGTGAAGGTGACGGCGATCAGCTGGATCTCCGCCGCCGTGGCGTGCATGTTCGTCTGCAGCGACGGGATCGCCACGTTGACGATGAAGAAGTCGAGGTTGGTGATGAAGAGGCCGGCCAGGACGACCAGGAGCGCCCCGTACGAGGGCTTGGCCGCCGCGGGCCCTTCCGGTGGCGGCGCAGCCTCTGGCGCGACGGCACGCTCGATGTCCGCGCTCGTGATTTCCGCTTCGGTGGTCATGACCGACCCTTCCTGAGTCGTACCCCGTGGAACCGGCCGCTCCCCCATCGGGCGGCCGGGTGGCTCAGCGAGCGGCGACGGCGACGAGCCGCTGAAGCCGCTGCGCGAAGTGCGTGGTGACCGCCTCCGCGTGGCTGTCGATGTAGAAGTGGCCGCCCGGGTACTCGCTGTGGCCCAGGTAGTCCGGGCTGCGCTCCGCCCAGTGCGACATGGCGTCCGGGTGCTCCTGGAGCGGGTCGGACTTGCCGCCGTAGGAGACCAGCGGGCAGGCGGTGCCCGCGCCGTCGTCGACGTACTGGGCGGCGACCCGCAGGTCGGCGCGGAGCGCGGGGACGACGAGGGCGAGCATCTCGGGGTTGTCGTAGACCTCCGCCGGGAACGAGCCCAGCTTCTTGATCCACTCGATCAGCTCGGGGTCGGGCATCCGGCTCTGCTCCTCCGTCGGCTGGAAGAAGCCCTCCGGGGACCAGCCCGACATGCCGACGAGGACCGGCGAGGGGCCCGGCTCCGCCTCCATGCGGATGGCGAGGCGGAACGCGAGCTGCGCGCCGAGGCAGTGCCCGAAGAACGCGAAGGGCCGCTCGTCCAGGTCGTCGAGGACCGCCTCGTGCAGCGCGTCGAGCAGCGGGTCCCAGTCCTCGTACGTCTCCTCGTCGCGGCGGTTGTGGCGGCCCGGCAGGGTCACCGCCTGCGGGGCGATGTCCGCGGGCAGCAGCCGCTCCCAGTCGCGGTAGATGATGGCGCCGCTGCCGGCGTGCGGCAGCATGAAGAGCCGTACGGAGGCGTCAGGGGACGGCTCGACCGGCTGGAACCACTGCCCGGCGCTCGACATGTCCTGGCCCAGGGCGGCGACGGTGGCGGTCGCGGTGGCGTTGCTCACGACTGTGCACTCCTTGCGTTCGTCTGCTCGGCGATGGCGCGTACCGCGGGCAGCAGCACCTCCGCGATCTCCTTCAACTGCGGCTCCGGGTCGAGCGATCCGACCCGGATGACCAGGTGCTTCGCGCCCGCGCGCACATAGGCGCCGAGCCATTCGGCGCAACTCTCCGCGCTGCCCCAGCCGTAGGCCTGGATGGCCGACATCTGCTCCAGGGAGCGCCCGTAGTAGTGCTCGATGTAGTGCTCCAGCTCGGCCTTGGCCGCCGCCTCGTCGCGGTTGACGGTGACCGTCGCGTACAGCGCGGGGGTCACCGCGTCGGGGGCGCGGCCCGCCTCCTGGGCCAGCTCGGCGATGCGGGCGCGGGCCCTGCCGTACGCCTCCGCATCGGGCAGGAACGGCAGCCAGCCGTCGTACTTCGTGGCGACCCTGGCGAGCACCTTGGGGGTGTCGCTGCCGGCCAGCCAGAGCGGCGGGCCGCCGGGGGTGGCCGGCTTCGGCAGCCGCTCAAGGCGTTCGGCCTGCCAGAACTTCCCCTCGAAGTCCGAGGGCCTGCCCTCCTCGCCGGAGCGCCAGGCGGTGCGCCACAGCGCGGCGATCTCGTCGAGCCGCCCGACCCGGCCCGCGAAGGACGCCCCCACCGAGGCGAACTCCTCCTCCGTCTCCGGCATCGGGAAGCCGGAGCCGAGGCCGAGGACGAGCCGGTCGGCGGCCACGTGGTCCAGGCTGGCGATCATGTTGGCGCCGATCAGCGGGTGGCGCAGGGCGGGGGTGAGCGCCGCCGTGCCGACCGAGATCCGGGTCGTGGCGGCGGCCGCCGCGGAGAGCACCACGAGCGGGTCGAGGCGCGGCCGTGCGGTGAGCGAGTCGCCCGCCCACAGCGAGTCGAAGCCGAGGGCCTCGGCCTGCCGCGCGAAGTCGAGCAGCGGGGCGGCCGCGTAGGTGCCGTTGATGGCCTGCTCCCGGGTGGGCAGCAGGACGCCGATGCGTAAGGGCCCGGCCGTTGACTGCATGGGGTACTCCGTTTCGTCGGGCGGGGTGGGTGTCCGGTGGGTGCGGTACGGAGGTGGAGCGGTACGGGTGTGCGGTACGGAGGGTGGCTCAGGTGTGCTGCGGCTGCTGGGCCGCCCGTGCCGACGCGGGGCGCTGGGCGGGCAGCGGGAGCCGGGCGGGGGTCCCCGCGGACGCGGCGGTGAGCTGCTCGCGCACCGCGCGGCGCAGGATCTTCCCCGAGGGGTTGCGCGGCAGGTCGTCGGCGAAGTGGAAGGCGCCCGGGATCTTGTAGTCGGCGAGCCTGCCGCGCAGCGCGAGCAGCAGTTCGCGGGGCTTGACCATGGCGCCGGGCCGCAGGACGACGACGGCGTGCACCGCCTCGCCCCAGCGCGCGTCGGGCAGGCCGACCACGGCGGCGTCGGAGACGGCGGGGTGCGCCGCGAGGGCCTTCTCGACCTCCGCGGGGTAGATGTTCTGGCCCGCGACGATGATCGTGTCGTTCATGCGGTCCCGCAGGTACACGTAGCCGTCCTCGTCGAGGTAGCCGGCGTCGCCCATGTGCAGCCACTCCCCCACCATCGTGCGCTCGGTGGCCTCGGGGAGGTTCCAGTAGCCGAGCATCTTCGAGGGGGCGCGGACGCATATCTGGCCCGTCTCGCCCGGCGGCAGCGTCTCGCCGTCGGGGCCGATGACCTTCACCTCGTTGCCGGGGCAGGGCCTGCCGACCGAGCGCAGCAGGCCGGTGCCGGGGCGGTGGGCCTCGGGCGGCAGGCACACCGCGACGCTGCCGGTCTCGGTGCTCGCGTAGATCTGCGCGAACTCGCAGCCGAACACCTCCAGGCAGCGGGTCAGGAGCGTCTCCGACATCGGCGCGGCGCCGTAGGTGATCTTGCGCATGGAGGCGAACGCCTCGGGGCCCGCGCCGCGTTCGGCCATCATCATCTGGAGCATGGCGGGCGCCGCGAAGGTGATGGTCACCCGGTGCTCGCGGATCAGGCGCACGGCCTCCTGCGGGATGAACTGCGGCATCACCACACTGGTCGCGCCCGCGTTGAAGGTGTGCATGAACCAGCCGATGCCGGCGATGCCGAAGCCCGGCAGGGAGATCAGGCTGACGTCGTCCGGCAGCCAGTCGATCCAGTCCACGCCGTGCTGCCGCATCGCGGCGGGCAGTGTGAAGAAGCTCCGGTGGGGCAGGACCGCGCCCTTGGGCAGGCCGGTGGTGCCGCTGGTGTAGATCTGCACCACCGCGTCGTCGGGACCGGTGCCCGGCTCCAGGTCGGTGGTGGGGTGGTTGGCGTACCAGGCGGGCAGGCCCGTGCCGCGCGCCGGTTCGCCCTCGCTGTCGGTGCCGTCGACGCGGACGACGGTGCGCAGCCCCGGCAGGTGCGGCTTCACGCGGTCCGCGGTGTCCCAGAACTCGTCGTCCACGAAGAGGAGCACGGCGCCCGAGTCGCGCAGGATGTGGTCCACCTCGGCGCGGGTGAGCCGCCAGTTGACGGGGACGAGGACGGCGCCGGCCTTCGCGCAGGCGAGGATCGTGAGGTAGTAGTTCTCCGACTCGCGGCCCAGGTAGGCGACGCGGTCGCCGGTGCCGATCCCCGCGTCGCGCAGGGCGTGGGCCGCCCGGTTGCTGTCCCTGTGCAGCTTCGCGTACGTGGTGGTGCGGCCCTCGCAGACGATCGCCGCGTGCTCCGCGCGGCCCCCGGCGTGGGCCCGGGAGCTGCGCGTCAGCGTCCAGTCTCTGGTGGTGTGGTCTTCCACTGTGGTCTCCCCGCTGCCTTGGACATCTCGGTGGGTGTCGTGAGGTGAGTGGATGTCGTGGGGGTGGTGTTGAGGTCGGTCCGCCGCCCGGCGGCGGTCGGGGGGCTGCCCCCCTAGCCGCCGCCGGGCGGGTGTTCAGGGGTGCTGCCGCTCCGCCGGGGCCAGGCGGCCGTCGAGGAACTCGGTGAGCCTGCGGACCGTGGGGTGGTCGAAGGTCAGCGAGGCCGGGAGCGGCAGCCGGAACAGCGCCTCCAGGCCGCCCTTGACGGTCTGGGCCATCAGCGAGTCGAGGCCGAGCGAGACGAACTCGGCGTTCTGGTCGAGGTCGTCGCCGTCGTCCATGTGCAGGGCCGCCGCGACCTGTTCGCGCACCTTCGTGGCGATCAGCGCGGTCCGCTCCGGCTTCGGCAGGGCCGCGAGCGCGCCCAGGTCGACGCCGGTGCCGTCCGCGTCCGCCTGGTCCTGCCGGGCGAGCCGGTCGTAGAAGGCGTCGTCGACGCCGCCGCCCGACACGTAGCGCGCCCAGTCGAACTCGCCGACCACGCGGCGGCTGCCGGGCCGCTGCCAGAGCCCGGCCAGGGTGTCCAGGGCCCTGGTCGGCGAGAAGAAGCGGACGCCGCTGCGGTCGATCTCCGCCGCGAGCTGGTCGTCGAGGCGGGCCGACATGCCGACCCGCGCCCACGCGCCCCAGTTGACCGAGAGGCCGGGCAGTCCCCTGAGGCCGCGCCATTCGGCGAGGCTGTCGAGGCCGGCGCTGGCGGCGGCGTAGTGGCCCTGGGTGGCGCCGCCGAGCACGGAGGCGATCGAGGAGTACGTGACGAAGAACTCCAGCTCGGGGAAGGACCGTTCGGCCGCCTCGTGGAGCAGCCAGCCGCCGTACGCCTTCGGCGCGAGCTGGGCGTCGACGGACTCCCACGTCAGCTCGGCGATGAGGCGCTTGTCGAAGGAGCCGGCCGCGTGCACGACGCCGCCCACCGGGTGCGGTCCCGCCGCCAGTTCGTCGGCGAGGCGCCGCACGTCCCGCGCGTCGCTCACGTCCGCCCGCACGATGGCGACCTCGGCCCGCTCGGCCAGTTCGGCGAGGACAGCCGCGGCCTCCTCGGTGGCCTTGCCGCCGCGGCTGACCAGGGTCAGGTGCCGGGCGCCCAGGGAGACCAGCTTGCGGGCGGTGACCAGGCCGAGGCCGCCGAGACCGCCGGTGACGAGGTAGGTGCGGTCCGGGCGGACGCGGGCCGGGGCGGGCTCGGTCTCCGGGCCGCCCGGCACGTCCACCCACACCTCGGTGCCGGTGTCGGCCGCGGCGGTGCGCAGCGCCTCGCCGATCTCGTCGAGGCGGAACGCGGTGGCGCCGGCGCGCTCCCTGCCGCCCGCGGCGCCGGGGGCGAGCGCCACGGCGGACGCGGGCACGGTCAGGGTGGCGCGCAGGGCGCCGTCATGGCGTACGTAGACCTCGTCGCCCGCGGTGAAGGCCGCCTCGGCGCCCGCCGCGAGGACGGTCCCCGCGGCCAGCGAGCCGAGGACCGGGCCGCTGGCGCCGGACTCCTCGCCCTCCAGGGCGGTACGCGCGTCCGCCGCGGTCAGGGCGACCGAGGCGACCCGCACCTGGACCTCGCCGGCCGCGGGTGCGCGGTCCTCGACGGGCGCGAGGGAGAGGTCGGAGAGGTCGCCGGAGCCGGGGGTGTGCAGGGCGAAGCCGCCGGGCCAGGTGCGGGTGGCGTCGCCGGGCAGCAGCCTGCGGACGTAGCGCCCGCCCGTGCGGTGCGCGACCTGGTACTCCCCGGCCGCCTCGGCGCGGCACTCGTCGAACAGGGCCGTCAGACCGCTGCCCGGCTCCACGTCGACCAGCGTCGTGCGGTACTGCGGGGACTCGGTGAGCAGGACGCGGCCGAAGCCCCAGAGGGTGGCGGCGGCGAGGTGGGAGCCGTCGCCGGGCCGGTCGCCCGGCAGCCGCTGGGCGCCCTCGGTGACCAGCCAGAGCCTCGGCGGGCGCTGCTGCGCGGCGGCGTCGAGGACGGTGACGAGACCGAGCAGCTCCCGGTAGTTGCGTTCGCACTCGGCGCGCATCAGCTCGGCGGACATGGCGCCCGGCTCGGGCCGCCAGACCCAGCAGACGTCGGTGACGGAGGTGTCGTCCAGGGCGTCCTTGAGCGCGGCGAGGTCGGCGACGGGCGTGACCCGGAGCCGTTCGTCACCGGTGTCGTTCGCGCCGAGGAGCAGCGCGTGCCGGGGCGTGGTGCCGTCCAGGGCGGGCAGCGCGCGGCGCACCCACTCCGGGCGGTGCAGGAACTGCCGCCGGCCGGCCGGGCCCTCGGGGCGGGCGAGGGTGACCCCGCCGAGTTCGAGCACGGGGTGGCCGCCCTCGGTGAGGAGGATGTCGGCGACGCGCCGGTCCTGTTCCGTGCGGACGCGGGCGACGACGCGCAGCCGCTTGCCGCGGGGCTTCTTGAAGTGCCGTACGGAGGCGATCTCCCTGGCGTGGAAGACCGGGCCCTCCGGGTCGAGGGCGACGGCGGCCTGGAGCGCGGCCTCGACCAGCTCGGCGGGGACCTGCTGGACGGCGGTGGTGCCCCCGCACTCCAGGTCGCCCGAGACGACGCCGTCCTGGTGGCGGGCGGCGCCGAGCAGGACCCTGGCGCGCGGGCCGTGCGGGCGGCCGACGGAGGCGAGGTCGGTGTAGAGGTCCTCGGCGTCGCTCTCCAGCGTGGCGGCTTCGGGGGCGAGGCCGGTGAGGCCCGGCTCGTCCTGGTCGGGGGCGGCGGTGAGCACGGCGGTGGCGTGTACGCGCTCCCCCGCCTCGGTGCCCTCGTCGCCCTGGTCGCCCTCGGCGGCGGTGACGACCGTGACCTCGGCGTCGCCGTCCGCCCGCGCGGTGAGCCGGGTGGTCAGCGTGAGGGGGGTCTCGGCGGTCAGGGTGAGCGGTTCGCCGAGCCGCAGTCCGCGGACGGTGGCGCGGGTGTGCCCGTGCACGGCGTCCTGGAGGGCGAGCAGCAGGTCCACATAGGCGCCCGCGGGCAGTGTCGTACGGTCGCCGGCGGCGAAGTCGGCGAGCGCGCCGAGCTCCTCGACGGTGAACTCGGCACTGAACTCCCGTATTCGGCCGCCCTCCTGGAGCTGTGTCTCGGTGCCGAGCAGCGGATGGTGGGCCGCGCCGCCCTGCGCGCCGCCCCTGCGCGGGGTGACGGAGGGCAGCCAGTAGCGCTTGCGCTGGAAGGCGTAGGTCGGCAGGGCCACCTTGGCGGGGACGGCACGGCCCTCGTGGTAGCCGGTCCAGGCGACCGGGAGCCCGGCGGCGTAGTACTCGGCCAGCGCCCGCAGCGTGGTGTCGCCGCCGCGGTCGCGCCGCCGCAGGCTGGCGAGCCACAAGTGGTCCTCGACGGGCAGCGAGCGCTGGGCGAGCGCGGTCAGCGCGGTCGACGGGCCGATCTCGACCAGGGCGTGGCGTCCGCGCCTGGCGACCGCGCGGATGCCGGAGAGGAACTGCACGGGCTCGCCGATGTGGCGCACCCAGTAGTCGGGGGTGCCGATCTCGCGGAAGCGGGCGAGCTTGCCGGTGACGTTGGAGATCAGGCTGATGGCCGGCTCGCGGAAGGTGATGGCGTCCAGGGCGGCGCGGAAGTCGTCGTACACCTCGGCCATCAGCGGCGAGTGGAAGGCGTGGCTGACGGCGAGCCGGTCGACGCGCAGGCCCTTGGCGGCCAGCTCGGCGGTGACCTGGGCGAGCGCTTCGGAGGCTCCGGAGATGACGCACTGGTCGGGGGCGTTGGCCGCGGCGAGGGCGAGGTCCGGGTGCGCTTCGAGGAGCGGCAGGACGTCCTCGGCGGGGGCGGCGACCGCGGCCATGCCGCCCTCGGCGCGCACGGCCTGCATCAGCCGGGCCCGCGCCGCCATCAGCGTCACGGCGTCGGCGAGGCTGAACAGGCCCGCGACGGCGGCGGCCGACGCCTCGCCGATGCTGTGCCCGATCAGCACGTTGGGGCGCACGCCCCAGGACATCCAGAGCTGGGCGAGGGAGTACTCCAGGGTGAACAGGGCGGGCTGGGTGTACTCGGTGCGGTCGATCGCCCCGGGGTCGTCGGCCGTACCGATGACGAGGTCCCGTACGGAGCGGTCGAGGTGGGCCGAGAAGAGGCGGTCGCACGCGTCGACGTGGCGGCGGAAGACCGGGAAGCGCTCGTACAGGGCGGCGCCCATGCCCGCGTACTGCGCGCCCTGGCCGCTGAACATGAAGGCGACCTTGCGGATGCCGGAGGGGCCCTCGTGGTCGCGCTCGGCGGCCCTGTCCAGGAGCCTGGTGAGCGCGGCGCGGTCGGTGACCGGGCCCGCGACGCGGTACGGGTGGTGGGTGCGGGCCACGTTGCCGGTGTAGCAGAGCCCGTCGACCGGCAGCGCGGGGTCGCCGGCGAGGAGCTGCCGGTAGTCGTCCACCTGCTCGCGCAGCGCGGCCGCGGTCTTGGCGGAGAGCGTGAACATCGGGGTCGCGGGGGCTTCCGGCTCCGCGGCGTCCCGGTCCGCCGCGGGGGCGGGCGGCTGTTCGAGGACGACCGCGCCGATGGTGCCCGCGAAGCCGAAGCTGTTGACGACCGCGCGCCTGACCGGCGCCTTCCACGGCTCGCACGCGGTGGGCACCCGCACCGGGTACAGGTCCCACGGGATGCGCCCGGAGGGGGTGTCGAGGTTGAGGTGCGGGTAGATCGTGGCGGAGCGGATCTGCAGGACCGCCTTGATGACGCCGACGATGCCGGAGGCCGGCTCCATGTGGCCCAGGTTGGTCTTCACCGAGCCGACGAGCAGCGGGTCGCTCTTGGTGTGCGAGTCGGCGAAGGTGTCGCCGATGGCGCCGAACTCGATGGGGTCGCCCAGCGGGGTGCCGGTGCCGTGCGCCTCCACGTACTGGATGTCGCCGGGCGTCAGCGCGGCGGCGTCGAGCGCGCTGCGGATGACCTTCTCCTGGGCGGGTCCGTTGGGCACGGTCAGGCCCGCGCTGTCGCCGTCCTGGCCGACGGCGGTGCCCCTGACCAGGGCGAGGACGGTGTCGCCGTCGCGGGTGGCGTCGGAGAGGCGCTTGAGGACGACGATGCCGCAGCCCTCGGCGCGCGCGTAGCCGTCGGCGGACTCGTCGAAGGTCTTGCACCGGCCGTCGGGCGACAGCATCTGCGCGTTGGAGAACATCACGGGGATGCGCGGGTGGTGCAGGGCGTTGACGCCGCCGCAGAGCGCGATGTCGGTCTCGCCGGCGCGCAGCCCCTGCACGGCGACGTGCAGGGCGGCGAGCGAGGACGAGCAGGCCGTGTCGATGCTCATGCTCGGGCCGCGCCAGCCGAGGAAGTAGGAGAGCCGCCCCGAGAGCGGGAACATGGTGATGCCGGAGGCGAGGAGGCCGTCCAGCTCCTCGTAGGGCAGGGAGTCCAGTTCGAGGGCGTAGTCGATGGAGCTGGCCCCGATGTAGACGCCGCCGTTGCCGCGGCGCAGCGGCGCCGGGTCGATGTTGGCGTGCTCAAGGGCCTGCCAGGCGGTCTCCAGGAGCATCCGCTGCTGGGGGTCCATGTACTGCGCTTCCTTCGGGGAGATGTTGAAGAAAGACGCGTCGAACCGGTCTATGCGGTCGAGGAATCCACCGGACGTGGTGTGAATCTTCCCCTTGTCGTCCGGGCTCTGCGGCGTGAAGGCGTCGACGTCCCACCGGTCGCCCGGAATGGGCCCGATGCCGGAACGCCCCTCGCGCAGGAAGGTGTCGAATTCGTCCAGCGAATTGCTGCCGCCGGGGAATCGCAGGCCAACGCCGACGATCGCTATCGGCTCGGGCGCCCGGCCGGACACCTGGTTCTTCTCTGATTCCTCGTGCGGCATTCCGCGTCTCCTTCTGTCCGGGTCCCTGGGGATCAGGCGGTGCCGGGTATCGCGCCGGCCGTGCGGTGGGACGGGTCGGACACCGCGTCGACGAGGTGGTCGATGAGGCGGCCGACCGTGGGCTCGTTGAAGAGCACGTTCGCGTTGATCGAGACGGCGAGGACGTCTTCCAGGATCTGCCGCATCTCGGTGAGCTTCAGCGAGGTGAGGCCGAGGTCGAAGTAGCTGACGTCGAGCGGCAGGTCCTCGGTCTCGTCCATGAGCAGGCTCTCCCTGAACTTGGCGACGAGGAGCTGCTCCATTTCCTCGGCCAGTTCGGCCCGCGGAAGTTCGCGGAATTGCTGAAGTGTCATGTGTAGGGGAGACATGCGGCCATGGAAGCAATGACCCCTGACGCCCCACTGACGTCGCGCGCGTACCCCTCGCGCCCGTCACTCACTCTTCGGCGCGGCGACCGGACACACGGTTGGCTCAATAGATTCGCCATTCCCGCGATCAGCACCGCGTCAGCGCCGAGTCAGATACTGCTGCCACGATCGAGATGCTTCGCCAAAGAGCTCACCAGATCGGAATCCACTCGGAGATACCCCACCCGAAAGGCTGGATATGCTGCGCGGCGCCATACAGGAGGAAAGTGCTCCGGCACATTCCGACCTCAAGAGCTATGACCTCTACATCGCGGGCAAGGATGTCGCCGGTGACGGGTGGGTCTACACCGTCAGCGGACGCTCGCTCCTCGAAGACGTCTTCACCAGCGTGAGCCTCAAGCGCACGCTGGAGCAGGACCCCGAATCCGACGCGGCCAACCACCCGTACGTGGTGGGACGGTGCGCGATCGCCGACGACTCCGCCATCGACCTCGCGACCCAGGCCGCCGCGGCGGCGGCCCAGGAGTGGGCGGCCGTCCCGCAGGAGCGGCGGATGCGCCTCGGCACCCGCTTCCGCGAGGAACTGCTCAAGCACCAGGACGAGTTCCTCGACATGCTGGTCGCCGAGTCCCACCCCGTGAAGCTGGCCCGCTGGGAGCTGAGCTGCCTCCTGCAGATCTACGCCCCCGGCAGCCTGCGCTGGTACACCAAGCAGATGCGGGTCGAGAAGGAGTACGGCGGCCGCAAGCTGATCCTGCAGCGCCAGCCCGACGGCGTGGTCGCCTTCAACCCGCCGCAGAACGCCCCGCTGCCCAGCGCCGCGCTCTCCGTGCTCGCCCTGATGGCCGGCAACGCCGTGGTGGTCCGGGCCCCGCGCAGCATCGCGCTCTCCACGATGTGGCTGCTGCGTGACATCGTTGCCCCGATCCTGGAGGAGCTCGACGCCCCGCCCGGCGTCCTGAACGCGGTGTGCTCCAACCCGAAGCAGACCATGGACCGCTGGGTCGCCGACCCGCTGATCAACGACATCTTCTACATCGGCGGCAGCCAGGAGGGCCTGCGCTTCGAGCAGGCCTGCGTCGCCAACGGCAAGAAGCCCATCCTCGAACTCGCCGGCAACGACGGCATCGTGGTGTGGAAGGACGCCGACGTGAAGTGGGCCGCGGAGGCCATCACGGAGTCCTTCTTCGGCTCCGGCCAGATCTGCATGGTCCCCAACTACGTCCTGGTCCACCCCGACGTCGCCGACGCGCTCATCGCCGAGGTCAAGGAGCAGGTCAAGACCGTCAAGCCGGGCTACCCCGAGGAGGAGGACGTGCTCCTCTCCCCGGTGCGCCGCAGCGAGCGCTTCTTCCGCCTCCTGCGCCAGGCCCTGGACAACGGCGCCGAGCTGGTCACCGGCGGCAACCGCACCGAGCTGGACGGCACCCCCTCGGAGACGGGCGTCTTCCTCCAGCCCACCGTCGTCCGCGTGGACGGCCTCGACCGGGCCCGCACCTACGACGTGGTGCGCGAGGAGACCTTCTTCCCGCTGATCCCCGTCATCGTGCCGGAGGCCGGCAACGACGACGCGCTCCTGGAGGACTTCCTCCAGTTCGTGAACTCCAACGAGTACGGGCTGCGCAACTCCCTCTGGTCGCGCTCCGACCACGTCATCGACACCTTCGTGCGCCGCGTCGTCAACGGCGGGCTGCTGAAGGTCAACGACTCCCACATCGGCTTCCTGCCGTACCTGCCGAGCCACGGCGGCACCGGGCGCACCGGCGGCGCCTTCGGCGAGGCCAACTACCCGATGCTCAAGACCTCCCACGTGCAGGGCGTCAGCATCGCACGCGACGTCAGCCCCTACGACGCGGTCTTCGGCGCCTTCGACGACTGACCAGCCCCTTCCCCCCCCCCTCTCCTCCGGAGGTTCTGACGTGCGTTCCCTCGATGCCGCTCGGGCCGTCTCCGAGCGCTTCCACCCCGGCCTGCTCAAGGAACTGGAAGAAATCCCCTACGCCGAGCGGGAGAAACCCGGCAGCCCCATCATCGACCTCTTCCGCATCCACGGCGGGGTCGGCCTGCTGATACCCGAGGAGTACGGCGGCCACGGCGCGGCACCGCTGGACGCGCTGCACACCCAGTTCGCCATCGGCTCCCTCTCGCCGTCCCTCGCCGCGGCCGTCTCCATGCACCACTTCACCGTCGCGATGCTGTACTCCCTGGCCACCGCCGACGGCCGGCTCACCGACGCGCAGAGCGACCTGCTGCGCCGCGTCGTGCCCGACCAGCGGGTCATGGCCTCCGGCTGGGCCGAGGGCCGCACCGAGCAGAACATCCTCACCCCCTCGGTGACCGCGCGCCCCGTCGAGGGCGGCTACCTGCTCTCCGGCTCCAAGAAGCCGTGCAGCCTCGCCTACTCGATGAGCCTGCTCACCGCGAGCATCGCCATCCACGGCCTGGAGGGCGACCCCGAGCTGGCGCTCGCCCTGGTCCCCGCCGGCGCCCCCGGCCTGTCCGTGCACTCCTTCTGGGGCAACGAACTGCTCGCGGGCGCCGAGAGCGACGAGGTCCGCCTGGAGGACGTCTTCGTACCCAAGGACATGGTCGTCCGGGCGGGCGCCGACGACCCGCGCCGCCTGGACGACCTCCAGACCGCCGGGTTCGTCTGGTTCGAGATGCTCATCACCGCCGGCTACCTGGGGGCCGCCGCCGCCCTGGTCGAGCAGGTGCAGGAGCGCGAGCGCGGCTCGGTGCAGGAGCGCGCGGCGCTCGGCGTCGAGCTGGAGGCCGCGCTGTCGCTGCTCGAAGGAGTGGCCCGCGCGATCGGCCCCGAGCCGGGCGACGAGGCGTCGGTGGCCCGGGTGCTCGTGGCCCGCTACGCCGTGCAGAACGCGCTGCCGCGCATCACCTCGCAGTCCCTCGAACTCCTCGGCGGCCTGGACTTCATCCGCTCGTCCAGCCACTCCCTCGCGGCGGCCGCGTCGGGCGCCATCGCCTTCCACCCGCCCGGCCGCGGCGCCGCCGCCGAGCCGCTCCTGCGCTACTTCGACGGCGGCCCGCTGGTCCTCGCCTGACCCGCAGCCCCGATCCGCACCGCTTCCTTGGAGTGAGAAAACCGTGACCGTAATCCAGGAGAACCCGGCGACCGCGGCGACCGCGGCCGACACCGAGGCGGAGGTCCTCGGCCTGTACCGGGCCCATCTGAGCAAGGGCAGGGCCACCCTCGCCGAGCTGTTCGGCAGCCACATGGAGGTCGCCTCCGAGGGCGCCTGGCTCACCACCAGCGACGGCGAGCGCTTCCTGAACGCGGGCGGCTACGGCGTGTTCATCATGGGCGCCCGCCACCCCATCGTGATGGAGGAGATCGAGCGCCAGCTCCGCACCCACCCCACCGCGACCCGCATCCTCCTCGAACCGACGGTGGCCCGCGCCGCCGAGGCCCTGGTCTCCGTCATGCCGGAGGGGCTGAACCGCGTGCACTTCGGCCTCTCGGGCGCCGAGGCCGTGGAGACGGGCCTGAAGCTGGCCCGCGCCGGCGGCTTCAAGCGGACCGTGTCCATGACCGGCGGCTACCACGGCAAGACGCTCGGCGCCCTGTCCGCCACCGCGAAGGAGGTCTACCAGAAGCCGTTCAGGCCGCTGGTCCCCGACTTCCACCACCTGCCCTTCGGCGACGCCGACGCCCTTGAGGCGGAGCTCGCCGCCCACCCCGGCGAGGTCTGCGTCATCCTGGAGCCCGTCCAGGGCGAGGGCGGCGTCATCATCCCGCCCAAGGGCTATCTGAAGCGCGTCGAGGAACTGGTCCGCGAGCACGACGGCTTCCTGATCCTCGACGAGATCCAGTCCGGCTTCGGCCGCCTCGGCGAGTGGTGGGGCGCCGACTTCGAGGACGTACGGCCCGACGTGCTGCTCGCGGGCAAGGCCCTCGGCGGCGGTGTGCTCCCGGTCTCCGCGGCCGTCGCCACCCGCAAGGCGTTCCGCCCCTTCGACAAGGACCCCTACGTCCACACCGCCACCTTCTCGGGGCAGCCCGTCCTGATGGCCGCGGTGCAGGGCGCCGTGCGGGCCATGAAGGAGGAGCGCCTGGTGACCCGGGCCACCGACCTGGGCGCCGCCCTCCTGCCGCGGATCGCCGAGATCGCGTACCGCAACATCCCCGAACTCGTCGTGGACGTGCGCGGCCAGGGCCTGCTGATCGGCGTGGAGCTCGTCGAGGCCGGACTCGCCGGCGAACTCCTGATCGAGCTCTTCAACCACGGGGTGGTCGCGAACCACTCCATGAACGGCAGCTCGGTGGTGCGGTTCACGCCGCCCGCCGTCCTGAGCGACACCGACGTGGAGTTCCTCCTCAACTCCTTCGACCTGGCCACGCGCGACCTCGTGCGGGGCGCGGCCACCATGCCGAAAGGCGGCAACTGATCGTGCGACACGTTGAACTGGAAGCTGTGGTCCCCGCGGAGCAGATGGCGACGGTCTTCGACGCCGTGCGGCGCTGGGAGAAGTACCCCGACCTGGCCCCGCACGTGAACTCCACCACCGTGCACGCCACCTACCCCGAGGCGAACTGCAGTTCCGACTGGGAGCTGCACTTCCGCTCCGGTCTGCTGCGCTGGACCGAGGACGACGTCTTCCTGCCGGAGCAGGGCGAGATCCGCTTCGAGCAGAGCGACGGCGACTTCGACTCGTTCGTGGGCACCTGGGCGCTCACGCAGACCGGCGACGACGTCGCCGTCCGCTTCGACGCCGACTTCGACTTCGGCATCCCGAGCCTCGAAGGCATCCTCGACCCGATCGCCGAGCGGGTCATCAAGGAGACCGTCGCCTGGTCGCTGACCGGTCTGTTCCCCGCGACGCGCGTCACGGGCGGCATAGAGCTCTCCCAGCCCGCCGCCGTCGGCGCCTGAGAACCCCGCCAGGAGCTGACCAGCCATGGACCAGGCAAATCCCTTCGAGACACCGAAGACGTTCTCCCTGCACCGCGCCGAGTACCTGGTGGGCTTCGCGGTCACCACCGGGCTGCTCATCGCCCACATCGGCGAGATCCGCTGGCTCCCGGCGGTCGCGCTGTTCCTGTACATCGACCTGATCGGCTACATCCCCGGCGCCATCGCGTTCAAGCGCAGCGGCGGCCGGCCGATCTCCAAGGTGTACTACGTCCTCTACAACGTCATGCACAGCCTCATCACCCAGGCCGCGGTGGCCGCCGCCTGGTGCTGGCTGATCGGTCCCGAGTGGGCGCTGCTCGTGCTGCCCTTCCACCTCTTCGGCGACCGCGGTCTGTTCGGCAACTTCATGAAGTCCTTCGCGCTGCCCTTCGAGCCGGTCCGCCAGAGCGGCTACCTGCGCATCCTGGACGACCTCGGGCTCGAACACCCCAAGCCGGTGGGCCACGCCCAGGACCCGGAGCCGGTCGGCCACATCGTCGGGCGCCCCGCTCCGGTGGCGGTCCCCGCGCCCGCCCCCGCGGCTGCCGAGACGTCCGCTCCGGCCCGTGAGGAGGCCCTGCGATGAGCACGCTGACCCAGCTGCGCCGCCCGGTGCGGCAGGACCCCGCCGAGCGCCGCAGGGCGCTGTACCACCTGGCGTCGCCCGTGTCGGTCCTCACCGTCGGCCACGCCGGGGTGCTGCACGGCACCACGGCGAGCACGGTCACGCTGGTCTCCCGCGAGCCGCTGCTCGTGGGGGTCGCCATGCGGCCGGGGTCGTCGTTCGCGCGGCTCGCCGCGGCCGAGGGGCGGTTCGTCGTCAACGTCCTCGACGGCGGCCAGGGCGACCTGGCCCGCTGGTTCGCGGACAGCTCCCGCCCCGACGGCAGCGCCCAGTTCGACGGCCTGTCGTACACGGACGACTCCTACGCCCACGCGCCCCGGCTGGCCGGGGCCCTCGCCCACTACACCTGCCGGGTGCACTCCTCGCACCGCGCGGGCGACGGCGAGGTCCTGCTCGGCTACGTCGTGCGCGCCACCGCCCAGAGCGCCCCGCCCCTGTTCAGCTACGCGGGCGGCCTCGTCGCCGGCGCCCTGCACCCCGCCCGCACCACGAAGGAGACAACGGCATCATGACCGGTTCTGTGGCCCCCGAGGCCGACTGGGACAAGGCGCCGGGACTACTCGACGGCGCGAAGGAACTGACCCTCGGCCCTGACGACTGCGACCTCGCCTACTGGTTCACCTCGGTGGCCCAGGGCACCCTGCGCGACCGCGGCGCCACCGGGCACCACGCGGACGCGACGGTCCCCGACTTCCTGAAGGCGCCGGGACCGCTGCGGGACGCGCTGATCCTGGAGTTCGGCTTCCGCGGCCTGTCCGAGGAGATCGCCACGCGGCTGCTCGGCCACTACGTGTCGCTCGCGCCCGGCGTCCCCGAGATGGAGTTCTACGCGACCCAGCTCATCGACGAGGCCCGGCACGCCCGCGTCTTCCGCAACCACCTGGTGGAGCTGGGCGAGCCCGCGGGCACCCTGCTCAAGGACATCGACGAGATGGCCGCCGACTACCGCGAGCGGGTCCTGGACCCGGTGGTCGACTTCACCCTCGACATCGTCCGCGACCAGCAGGACTTCCCCGGCGGCGTCGCCGTGTTCGCCATCGTCATCGAGGGCGTGCTCGCACCGGCCGCCGAGCTGAGCGAGCGCAAGTGGACGCCGCTCTCCCCCGCCACGGGGGAGATCTCACGCGGCACCGCCATCGACGAGATCCGCCACCTCACCGTGGCGAGCACCATCCTGCGCGACCACGTGGCCGCCCACCCCGAGTACCGGCCGCGGCTCCTGGAGATCCTGCGCGCCGGGGTGAAGCTCTGGGACGAGGTGCCCGACCGGGAGTTCGTCATCCACCGCGAGGAGCTCTTCCAGAAGGGCATGGCCGACCACGCGGACAAGATCGGCGACTACGAGATCTGGCCGGGCGTCCGCATGCTCGACACCACCCCCGAGCAGCGGTACGACATGGCCGAGCAGTGGACCGACGAGATGGCCGAGTCCCGCATGGCCTACATGGGCCTGCCGGTCGAGGTCCTCAGCAGCCCGGAGCCGGGCGCATGAGCGGCGCGGCCCGCCCTCTCGGCCGGTCGGCGGTGATCTGCGGCATCGGCTCCTACGTGCCGCCGAACCTGGTGACCAACGACGAGCTCTCGCAGCACCTCGACACCTCCGACGCGTGGATACGCTCCCGCACCGGAATCGCCGAGCGCTACGTGGTCTCGCCGGGCACCGCCACCTCCGACCTGGCGGTGGAGGCCGGTCTGCGCGCGCTGAAGTCGGCGAGCACGGAGCAGGTGGACGCGGTCGTGCTCGCCACCACCACGCCCGACCAGCCGTGCCCCGCGACCGCGCCGCAGGTCGCGGCGCGGCTCGGGCTCGGCCAGGTCGCGGCGTTCGACGTCGCCGCCGTCTGCTCGGGCTTCCTGTACGGGCTCGCGTCCGCGTCGGGGCTGATCGCGGCGGGGCTCGCCGAGCGGGTGCTGCTCGTGGCCGCCGACGCGTTCACCACCATCATCAACCCCGAGGACCGCACCACCGCGGTGATCTTCGCGGACGGCGCGGGGGCGGTCGTCCTGCGGGCCGGCTCGCCCGACGAGCCGGGCGCGGTCGGCCCGCTGGTCCTCGGCAGCGACGGCGAGCTGAGCCACCTCATCGAGGTGCCGGCCGGCGGCTCCCGCCAGCGCTCGTCGGAGACGCCGCCCGAGCCGGGCGACGAGTACTTCCGGATGGTCGGCCGCGACACCTACCGGCACGCGGTGGAGCGGATGACCGCCACGTCGCGGGAGGCGGCCGAGCTCGCGGGCTGGCGCCTCGCGGACGTGGACCGGTTCGCGGCACACCAGGCCAACGCCCGCATCCTCGACTCGGTCGCCGAACGGCTCGGCGTCCCCGCGGAACGGCAGCTCAGCAACATCGAGCACGTCGGCAACACCGGAGCGGCGTCCCTGCCGCTGCTGCTGTCCCAGGCCGCGGCCGACGGCCGGCTCACGGCCGGGCACCGGGTACTGCTCACCGCGTTCGGCGGCGGGCTCTCCTGGGGGGCCGCGACGCTCGTCTGGCCCGAAGTGCAGTCCGTCTGACGCCTGCCGGCGCCGGGCGGTACCTCCTCAAGACCCGTACGCCGAACGGCGCGTACGCCTTCCGAAAGGGATCGTCATGCTGGAGCAGCTCAAGGAAATCCTGTCCAACAAGCTCAAGGTGTCCCCCGAGGCCATCACCCCGGAAGCCACCAAGGACGACATCGAGCTGGACTCGCTCGCCGTGGTGGAGCTGTCGCTGCTGCTCAAGTCCGAACTGGACATCGACGTCAGCGACGACGACCTCCTGGAGGCCGACACGGTGGCCGACATGGTGGAGCTCATGGAGACGAGGAGCGCGAAGGTCTGATGGCCGGCATCGACATCGCCGTCACCGGGCTCGGCCTCGTCACCCCGGGAGGCATCGGGGTCGGGCCGAGCTGGGCGGCGGTCTGCGAGGGCCGGTCGGGCGCGGCGTTCGACCCCGTACTGGCGGACAACCCGGTACGGATCTCCTGCCGTGTGCCCGGCTTCGACCCCGAAGCGCTCCTGTCGGCCCGCCGGGCCCTCCGTCTCGACCGGTTCGTCCAGTTCGCCCTCGTCGCGGCCAAGGAGGCCATCGCCGACGCCGGGCTCGACCCGCAGACCTGGGACGGCGCCCGGGTCGGCGTGGTGCTCGGCTGCGCCGACGGCGGTCCCGGCACCGTCGAGGAACAGCACCACGCCCTGCGGGAGAAGGGTGCCGCCCGGGTCTCGCCGCTGCTGCTCCCGATGCAGCTGCCGAACATGCTGGCCGGTCAGACGGCCATCGAGTTCGGGGCGACGGGTCCCAACCTGGTGGTGGCCACCGCCTGCGCGTCCGGGGCGACGGCCATCGGCACGGCCAGGGACCTGCTGGCACTCGGCCGCTGCGACGTCGTCCTCGCGGGCGGCAGCGAGGCCATGATCACGCCGCTGGTGATGGCCGGCTTCGCGCAGATGGGCGCCCTGTCCCGGCGCGAGGACGACCCGACCCACGCGTCCCGCCCCTTCGACGCCGACCGGGACGGCTTCGTCGCGGGTGAGGGCGCGGGCATCCTCGTCATGGAACGCGTCGAGGACGCACGGGCCCGCGGGGCGCACCAGCACGGCCGGATCATCGGCTACGGCGCCACCGCGGACGCCCACCACATGACGTCGCCGCACCCGGACGGCTCGGGCGTCGAGGCGGCCGTTCGCGCGGCCCTCGCCGACGCCGGGGCCGACCCGGACGACGTGCAGCACGTGAACGCCCACGGAACGTCGACACCGCTCAACGACATCGCCGAGGCGAGGATGGTGAAACGGACCCTCCAGGGGGACCCGCTCGTCACCTCGACCAAGGGCGTGACCGGCCACCTCCTCGGGGCGGCCGGGGCGGTGGAGGCGGCGTTCACGCTGCTGAGCATCGAACACGAACTGGTGCCGCCCATCGCCAACCTGGTGATGCCCGACCCGGAGGTCGACATCAAGCTCGCCTACACGGCGACCTCCATGCCCATCGACCTGGCGCTCAGCAATTCCTGCGGGTTCGGCGGCCAGAACACCGTCCTGGCCCTCGCCCCCGCGTGAGCGCCGGAGCCACCCCGCTCCCACCCTGGCCTCCCCCGCCCCCTACCCCCACCCCCCGACCCCTGCCACGGCAGGAGCCGCAGCCGCCCCTCGCCCAGGGGGGCGGCTCGGCGCATTACGGCCCCTCTTCTCCTCTCCCGAGCCCCGAACCCAGGAGCAGCCATGCACGATCCACGTGAACTCATCGCCGCCGGACCCGACGCCGTCCGCCGGCTCGCCCGCCGCCGCCACCACCTCGACGTGACCGCGCTCGAAGAGGCCCACCGCGGCCGGGCCGAGGCGCAGGCCGAGGTGGAGCGGCTGCGCGCCGAGATGAACAGGGCGACGAAGCGGCGCCGTTCCGGGCCGCCCTCCGAGCAGGACAAGGAGGCGGCCCGCGCGCTGCGCGCCGACGTCCAGCGGGCCGAGGCCGCCGCCAAGGAGGCGGGCCGCCGGCTCGCCGACCTCGTCCTCGCCATCCCCAACGTCCCGCTGGACACCGTGCCCGACGGCGACTCGGAGAAGGAGGCGGTGGAGGTGCGCCGGGGCGGGCCGCCGCCCTGCGAGGCCGCCGACGACCGCCACCACGCCGACATCGGCGAACGGCTCGGCATCCTCGACGGCAGGTCGGCGGCCCGCCTCTCCGGCGCCCGCTTCACGGTGAGCCGCGGCCCCGGCGCCCGCCTGGAGCGCGCACTCGCCGACTTCTTCCTCGACCTGCACACCGCCGAGCACGGCTACACCGAGCAGTCCGTGCCGTTCCTCGTCAACCGCGACACGATGACGGGCACGGGCCAGCTCCCCAAGTTCGAGGAGGACCTGTTCGCCACCCGGGTCGGCGACCGTGAGCTGTTCCTGATCCCGACCGCCGAGGTCCCGCTGACCAACCTGCTCGCCCAGCAGACGCTTGAGGCCCGCGACCTGCCGTACGCGTTCACGTCCCGCACCCCCTGCTTCCGCGCGGAGGCCGGTGCGTACGGCAGGGACACCCGCGGCATCCTGCGGCTGCACCAGTTCGAGAAGGTGGAGCTGGTCCGCGTCTGCGCCCCCGACGACGCGCCGGCACAGCTCGAACTGATGGTGGGCCACGCGGAGGAGTGCCTGCGCCGCCTCGAACTCTCCTACCGGGTGGTGCTCCTGCCCGCGGGCGACCTCGGGTTCTCGGCCCGCACGACGTACGACATCGAGGTGTGGCTGCCGGGCAGCGGCTCCTACCGGGAGATCTCCTCCGTCTCCGACTGCGGCACCTTCCAGGCCCGCCGCGCCGGCATCCGCGTCCGCACCGCCGAGGGCCGCAAGGAGCACGCGGCGACCCTCAACGGCTCGGCGCTGCCCATCGGCCGCACGGTGGCCGCGCTCCTGGAGCAGGGCGCCCGTGCGGACGGCTCGGTGGAGCTGCCGGAGGCACTCATCTCGTACACCGGGTTCCGCCGCATCCTGCCGGACGGCACCACCGAGTGACCGAGGCGCACCGTCCGTGGAACGACGAGTGGGGGAGTTCAGGTGACCTGAACTCCCCCACCGCCGTACGGGCCGCGCCGGGTCAGGCGCCCATCATGTGGGCCCCGCCGTCGACGTGCACGATCTCCCCCGTGGTGCGGGGGAAGAAGTCCGAGAGCAGCGCGACGATGCCGCGGGCCGCCGGCTCCGGGTCGTTCAGGTCCCAGCCGGCCGGCGCCCTGGTGTGCCAGTCGTCGGCCAGCTCGGAGAAGCCGGGGATGGACTTGGCCGCCATGGACCGCAGGGGCCCGGCCGCCACGAGGTTGCAGCGGACGCCGCGGGCGCCCAGGTCACGGGCGAGGTAGCGGCTGGTGGACTCCAGGGCCGCCTTGGCGACCCCCATCCAGTCGTACTTGGGCCAGGCCACCGTGGCGTCGAAGGTGACACCCACCACGGAGCCGCCGCGCGGCCCCATGAGCGGCAGACAGGCGGTGGTCAGGGACTTCAGGGAGTACGCGGAGACGTGCACGGCGGTCGACACGTCCTCCCAGCCGCCGTCGAGGAAGTGGAAGGCGCCCGGCGGCCCGTACGCGATGGAGTGCACGACGCCGTCGAGCCCGGCCCCGCCCCCGCCGTCGTCCCCGAAGGCCGCGCGCACCCGCTCCGCGAGCCCGTCCAGGTGCTCCTGGTCGGTGACGTCCAGCTCGACGACCGGGGCCGGCTTCGGCAGCAGGCCCGCGGTGCGTTCGATCAGGGAGAGCCGCCCGAAGCCGGTCAGCACCACCTCGGCGCCTTCGAGCTGGGCGATCCTCGCCGCGTGGAAGGCGATGGAGCCCTCGGTGAGGACGCCCGTCACGAGAATCCGCTTGCCGGCAAGCAGCCCGCTCATGACGCCACCGCCAGCGGCAGGGACGCCACGAGGGCGGAGTCGTGCGGCAGCGGACCGAGCGCGGACGCGCCGCCCGGGGAGCCGATCTCCGCGAAGAAGTCGGCGTTGGAGCCGCGGTGGTCACCGAGGGACGCGGGCACGTCGTCCTCGAAGTAGATGGCCTCCACGGGACACACGGGTTCGCAGGCCCCGCAGTCCACGCACTCCTCGGGGTGGATGTAGAGGGCGCGACCGCCCTCGTAGATGCAGTCCACGGGGCATTCGTCGATGCAGGACTTGTCCTTCACATCGGCGCAGGGCTGAGCGATGACGTAGGCCATGCCATGTTCCTCATCAGTCCGTCGTGGGGAAGGGGTTCAGGGCGGGGAGAAGCGGAGGGGGAGGGCGGTCAGCCGGTGGGCACCCGGTCGACCGAGACGCCGGTGGTGCGGTCGCCCAGGGTCAGGACGGTCACGGCGAGCGCGGTCATCACGGCGGCGATGACACCGAACAGCGCGCCGGGCCCGTACGACGTCAGGACCGGGAGCAGGACGAACGGCAGCGCGGCGGCGCTGAGCTTGGACAGCGAGTACGCGGCGCCGGACGCGGCGGCCCGGATGGCGGTCGGGTACTGCTCGGCGAGGTACACGTGCGAGACGCTGGAGAAGACGTTGCTGAACACGGTGTAGACGAAGCCGAACACCATGATCCAGGCCGCCGAGCCCGCGAAGGAGAAGCCGAGCCCGGCCACGACCATCGCCGCGGCGGACAGCGCCACCAGCCTCTTGCGCTCCATGCGGTCGATGATCGGCAGCGAGAGCGCGGAGCCCACGGGGTAGCCGAGGAAGCAGACCGCGGTGAAGCCGAGGCCCGCGACGATCCCGTACCCCTTGGCCGCGAGGATCTGCGGCGCGAGGGTGCCGAAGCCGTAGTAGCCGACCACCGAGAGCGAGCAGAAGATCCAGAGCATGATGGTGCGGCGGCGCAGCCGCGGCTGGAAGATGTCGCGCAGCCGGATGGCCGGGGCGTCGGCGGCGGCCTTCTCGACGGCCGCCACCTCGGCCTCCACCTCCGCGCGGTAGCCGGCCGCGGCGCCGTCGGGCACCTCGGCCTCCATCCGCGACACGAGCGCGTCCGCCTCGTCCTCGCGCCCGGCGGTCGCGAGCCAGCGCGGTGACTCGATGAGCTTCCTGCGCAGCACCCACACCACGGCCGAGCCGAGCGCCCCGATCACGAACAGCCAGCGCCAGCCGTCGATGCCGAGCGGCGACAGCGGGACGAGCCACAGGGCGGCGAAGCCCACGGCGGGCACCCCGCAGAAGGCCAGGGTGTAGGCCCAGGCGATGAATCGCCCGCGCTTCTTCGCGGGCAGCACGTCGGACAGGTAGCAGTCGCTGAGACTCTGCTCGGCGCCGATGCCGACCCCGGCGAAGAAGCGGGTCACGATCAGCCAGGCGGCGTTCGGCGAGAAGGCGCCGAGCAGCGAGAACCCCGAGTAGATCGCGAGGTTGATCAGGAACGCCCGGCGCCGCCCGTACCGGTCGGCGATCTTGCCGAGCAGCAGCGAGCCGATGAACTGGCCGATGAAGGCCGAGGCGAGCACGAGCTTCAGCTCGGTGGCCCCGAACGCGAAGTCGTCCTGGAGCACCTTGGCGATGGTGCCCGACAGGTTGTTCTCGAAGGTGTCGAAGAGCAGGCCGACGCCGATCACCGCGGTGATGCTGCGGTGCGTCGGCGTGATCGGCATCCGGTCGAGCCGGACCCCGATCGAGGTCTGCGTCGCGCGGCCGGTGCGGGCGCCGGTGCCGGCCCCCGCCCCCGGTCTGGTGACCGTGTCGACCATCAGGCGGCCCGTCCCAGGTGCGCGTCGACCTCACCGCGGCGCACGGGCGCGCTGACCTCGTGCAGGTAGCCGGCGACCTCGCGGTACGAGGCGAAGAAGCCGACCTCGTGGTAGGGCACTCCGCGCTCGGCGCAGTACTCGCGGGTGAGTTCGCGGGCGCGCCCCAGGTTCTTCTGCGGCATGGCCGGGAACAGGTGGTGCTCGACCTGGTAGTTGAGCCCCCCGTACAGGAAGTCGATGAACCAGGAGGGGCGGATGTTGCGCGAGGTGAGGACCTGGCGCTCCAGCCAGTCCAGGGTCTCCTCGTCGCCGTCGCGGACGTCCATGCCCTTGTGGTTCGGCGCGAAGATCATGCCGAAGTAGACGCCGAGGGTGGCCTGCTGGACGAGGATGAAGGCGACCGCCTGGAGCGGCGTGAGGACCGTGAAGACGCAGGTCAGATAGATCGCCGCACGGGCGAGGAGCAGCGCGGACTCCAGCACGGGGCGCTTGGTCAGACCCTGCCGGATCGACCGGACGGCCGTCTTGTGCATCTTGAACGACTCAAGGACGAGCAGCACGAAGAACAGCACGCTCTGGTAGCGCACGATGAAGCGCTGCACACCGGTCCTCGACGCGTACTGCTTCAGATCGAAGATCGCGGTACGCCGGCCGATGTCCGGGTCCATGTCGAGGTGGTTGGGGTTGCTGTGGTGGCGGTTGTGGTGGTTGACCCACCAGCCGAAGCTGACGCCGTTGACGAAGTTGGCGTGGAAGTAGCCGACGGCGGAGGCGGCCTTCTTGTTCCGGAACATCGCCTTGTGGCCCGCGTCGTGCCACATGAACGACGACTGGCCCCCGCAGAGGCCCATCCACACCGCCACGGCGAGCGTCCACCACGAGTCGCCCACCAGGAAGAACGCGGTGAGCCCGGCCACCAGCAGCGTGGTGTTCCGGACCAGCCGCCCTATGTAGTACTTCGGGTCGAGATCGAGCAGCCCCTCGGCCTTGACCCGTTTCAGCAGCTCGGAGAACGTGGCGGATGCCCCGGTGCGCTGCGGGACCTGGGTGTGCGGCGGGGCGACGGCGACACCGGTCTCTTGGACGTGCGGACGCTGCATACGAAGCTCTCCTCGGAAGAAGTGCCCGAACCGGGCGGCGGCGCCCGCCCGGCGCACCGGATGCGCTGGGGCACAGTGCGGTACCCCACCGGCCGGACGCCGGGCGAACGTCTCTGCAGCGTTCCGTGCGGCGCTGATGTGGCGCTGATGCGAACCTGGCCGGGACTCTTCCCCGCGGCCCTCCCGCGACGGCGCCGCGCCGCGTCGCGCCGGTCAGGCCACCGGCTCCGGCTCGGACCGCAGCAGGGCGTCGAGCTCTTCGACCACGGCGTCCGCGGCACGGGCCACGTCCTCGTCGTCCGGGGCCGCGATGATGCCCATGAGCTGCTCGATCATGGCGTGCTTGAGGGCGTCGGCGGGCGTGGTCCCCGTGGTTTCGGCGCTGTCACTCATGGCGATCGTCTCCTGTCGGGTCTTCGGATCTTCGGGTTTTCGGGTCTTCGGGCCATTCAGGTCATCGGGTCACCGAGGTGGCGCTGGTGGGTCCCGCCGCGTGCTCAGAACGCGTTGCAGGCACGGAAGATGTGCGCGAACGAGGCGAGCGACGCGGCGCCGTCGAAGGCGACGTACTCCGGAATGAGCGCGTCCGGCGCCCACTTCTGCTTGTACGAGAGCTGCGTCTGCGCCGGGTAGAGCGCGGCGCCCTCCGCCCACAGGGCGTGCATCATCCACTGGAACGCCGGGCTGTGGCCCTCCAGTTCGTGCGCGGCGTCGAGCCCGGTGAAGGGCGTGAAGCCGAAGTGCAGCCACTGGACGCCCTCGCCCCGGAACACCTCGATGGCGTGCGCGTTGATGGCCTCCATCAGCCCCGGCGACCCGTCGGGCACGCGCCGGCTGAGGTCGTGCATCCAGCCGGCCCTGCTGCCGTAGACGGGCGAGTACGAGATGTACGCGACCGGCGCCCCGGCGATCGTCCCGACGAAGAGCCGCCGCTGCTCCTGCACCTCGCCGCCGATCTCGCCGACGAGGAACTCCAGGGGCCTGGCGGCGCCCTTGCTGGAGAGCCAGGCGCCGTCGATGGTCTCCAGCGCCTCCTGGAAGGCGTGGGCGGGGACCTCCTGGATCTGCAGGCCGTTGCGGTGGGCCCGGGAGATCTTGTTGCGCAACTGCATGAAGCGGGTGCCGCGCAGGGTGAACTCCGGGAGGCTCACCGCCCAGGAGGCGCCGATCTGGTTGACGGTGAAGCCCAGTCCGGCGTACCGCTCGGCGTCGGCGCGCTGGAGCTGGACGCCGACGTGGGTGAGCCCCTCCTCCTTCACATGGCGCCGGAACCCGTCGAGGAGGGTGTCGTACTCCTCGGGGGCGGCGAAGGGCCCGCCGAACTGGACGGCGAACCGGCCGGTCCTGCGGTAGACGACGACGCCGTCCTTCCCCGGCAGCGAGAACGAACTGTTCCCGCTGTTGAGCGCGAGGAACGCGCTGGGATTCTCCGTGTGCGTATGCGTGCGGACAGCCTGGAGAATCGGGTTTTCCACGGTGGTGACGGTCATGATCCGAATTCCTTTCGGAGGCCGTTGCGGTCGATGAGAGTAGAGCACCGCGGGCCCTTTGATGGGAAGGGCGGAAATGCTGATGGGCTGGTGAAATCAGGGGCGGCGGGCCGTGCTCACGACCCGCGTCAGAGACGCGTCAGCGTCCTGTCAGAACCACCTGCCAATGTTGTTCTCGTGAACGGCACGGGGAACCGGGCCGGGAACGAGGAGAGGTGCCCGGAGCGGCTTATCGGGGACTTCGAGCTTCGGCTCACGGTCGGGTCCACAGGGCCCACGCAGGTTCGAATCCTGCCCTCTCCGCAAGGCGCACCAGCGCCGGCACCACTGCACCACCGCACGACCGCACGACTGAACTGGGAGAGGTGCCCGGAGCGGCTTATCGGGGACTTCGAGCTTCGGCTCACGGTCGGGTCCACAGGGCCCACGCAGGTTCGAATCCTGCCCTCTCCGCAAGGCGCACCAGCGCTGGCACAACAGCACCACTGCACCACCGCACGACCGCACAACTGAACTGGGAGAGGTGCCCGGAGCGGCTTATCGGGGACTTCGAGCTACGGCTCACGGTCGGGTCCACAGGGCCCACGCAGGTTCGAATCCTGCCCTCTCCGCCAGCGGAACTTCAGCTTCCATATTCACTTCGTCGGGCCTCCCCCGCCTCGACGAAGCGGCCGCCCCGGCGCCCCCGCGAGAGCGGATCGGCCGACCGGGGCGGTCCCACGTCCAGGGCGTGTCGTCAATCTCCCTGACGAACCAGCAGGTCAAGGCCCCTCTGGCCCGCCTTGCCCGACTGGTTCAAAAAAATACCTTCCCAAAGGAATGATACTGTGGGAGGGTTCCCCTCGGAAGGGAGTCGACGGGGCCCGCCCCGCGCCTCCCCCGGTCGGGGACGCCCAGAGATCGCCACGCCGACCTCCACACGCGGTCCCCCACACCGCAGCACCGATGGCCCTGGCGACCCGGCAGGTGAACAGCCCCGACGTTGCAGCAACGAAAGCCAAGGGGGAAACGGCATGCTGAGCTTTTCGATTCTCGGAGCGCTGCAGATCCGCACCGCATTAGGCGCCGCGGAGATCTCGGGAGATCTCCAGAGAAACCTGATCCAGACGCTGCTGGTCAGCGAGGGCCGCCCGGTCCCGGGTGAAATCCTCGTCGAGGAGATGTGGGGCGACGACCTGCCCGACAAGCAGGTCAACGCATTGCAGGCACATATCAGCAGGCTCCGCCGCAAATTGAAGAGCCTGGAGCCGGACCTCGCGGTCCCGAGGGTGACGATGCACCCCTCCGGCTACCGTCTCACGATTCACGAGGGCGAATTCGACGCCGCGGAATTCACCAAGGCTGTCCGGCAGGCGGAGGCGGCGGGCGACACGGACGACATCGCCACGGCGCAATTGCTGGGCCAGGCGCTCGCCATGTGGCGCGGCCCGGTGTTCGGTGATTTCCCGGGCGGCACGATCTGCCAGCTGGCCTGCGCGCGTTACGAGGAATACCGGATGCGGGCCATGGAACTGCGCTTCGAGGCGGAGCTGCGGCTGTGCCGGCACGCGGCGATGCTCGCGGAGCTGCACGAGGCGCACAGCAACCATCCTCTGCGGGAACGCTTCTGCGAGCAATTGATGGTGGCCCTGTACCGCTCGGGCCGCCAGGCGGACGCGCTGAACGTCTACCGCGCCATGCGGCGACACCTCTCCGACGAACTCGGCATTGACCCGTCCCCTTCCCTGCGCCAGGTGGAACACGCGATCCTCGCCCATGATCCCTCCCTGTCGCAGGCGGCCGCGGTGCTGTTGCAGCCGGCGTGAGCGGTTCGCCTCTCGGCGCCGAGCGGGTCGTGTGCGCCCCCGTCAACACGGGTCGCGGGCCTCCGCTGGGCGCGAGTACCACTGGGCGCGGAGGGGCACGCTGCACGGAGGCGCCCGCTGGGCACGGAAGTCACGGCCGGGCGGACGTGCCCGCCTTGCGAAAGCGTTGTCCGGCCGAGATCCGCACCGTGCGGGCGCCCCGGCGAGCGCGGAAGCACCGCCGGACGCCGAGGTGCGCGCTGGCGGCCGTCCCCGCCGGACAAGGAAGCGCCCGCCACGCGGGGACACCCTCCCCAGCGCCCCTTGACGCCCCCTTCCCCCACGCCTCCCCCTCCCTGGCCCACTGTCCTCCCCCGTCGGCCCATGCCCCGTCCGCCTACGGCACAAGGCGACACCCCCCTCCCCCACGCGCCAGCCGCCACCCACCGCACCGGCGTCAGCCCCCCATCAGCGCCAGTTGCCACCATCGGAACGGAGAGCGGGTGGCTCCGCCCCGCGTGGGCCGTGTCCCCACACGTCCCGTGCGGCGGCGGAGACCCTCGCCCCCGCCCTTCGACCACACCCAACCAGCCGAACACCAGCCGTATAGACCAGGAGTTTTCATGACCACGAGCCAGACAACCGCTCGCCTCGGCACCGCGGCCACGAACTCGTCCGCCGCGCGTCCGCTGCGTCTCTTCCTCGGCCTCGACGCCCTCGTCACCGGCGGCAACGGCCTGATCTACCTGGCCGCCGCGGGCCCCGTCGGCGACCTCCTCGACATGGACGCCGGGCTCCTGCGCGGCATCGGCGCGTTCCTCACCGTGTACGGCCTGCTCGTCGGCCTCCTGGCCCGCCAGGCCGTGCCGTCCGCCGCGGCCACCAAGGTCGTCATCGAGGCCAACCTCCTCTGGGCCGTGGCGAGCATCGCCACCGCGGTCTTCGGCTGGTTCGACCCGAACACGATCGGCACGGTGTGGATTCCCATGCAGGCACTGGTGGTCGGCGCGTTCGCCGTGCTGCAGATCAGCGCCCTGCGCAAGCTGGACAACTGACCGAACACACGCCGCGTCCCCGGCGACGGCAAGGACAGCCGGGGACGGCCACCGGACCGGTGACCGGAGTCGGCTACCGGACCGGTGACCGGGAACGGCTTCGAGACCGGTAAGGGGAGAGATGAGACTCCACGTCGCGGAGCTGGCGGACATACGGGAGCGGGTCCTCGCGGGACCCGGCGAACCGGCCACCGCCGCTCAGAAGGCCAAGGGCAAGCTCACCGTCCGCGAGCGCATCGACCTGCTCCTGGACGAGGGCTCGTTCCGCGAGGTCGAACCCCTGCGCCGGCACCGGGCGACCGGTTTCGGCCTGGAGGCGAAGAAGCCGTACACCGACGGCGTCGTCACCGGCTGGGGCACGGTCGAGGGCCGTACGGTCTTCGTCTACGCGCACGACTTCCGGATCTTCGGCGGAGCCCTCGGCGAGGCCCACGCCACGAAGATCCACAAGATCATGGACATGGCCATCGCCGCGGGCGCCCCGCTGGTCTCGCTGAACGACGGCGCGGGCGCGCGCATCCAGGAGGGCGTCACGGCCCTGGCGGGCTACGGCGGCATCTTCCAGCGCAACACCAAGGCATCGGGTGTGATCCCGCAGATCAGCGTGATGCTGGGCCCGTGCGCGGGCGGCGCGGCGTACAGCCCGGCGCTGACGGACTTCGTGTTCATGGTCCGCGACACCTCGCAGATGTTCATCACGGGCCCGGACGTGGTCCGCGCGGTGACGGGCGAGGAGATCACGCAGAACGGACTGGGCGGCGCCGACGTCCACGCGGAGACGTCGGGCGTCGCCCACTTCGCGTACGACGACGAGGAGACCTGCCTCGAAGAAGTCCGCTACCTCCTCTCGATGCTGCCGTCCAACAACCGCGAGAACCCCCCGGCCCACGACTGCGACGACCCGGCGGACCGCTCGGGCGAGGCGCTGCTCGACCTGGTCCCGGTGGACGGCAACCGCCCGTACGACATGCATCAGGTCATCGAAGAGCTGGTGGACGACGGTGACTACCTGGAGGTCCACGAGCGCTGGGCGCGCAACATCATCTGCGCCCTGGCCCGCCTGGACGGCAAGGTCGTCGGCATCGTCGC